>JAEWTE010000057.1 GCA_023459655.1 Candidatus Parcubacteria bacterium | reverse complement strand
GCATAGGAATCATAAACCAAGGCAACATGATGCCAATCATCCCCATCAATTGGCAAACTAAGCGGATACCAACCAATACCATTAAAATAAACCTTAAGGCCATAACTGCCAGCTGCTAGACCAAATGAAGCACCACCAGAAGAATTATAAAGAACTATATTGGCTCGCCCTTCATTAGGGTGCGAAGAATTACGCCACCAAAACGATAAAGACACATCTTGATTAATTATTGGTTGGCTCAGACTAGCCAATAAATCACCAGGGTGTTCTAAGCGAACTCCTAAATTGAACGGACTATAAATCCAGCGCTGAACCGGCCCCAGTGGAGTTGATAATAAATTATCATAAGCCGTAGCCGCATCGCCTTCATCAAACGACCAATGATAAACAGCGATTGGGTCAACCTGTAGTGGCCGCTGGGGTTGTGGAGCAAGTGGTTGAGATAATTGATATAATTGACGAATTTCTGACAAACTTAAGGCTCGCCGCCAAATTGCCAACTGGTCACGAGTAATTGGCCAGTTTTCATCAGCTAGATCTAATCTAGAAATTAACCGAGGCGGATTATATTCAGCCGCTGCTTCAAACTTTAAATGTCCATCAATATAAAACTTGATCTGATTACGCTCCTGAGTAGCAACCAATAGGTGCCAATCAGTATCATTGGGCATGATATCAAATAAATTATAGCTTTGACCATAATGCCAAAATTGCAATGAACCAAGCGATGATGGCGTCAAGCCTAAAATAATCTGACCATCGGCTGAAGTTAAATACTCGTGACCACGACCTTCATTAGGATAAGAAGCATTACGCCACCAATAGGCTAAAGTAACCCCAGCCGGATCAATTGACGTGGACAATTCTAAATTAACTGCTGGATTCTCCCAGGTCTGATAACCGGCACAATCATAGCGCCCAACCAACCAAGTAAACGGCTGATTATTAATATGAGCTAAGCCAACAAAATCATAAACAGTCGAACCTAAACATTCATTAAAATGCCAAAGATGATTAAGCCCTGAACTTAGTGAAGCTTGATCAAAAGTCTGTTGATTACTAGATCGAGCAAAAACAACCGGCTGCTCGACAAAATCCTGTTGATTATTATCAGTATCCCAGCCATTACCCAAACTAAACTCATAACCACCAGACGATAAACTAGCTGCAGTCGATTGAGCCGAGGCTTTACGCTGCAAACTATAATTAGCCGACAAATCAGCTATCGCCGGTTGACCTTCAGGATCATCAGCCTGATTATAGCCAACCTGATCAGCAATACCTTGTTGATGATTAACTAAACGAACATGCCCACCATCATCAGATAATCCCCAATTACCACTATGCCGATAATCCGGCCAAGTCAGACCAGAATAATCAGCACTGGCCAATAAAAAATAACCACCGGCTTCGATTTGACTACCAACGGGCAAACCATCGGTCCCTAGCCGATTAATCCAAACCGTGCCAGCCGCTGACTTACTCTGTAATCGCCAATTACTAAGGTCAACCACTTGATTATTTGGATTATATAATTCCACAAATTCATCACTAGCTCCACCAACTCCACGAGTAGCTAATTGACTAATAACAATTTTAAGGGCTGGTTCAGCTGGCGGTTCAGCTAATCTAGTAAAAGTATCGGCCGCCGAATTAGTTGGCCAATTCTCCCAATTACCAGCCTGATCACGAGCTCGACAACGAAAAGAAATCTTTTGACCAACCGCCGCCGCTTGATTAAAAATAGCACTAGTATAATCAACCGCACTCAGCCAAGGTTGCCATGATTCACTACCCAAACGATATTGAACATCAAAAACCAAGTGACCACTGGCTGATTCACCCAAATCTTGACCAAACCAAGACACAACAAAGTCAAGTTCATCAACTGTCTCCGGCAAAGCTGTTAAACTAGAGCTAGGCTTAATATTGTCTAAAATAATCGACAAACTAGTTGTCGGACCAGCTTGATCAAGCTCATTTTCCGACCAAATTAATAAATTATTAAGACCAGCCACCAGCTTAACGGCTGATCGCCAATGATTATCAGCTAGCAATTGAGCAGATTGACCATTGACTAAAACCGGCCCAGCTGAACTAGATCGACCAGTAATCGTAATTGATGTAGAGCTACTAAACCACGGATCATCCGGTGGAAAATCAATAAATACTTGACCCGGTGGAACAATAACAATAATCGTCCATTTATAAGATAATTGCGCCGAATAATTACCAGCTAAATCACGGGCTCGAATAATTAATTGATGTTGCCCGGCCGATAAATCATCATAGCGCAAATCAGTCGGACAAGGTTGTTCAGCTTGACCGTCTAATTGACAAAACAAATCAGCTGGCTCATTAACTTGTACGGCAAAAATTGATTCATCACTAGTCAGAGTACTAGATGGTTTGGTTAACCAACTAATGGTCGGTCGTTGCTTGTCAATAATCCATTGATGAACAGCTGGAGTCGGATCAATATTGCCAGATAGATCAATCGCCCGAGCCGCTAAAGAATATTGACCACTAACCAGATTTTTTAATTGATAATCAGCGGAACAAGTTTTCCATTTTTGATCATTAAGGCGACATTCAAAACTAGCCGGTTCAGTCGCAGTTAATAAAAATCTAGCTGTGCCAGTATTGATTGCTGGTGGTAAATCAGTCGTAATAATTGTATCCGGCGGTTGTAAATCAGTCTTAATTGCTAAACTAGTAGTGGTGGTAATAGTTGAAGAAGACTTGGAAGATGAACTAATTGGTGGTGTAATAATTGAACTAACCGCGGTACTAGGCTTGGTTGAAGAGGCTTGACTGATGACAATAGCCGAAGCTGTGGTTTGAACCAAACATTGCTGACTATAAACACCGCTTTTATTTTGTTGAGCTGCTTGACCGGCCAAACTAATTTGCTGGCGTCTGGCTTGATCGTGAGCTGGTGGACAATTGGCCTGATTAGCAGCACAAAAAAAGACTCTAGCCAGCCCATCAGCTGCTAATTGCTCATTAACAAAAACATCGCCAGCATAAACATAACGCAATAACCGGCCATAATTATCTTGTTCACCCCCACTATCGGCCACTAGCCGCAAAGTCTGATTAGCTAATAATTGCTGGTTGCGTAACTTGGCTTGTTCAGCTAAACATTGGCTAGCTTGACCAGACGATTGAGCTAATTCTGGCGCATCAATTCCAATATAACGGACCTGGCGACCGTCAACTAATTCAATAGTATCACCATCAATAACTCGTTTTAATAATACTGTTACCGGAATGGCTTCAATTAAAGAAGTAGTTGTCACGGCCGTTGACGAAATAATTGCCATAGAACTACTAACCGATGAAGTTGCTATTGATAAAGGCTCAGGATAATCACTCAATTGATTACCGTCAGCAATAACTTCAACCACCTGATTAGCTGATCGACCAGTCCAAGTTGCCCATAACCGTTGCCACCAAGCTGGATTAGCAATAACTTCAGATTGATCATTAACAGCGATAAAAAATAATCTAATCAATTCAGCACCAAAACCAACTGCCAAAGGAGCAATCTGTGACCAATAATCACGATGAACCTGATCATCTAAAATAAATCGACGACGAGCTGATTGATAATAAGCTAGTCGATAACCACGATGAATGATATAACCATCAACAGCTGGCCACTGCTTAATTTGCGGTTGATCAGGCCAATCACCAACTCCGTCGGGACCGCTAATTGTGTCTTGGCTAAAAAAATTCTGATTGACTACCTGAGCTAATTGAGTAAAGCAATCATAATAATCACTACAACGCGGTCGAATAATCGCAGTTAAAGTAGTCAATTCTTGCTGATGTTGCCAAAGCCAATTTTCCAAAGAATCACCGAGCTCATGAGGATCATTACGAACATGAGCTGGAACACTATTATCATGCAATAAATGTAAGACATGCCCTAGATGAATAAAGGCTGATTGATAACGACCACGACGATATTCGACAATGGCTTGCTGCCAACTAAAAGATGGTCCATAAATCAAATCAAGCTGAGTTTGAGCCGACCAACCCCAACTTGGTGACGAATTCAATAATAATAAACCATAAGCGCCAGAACTAAGTGGTCGATTAACTTGCGGCCACCAAAAATGATTCATTGTTCGTAAAACTGGTTGATCTTCAGCTACGGAGCCGGCAGCTAACCAATTTAATTCGGTCGACCCTAATGATGGCTTGTAGGCTAGATTATAAGCTTGAACTGACCAACTGACTAATCGTGGATGAGTAATAGCATGATCATAAGCTTGGACAATCGGCCAATCAATCAGCAATAAAAATAATAACCAAATAATGGTAATCCCCCTCCTCATAAACTAATAGATATCGCCAATTTGCCAATAACCAGCTAAATTTTGATACAACTCTAACCAACCGCTAGTTCCGGCAATTGAATAAGTTAAAATTGCTCGCTGCCTACAAGCTATTGCCTCGGGTAAACAATCAGCCTGAAAAGATAAAACTGTTTCTGATGGCAAAGTCTGATCAATCGCCCAACGAGCTGAGTCTTGCCAAACCTGTTGATAATAAGGACGACGTAAACCAATAATATAAGCCAAGGCTGTCTCCCGCTGATTAGCCTGCAAGGCTTGCCAAAATTGTTGATAAGCGGCCTGGGGGCTATCCGCCCCTAAACTATTATCAGCATCATCTAAAAATGGCTTTAACCATTGATGATAACGAACTGAACGCTGAATCAGCGGCCAAGTAAAAATACTGATTATTATCAAAATAACAACCAAAGCCGCCACCAACCACCAGTAGGGCTTATTTAAAAACTTTTTCCACATAACTACTACTGGGAGGTCTTATTAAGTCACCCGGCCAGATCAGCAATTAATCAATGTTCCCCCCTTAAACATTGATCTGAGCCGCTCTGGCCGAGTCACCTAACAAAAACAATCCGCGGACGCGAATTGTTTGCCCCCCCTAATTAAAATTATTTGTCAATTAATTACTAAACTGATCATTGCCTGACATAATCGGTGTAGCATAACCTGGCCAGTCCTTGGTCCAATATTCATTTTGACGCATCACCCCATAGGCATCACCGGGATTGCCAAGATAATAACGCTTGCCATCACCAGCCACATACCAAGCTGATTTATCGCCTTCAATTTGTAATAATATCTTGCCCTTAACTGAATTTACATAATCTGGATTAATCGGCAACATCCCCGGACCTAATGGATTATGACCACTTAATAATTCACTCTTATCATCATAACCATCACCATCAGTGTCAGCCTTAGTCGGATCAGTCCCCAATGATCTTTCTACTATATCAGATAAACCGTCTTGGTCTTGGTCTTGGCCACCTAAATTAGCATCAGCTAAGGAAATACTAGCCAGATTGTGATTAGTCACACCAACCCCCAATCTAACAATTAGTCCATAGATATTAGCATCGGATAAATTAAGATTCATTTGACATTGCTGACTACCACTTTCCAATTGAGTCTTTTCCGATAATAACGCCTGATATTCAGAAGTTTTTTGCTGGAGCTGGCTATCGGCAGCTTGCATCTTTTGACTATTGGTATTTAATTCAGCTTGAATTTTGGCTAAATCTTTTTTCTTTTGTTCTAATTCAGTCTGAGCACTAGTTAATTCACCATCTTTGCCTTCAAGATTTTGTTTAACTTGACTGATTTCTAAAACCAATTTGGTATTATTATTATAAATACGAACCATAATACCAACCGCCGCAATAACAATCATAATAACCAGGGCATAAAAAAGATAACGCTGCAAACGACGCAGTTTAACTTCTTTAATAATCTGTTCGGGAGCGATGACCGGCTGGCCGCAATTGGGGCAAACGGTACTATTGTCCGCCATTTGGCGATTGCACCTGGTGCAAATCATAAGTGAGGGATTAAGCTAGCTTACTGCCAACATTATAATACAGACTGCCAACTTGAGCAAATAATTTTTCTTAGCTAACAATAAATGATTTTCTTAGTTAAACAGTTATTAGATAATCTCCTTAAACTTTTCAGCCAAAACTAGATAAAAATGGCTTGCTTTTTTGTGAACGGTAGTTATAATAAAAAGATATGACCATAAAAAGTAAGTTTCGACAATTAATTTTACTAGCCGGTGATTGGCTTTTGCTCTACGCCAGCTTAGCTATCACCCTGATTATTCGTCATCAGCACTGGCCTGACCCAATAGCCTGGCAACAACACATCGCTATTTTTAATTGGCTCTTCATTCTCTGGCTAATTATTTTTTATGTAGCCAATCTCTATAACCTCAATATTTTAGCTAAAGGACCCCGCTTTACCGAACGAGTTATCAAAACAATTGGACCAGCCGCCATCTTGTCATTAATCATCTTTTATCTACTCCCTCAGTCAACCATCGCCCCCAAAACCAATTTATTGATTTTTAGCTTTGTCTACTTAATTACTTTTTTAGCTTGGCGCTATCTGTGGCGCAATAGCCTTAGAAAAGCTCTACCACATAATAATGTTTTATTAATCGGCTACGATCAGCTAGCTGACAAGCTCTGGCAATTATTAACCAATTCACCACATTTAGGCTATAAGCCCAGTCTATTACTTGATGACAGTGGCCAAGAACAATCTAATCAAAATTGGATAATAATTAATCGAACCGATAATCTAGCCCAAGCTATTAATGATTATCATATTAATACTATTGTTATTGCCGATCGCTATCGAGCTGATCAACAAATTAATCAGGCTCTTTTTAATCTCTTACCACTCAACCTGACTTATCTAACCATGTCTAGTTTTTATGAACAATTGACTGGTAAAGTACCCCTAGCCGCCATCGGCCAATTATGGTTTTTAGAAAATCTAAACCTAACCGATAAACGTTGGTATTTAGCGGTTAAACGCGGTAATGACATAATCTGGGCTGGTTTAGGTTTAAT
>JAEWTE010000056.1 GCA_023459655.1 Candidatus Parcubacteria bacterium | reverse complement strand
ACCATTTAAAAAATAAATTACACCAGTAATTTGGCCTACCCTTTACAATAATATATAATGGAACTTTGATTAATTATCAGTTCAGTTAAATATTATTAATAAGAACAATCTAAATCGTAAAATTATTTTCTCATCAAACCAACTACCCAGCCATCACTACTAATTAAAGCTAAAATATCATCATCACTAATACTATACCCCCAACCTCTTTCTAAACCACTGAATAAAACACTTTCTACTTTCATCAATTCATCACCACAAGCCATCTCGGTATGAGTAACAGGCTCACTAGCCACAATATTAATCTCATCGACTACCTTATAACCGACACCAAAATTATTACAAATTCGACCAGCTATGGTATTTTCACTAATCTCAACTACAGTATCCTCACCAGAAAAATCAAATACCTCTTGACCATCAGCCAAAGAAACAATCTGCCAACTCCCCAATAATTGATTTTCAATTACTAGATCAGCTGGTTTATCAGCCACATCACCAGATAATTCCTGATTAATAATTTCCTCAACCTGACCCTCTAAATTAGTTGCTGACCGCCTGTCCAACCACGACCAGGTCGATAAACTAACTGACACAATAGCCAAGATGCCAGCCAACCAAATTAATTTTTTGTTCATAAATTTATCATTTAAATGATTATTAATTTTATTTAGTAGTTGGCCCAGTTATAGTAGACAATTTCTGAGCAACCGCCTCAATCGCCTTAGGCTTAAGCGAGTAAATCAACCAACGCCCTTGCCGAGATTGATTAACTAAACCAGCTAATAATAGGGTCGATAAATGATGAGATAAAGATGGCGCAGTAATATCGAAATGATGACCAATTTCCCCAGCCGATAATTCCCGCTTACTTAATAATTTAAGAATCTTGCGTCTGGTTGGATCAGCCAGAGCCGCTAATGCTTCATTGAAGTACATAATAAATATTTAGATGATTGCCTAAATTATACCGCAGACCACTAAAGACCGTCAACTATTGACAAAATATTGTTAATATGTCAGATTAAAAATGGCCTTGAGCCAAAGGAGGAAAAATGCTTCAGAATAATGATTGGATCCCCGAGGGGCCCTATCGTCTCAAGTCTGGTCAACATGCTGGACAAACTCTAGAGCAAATCTTGCTCCACAATATTGCTTATTTTTTAAAAATGAAGTGGACGTTAGAGCATAACGCTGACAAACCTCTTCATCTTAACGGCTATCATCGCCACCTCCAGTGGTTAATAGATAGCTTCAATCAATTGGCCGCCACTGCTATTTGTAGAGAATGCGGTCAGTCAGCTACAATCTTGCCGGCAGTGGGTAGCCACCACGAAGGCTACCACTTCATCCCCCGCCCGCTGTGCCCCACCTGCCGCGAAAAACCACAGTGGCAACAGGCAACCACAGTGCACTTGTCCCCTTGGACGCTGGAAAACTTCCGGACTAAGGTTGATAAAAAGCGTGCCTGGGAGACCATAAAATCGGCCCTAGGCATCACGTCAAAAATAAACGGTCAACAGCTTTTTGAGCTGCTGATCAACATAAAAAACAATCGCCCTGTTTAACAGGGCTTTCTTATCTCTATTGTCAGCCCCAACTAATTTTGTTAATCTTAAATAATACTGGAGAGGTGCCAGAGTGGTTTAATGGAACAGTCTTGAAAACTGTCGTCCGTGCAAGCGGACCGCGAGTTCGAATCTCGCCCTCTCCGCCAAGACAATTTTTTATCGTGCAGACCCGAGTAATCGTGATTTAGTTGCGACTCGACTGCCTAAAAAATTGCTAACAAAAAACAGCGATTTAGGTCGTTGTTTTTTGTTTAGTTTAATCTTCTATTAAAATCAGCTTCTTATTTTCATACATTATTAATGAAGGCCATTAAAGATTGAAAAGTAAACAGCAATATTCATTTATTCATCAAATAATCTAATCTCACTAAAAGCTTGTGATTAAATAGCCATAAAAAATTATCATATAAGAACATTTTATATCTGCCTTTTGTCTTTAAAATAATTAACTAAATTATTATTACTAACCTCCTGTTTATGTTATAATAATTAGCATAAATAAATATTATCTTATATATCATATAAACTTTAATAAGGATCATGTTTAAAAAAAGATATGATAATAAAAAAGCGTTTACTCTTATAGAGTTATTAGTTGTTATAGCAATCATTGGAATTTTGGCTACTTTATCAGTAATAGCCTTAAATAGTGCCAGATCAAAAGCCCGCGATACTAAAAGATTATCTGACATTAAGCGACTACAAACAGCTATAGAAATGTACTACCAATACAACGACTATTATCCTCAATATACCGCTGTTGGTAAGCGTTGTAATACAACCTTAAATAATTCATTGTCTGTATTAATAAATTCAGGTTTAATGACCAAAATTCCAACCGATCCAGATTATAAAATATCACCAAGTCCAAGACAATGCTATGAATATGTAGGAATCGGTCAATCAATTTATCCCACCGTATCTACTTGGTTTTGCAATGGAAGACCCAGAACTGATTACCAATGGTCATTACTTTTTTCACTAGAAGGTGATAATCCTGATTTTTTTAGATTAACCAATAGCGGAGGAACTATATTAAATGATTATAAATATTGCTTAACCGGCCCATTAAGACCTGATCTTTAATCATTATCTGAACGCTATTCCAAGAACATCTTCCCTCACTAAATTATATAGATAGTAGAATTCTAAAAATAGAACTTATTAAAGTCCTATTTTTATAAAAAACAAACTACAATCTAACAAAATTATAATAATTTTAAAAAACTAATCAAATTATTTTGAATTACAACGGTTGACATTCACCTATAATGGGTATATACTCATTATAGGTAGTAACAAAGGTCGAGCTACTCTTATAAATTTTTAACAATAATTTTATGCCAAAAATGGATGGAACTGGTCCAATGGGACAAGGACAACAAACTGGACGAGGTCTAGGTCCTTGTAATGGTGGGATAAAAATGAGTTGGTATGGTTGCAGACAGGGCTGGGGTGCCGGATTTAAAAGATTTTTTCGATCCCCCAAAAACCAACTTCAAGCTCTAGAAGATGAAGAAAAAATGCTTACCAACGAATTAGAAACCATTAGGGCTGAAAAAGCCGCCCTAAAAGACCAAAAATAAAAGAAGGCCTGGGAACCGACCTCTGCAAACAGAGGTCGGACAGCCTTCTCTTATAACTATAAACTAACAAATAACTAATAATTTTTCAAGGCTATGCCCAGACCGCAACATTGTTTTTGCAAATCAATTAGATTTAACCCTGACGTCTTCTGTTTTAAACCACAAGGTGTTCCCATGAAAAATCTGCAAACCGTAGAAATTTCTTTAGAAGAAATAGAGGCTTACCGTCTTAGGCATGTTGAAGATCTTGACCAACAACAAGCAGCCCAACAAATGCAAACCTCTACCAGCACTTATCAAAGAATTTTATATTCTGCCTATAAAAAAATCGCAATAGCTTTAACCAAGGGTCAAGCAATTAAAATAATTAAACACGAAAAAATATGAAAGTACTAAAATTTGGAGCAATCTGGTGCTCTGGTTGTTTAATCATGAAGCCGAGATGGAAAGAAATTGAAGAAGCTAATCCTTGGCTGAATACTGAATATTACGATTTTGATCAAGACAAAGAAATAATTAATAAATATAAAATTAATAATGTTTTACCAGTTTTTATTTTTTTAGATAAAAATGAACAAGAATTTTTAAGACTAAATGGAGAAATTTCCAAAAAAGACCTAATTGATATTATTACCACTAATAAAAATAAATAAATATGAAGATTTCCAGTAAAAAGATTATTACTGCTTTTGTTTTTACTTTGCTTTTTTTATCTAAATCAGTATCAGCTCAATCCTTGCCAATCAATGCTTATTTCTTTTACGGCGATGGTTGTCCACATTGTGCCCAAGAAAGTCAATTTATTCGTCAAATTATCCAAAATAAATATCCCAATTTAAAACTCTATGAATACGAAATCTATAATAACCAAAAAAATAGATTATTACTTCAAAAAATAGCCAATGAACTTGGCACCAGAGTAGATGGTATCCCTTTTTTAATAATTGGCGATCAACATTATATTGGTTATACCGAGGGACTAACTTCAGAATTAATCGAAACCAAAATTAAAAACTGCTCCCTATCTTATTGTCCTGATTCTTTAATCAGTATTTTAAATATAACTCAAGAAACAGCATTAAATAGTCAAACAATTCCAACAAAGTCGGCCGAAACAGAAAATCTTGAAAATAAAAATCAAAAAATAGTCAATTTACCATTAATTGGCGAGATCAATGCTTTAAATTTTTCTTTGCCTATTTTAACAATAGTTATGGGCGCCTTAGACGGCTTTAATCCTTGTGCTATGTGGACTTTATTATTTTTAATTAGCCTCCTTCTGGGAATGAAAGATAAAAAAAGAATGTGGATTTTAGGCGCTACCTTTATCGTTGCGTCCGCTTCGGTCTATTTTATGTTTATGGCCGCCTGGCTTAATCTTATTTTATTTTTAGGACTAGTAATCTGGGTCAGAATTATAATCGGCTTAATAGCCATGATTGGTGGAGGTTATAGTTTAAAAGAATTTATTTTTAATAAAAATAGTGGTTGTAAAATTACTGGCAATGAAAAAAGACAAAAAGTTTTTGACAAAATGAGATTAGCCATTCAACAAAACAGCCTATGGCTAGCTTTGGGAGGAATTATTCTTTTAGCCTTTGCCGTCAATTTAGTTGAGCTAATCTGCTCAGCAGGATTACCAGCGGTTTATACCCAAATTCTAGCCTTAAATCAAATGAATAATTGGCAATATTATTTATATATTTTATTATATATTTTATTCTTCATGATTGATGATTTATTGCTATTTTTTGTGGCCATGTTTACTTTGCAAATGACCGGGATAACTACTAAATATGCCAGATTTTCTCGTTTAATTGGCGGCTTGATAATGCTAGCTATCGGCTTAATGTTAATTTTTAAACCAGGCTGGCTAATGTTTGGATAATACAAATTATTCAAAGTATTAATTTTTATAAAACCCTGATATTATCAGGGTTTTATTTTAATCATTGGACATAATTATAAAAAATTTGACAAACATATTAGCAAGCGCTAATATTTTATTATATGAATAACCCGCTAAAAGCCCTCTCCTCGCCAATTAGATTAAAGATCATTGTTTGCTTATCAGAGGTTGACAGAGATGTTTCTGGTCTAGTTAATAATTGTGGAATTTCACAATCAGCCGTTTCTCAGCATTTAAAAGTCCTTAAAGATTTAAAGATAATCGCCTGTCAAAAAATAGGTCGGCGTCAACTTTATCGCCTATCTAACCAAAAAATTGGCGCAATTGCTAAACAAATAATTAAATTAAAAAATAATTAATATATTTTATGAAATTCAGTGCCGACGATTTATTGTCATCAGTTAAACAAAAAAATCAAAATGAGCCAGAATTTATTCAGGCTGTTGAAGAAGTTGTTTTGTCTTTAGAAAATTTCTTAAATGAAAATCCGATTTATGTTGACAATAAAATTTTAGAACGCCTAATTGAGCCCGATCGAACTATAATTTTTAGAGTCCCCTGGATTGATGACGCTGGAGAAATTAAAATCAATCGCGGTTTTAGAGTCCAATTCAATAACGCCATCGGTCCATATAAGGGCGGTCTTAGATTTCATCCCTCAGTCAATTTAAGTATCCTAAAATTTCTTGGCTTTGAACAAGCCTTTAAAAATAGTTTAACTGGCCTACCACTAGGTGCAGGTAAGGGTGGTAGTGATTTTGATCCTCATGGCAAATCTGATCATGAAGTAATGCGTTTTACTCAAAGCTTTATGACTGAACTTTATCGTCATATTGGCCCTAATATTGATGTACCCGCTGGCGACATTGGGGTTGGTGCTAGAGAAATTGGCTATTTATATGGTCAATATAAGCGCCTAACCAGAGATTTTTCTGGCACCTTGACTGGTAAGGGTCTAGCTTGGGGTGGCAGCAATATCCGCACTGAAGCAACTGGCTATGGTGTAGCTTATTTTGCCGAAGAAATGTTAAATAATACTAACGATCATCTCTTAGGAAAAAATATTCTAATCTCTGGATCAGGTAATGTAGCTCAATATGCGGCTGAAAAAGCCATACAATTAGGTGCTAAGGTCTTAACCTTATCTGATTCCAATGGAACTATCTATATCAAAGACGGCCTAAGCCAAGAACAATTAGACTACGTTAAACAAGTCAAAAACATTGAACACGACCGAATCCAAAAGGTGGCCGATAAATATAATTTAGAATATTTAGTCGATAAAAAACCTTGGTCAATTAAAGCTGACGCCGCCTTCCCTTGCGCTACTCAAAACGAAATAACTGTCGAAGATGCCCAGATGCTTATCGACAATGGTACTAAACTAATTGTCGAAGGAGCTAATATGCCATCAACTGCTCAGGCAGTCGAGATATTTAGAAAAAACAAAATCTTATTCTCCCCAGGTAAAGCCTCTAATGCTGGTGGAGTGGCTGTTTCTGGCTTAGAAATGAGTCAAAATAGTTTAAGATTATCTTGGACCAGATCAGAAGTTGATGAAAGATTAAAAGTTATTATGAAAGAAATCCACCAACAAACTGTCCGTTACGGCAAAAACGACAATGGTTATATTGATTATGTGGTTGGTGCTAATATCGCTGGCTTCAAGCGCTTGGCCGACAGCATCTTGGCTCAAGGCTTAGTCTAATCAATAAATAAAATGCTCAGAAAGACGCTAATTACTCTCTTCGTTTTATCAGCTAGTCTTTTATTTGCTAAATCAATCATCGCTGTACCAGCTCAATCAGCTGGTAATGAAGAAATCTTTGAAGCGCTGGTTACTAAGATAATTGACGAACAAACCATCACTCGAGAAAATAATCAACAATCAATTCAACAAAATCTACTTTTAACTGGCTCATCAGGCCAATGGCTTGGACAAGAAATACTCTATCAGGGTATATCGAAGATTGATGTTTTAAATCATAATTATTATCATCAGGGTGATCGAGTACTTGTTCAAAAAAGCGTAGCCCCAGACAGCCCCGATCAATTCTATATTATTGATTTTATTAGACGGTCGCCACTTTATTGGCTGACCGCCTTGTTTGTTATCATAATTATCATTATCGGCCGATTTAAAGGAGTTAAATCATTAGTTGGCCTAGTTATTAGTTTTTTAATAATTATTAAAATAATGTTGCCGCTAATTCTAGCTGGCGGTAATCCTTTATTAATTGGCACTATTGGATCATTAGCTATTTTGGCAGTCATCATCTACCTCACCGAAGGAATCAATCGCAAATCACATCTAGCTTTAATTGGTGTTCTTTTGTCATTATTAGTGACCATGGGACTGTCGGTTTTATTTACCAACTGGACTAGATTAACTGGCTTAGCTCAAGAAGAAACCGCCTTTTTAATCACTTTGGGTCAAAATATTATTAATTTTAAGGGACTATTATTAGCCGGAATGCTAATTGGTGCAGTCGGCGTCTTAGACGATGTTATTGTTGGACAAATTGAAGCCACTCGACAGATTAAAGAAGCCAATCCAAAATTATCATCTGGCCAGGTCTTTAGCTTGGCTTATAAGGTTGGTAATACTCATTTAGGGGCAATTGTTAATACCCTCTTTTTAACCTATGCTGGTGCTTCATTACCGCTTCTATTATTATTTGTAGTTAAACAAGAACCGTTTATGTCCTTTAACCAAATAATTAATAATGAAATTATTGCCACCGAAATAGTCAGAACCTTGGTTGGTAGTATTGGCGTCGCTATGTCTATGCCAATTGCCACATTTTTAGGATCTTATTTCTTAAAAAATAAGTCATCTAATCATCGACAATATGTCAAAAATTGATTGGCCTAAATTATTAACCGCCATTATCTCAGTTCTAATTGCTAGCACCTTGGGTGGGCTATTAACCGCTGCTAGCGTGACCAACTGGTATCCAAACATTAATAAAACCGCCCTAACCCCGCCTAGCTGGCTGTTTGGTCCAGTTTGGAGTATTCTCTTCATCATGATGGCTATTGCCCTATACCTAGCCTGGTCTGGCCGCAATAAACAAAAAACTCGACGCAAAGCCGCTTATTTGTTTTTTGGTCAATTAGCTGCCAACGTCGCTTGGTCAGGAATATTTTTCGGATTACAACAAATCGGCTTGGCTTTTATCGAGATTATTTTTCTCTTGATTTTAATAACCTATACCCTATTAGCTTTTTATCGTCTCAATAAAACTGCTGGCTGGCTGATGATGCCTTACTTTTTATGGGTTTGTTTTGCCGCTACTCTTAATTTCTCTTTGTGGCTAGCCAATTAAAACAACTTTATAACATCTTTAATAGTTACTAGAGCCACTAAAGCTAACAATAAAATAAAGCCAATACTGTGAATTATTGCTTCTAATTTAGCTTTGGCTGGATGTCCAGTTATTTTTTCTAATAAAATAAAGAAGAGCCGACCACCGTCTAGGGCTGGTAACGGTAAGATATTGATAAAAGCCAGATTTAATGATAACACAGCAATAAATTGCAGCAGATAAAGCCAACCGAGCCGACTAATCTGTCCAGTTAAAACAGCTATACCAACCGGACCAGCTACCTGATTAGCCATACTCTGACCACTAAATAAGCCGACTAATAATTGCCAAAATCCTACAGCAATATCGCGTAAACTAGTTGCAGTTAAACTAATCCCCTGCCAAATTGCTTGCGGCCAAGGATAAGAAACTATACCGCTCTCAGCTAAAGCTACCCCTAAACTATACTGCTCAGAATTATTATCTAATAATTCAGCGGCAATTACTAATTGTAAATCTTCTTCCAAACGTCTAATTTCATAAACAATTGGCTGACCACTGGCCTGATTATTAATCCGCCGCAATTCAGCTGCACTACTAGCTGGCTGTGTATCAATCTTGACAATAGCATCACCTGATCTTAGACCAGCTCGCTCGGCTGGTGAATCAGGTAGAACATCAATAACCACCAATTCTTGATTACTAACACGAGCACTAGCGCCTAAATTATCTGTTGCTTGTGGCCAACCAATTGTTAATCCACTAATAAAAATGACTGCAGTTAAAACAATATTCATCAATACACCGGCTATAATAATAATTGTCCGTTGACCAATTGTTTTATTAGCAAAATTGGCTTTATCACTTGGCTGACTAACACCATTTTCACCCCGCAACCGAACAAAACCACCCAGCGGAATTAAATTTAAGGAAAAAATAGTGTGCTGATTTCGTTTAAATCCCTTCTTAAATAAACGCCAATGACCCCGGCCGTTTTTAAACCAACCAAACACTCTTGGTGGAAAACCAAGACCAAACTCTTCCACTTCAACACCGGTTAATCTGGCAGCAACAAAATGGCCCAACTCATGAACCAAAACTAAAACACTAAGAACCGCTAAAAAAATTATAATTGTCATAGATTAAATAGTCATAATATCAGCCTCTTTCTTATCCCGAATATCTTTTAATTCATCATTCTTTTTAGTCAAAAATTCATCTAATTCTTTAGCAAAACGAAACTTATCATCTTCACTAATTTCTTTAGCTGACATCGCCGCTTCAATATTATTTTTAACCTCTTCACGAGCTTGTCGTAAAACTATTCTAGCTTCTTCCATTTTTTCATTTAGTTTTTTAACTAAATCTCGACGATTTTCTTCATTTAAAGCTGGTATTGTCAACCTAATTTTATCACCCTCATTAACTATCCCCATTCCTAAATCAGCAGCCATTAATCCTTTTTCAATATCTTTTAAAGTTGACCGGTCCCACGGAGCAATAACAATACAGCGCGAATCTGGAACACTAATATTAGCTAGTGCATTAATTGGTGAATAACTACCATAAACCTGGATATTAACATTATCTAATAAACCGGGCTGGGCTCGACCAGTTCTTAAACTACTAATATCTTTGTTAAAAAAATCAATTGCTTTTTGAAAGTCTTCTGCCTGTCTAATAATAAACTGATTCATAATATTTAGATAAAAATTTAAATAATTATTTAACTAGTCCATCGGTTTGAGCAATTTGATCATCAATCAAACGACTAGTTTTAGCCTGACCAATTGACTCCAGACGAACCTGAGTAACATTATCAATTGCCCCAGCTGATGACCCCGGCAATAAAATAATAATTTGATTAACCTGTTCTGGGCGTGGCGTTACTGCAATATTAAACTCAGCAGCAACTGCTTGACTACTAGCCGGTAAACGATCAATTCTCCAACTAACTCGATTACTAGACTGGTCATAACTTATTTGACCAATCGATGACTGATCTTTACCGCCCCAAGTAATATAGTCGGGCAATTCAACCTCAACGACAACATCTCGTAAATCATGTCTAGTATTATTAAGTTGCCAATAAGTTTTTAAGCTAGTCGTCTCACCAACGATCATTGGCAAGGGGCCTAAGCCAACCGCCATATTATCTTCATTAAAATAAACCACCGATTCAATCAATTTAAAATCGCTATTGAGCTGATTAATAATTGCATTGCTTTTTTGATCGTCTTTGGGCTGTTCAATTGCTTCATCGCCAACCTGATAATAAGCATAGCTACTAATTTGACCAGTATCAGTTTGGTCACCATTTTCCCAATCTTTTAATTTAATAACAAACTTAATTGAACCAGCCGCACCCGGTTTTAATAAAGCTAATTCCGGCATTTCTTTTTTACTCCAAATAATCATCTGTCCGCTGACTTGTCCCTGTTTATTATCTTTCAATGAAGACCAGTCTAGCCAAGCTCCTTGTAAAGAAACAATTAAACGAACATCCTTTAAAGTTGTCTCTCCTTGATTAACATAGTTGATCTGATAATCAAGCGCTTGTCCAGCGAAAACCCCACTATCGGCATTACTGTCATTAACTTTCAATAAAAGATTAAGTCGGCTATTGATTAATCGACAATCAAAATCTCGACTATCAATCAAATAATTATTATCACCAAATTTAGTTTCTAGCCGTAAGCTCAATGTCTTTAATCCACTAGTCTCCTCTTTTGGTTTAATTATTAACTTTAAATTACTTAATTGATCACTCGGACTTGGTAATAACCAAGTTAAATCATCCAACCGATTGATCAGCTGACCATCAGCTAATAATTTAATATCAGCCCAGTCATCATCATCATTATTATTAATTGATAAGTATAAATTATCTAAAACATTACCAGTCTTAGCCTGATAACCAATCACCGCTTCATTATCACGACCAATCGCCATCGTATCTGGTACAGATAGGCTAATAGCTAAACTAGAATCACTCAAAATTATATTATAATCTTGGTTGATGGCAAAGGTACTGCTGAGATTGGCTGGTTTAAAACTCGCGGTTATTTCAATCTGATTATTTTCACCAATTTTATTAATCAATCGTCCCTTAATTATTAAACGACCAGCTGATTTAGCCGATAAACTACCAATCTCCCAAACATCTTGACCAGTCATGGCCGGATCAGTTTCTTGCATCACAAAAGATGTTGGAAAATTAATTTTTATCTCCAAATTATCTAAAGCTACCGGACCATTGTTTTGATAATTGATTATATAAGCAAATTCTTGACCGGCTGATAAATTTTTATCAGTCTCAATATTAATAACCAATAAATCAGTTTTGGCTCGATAGCTAGTATAATAATTATAGCCCAACCAGCCGATAGCTATAACAACTAAAACATACACTAAATACAATAATAACTTAACCCACCAACGTCGTCGTCGAACTGCAAAACGACGAACATCAATTGTCTTACCTTGATCATCTTGATAAATCTCTAACAAACTATCGTCAACTTCCTGTTCTCTAATTTCTTGTTTATTTGGTTTACGACTATTCTTTTTAATCATTGGCCGACCAGTTTTTAACATTTGTTCAAAATAATCAATTGCTGGTTTCTTAATTATTTTCTTCATAATCATTATTTATCAACTTTAAATAACAAACCCACTACCAAACGACCACTAATTTTATCAACTCGCCAATTATCGGATACTATCCCTCCAGGTGCTGACCATAATAAATTCCAAATCATTGGCCAGCGCCACATAATTTTCCAGCTAGTCGGCTGTTGACCAGCCTGATTTTCAATTATCAACTGATATTGGCCAAATCGACCCAGCCCAAAATAAGCCTTAATCTTAGATAACCAATTAGTCTGATAACTATCCAATAAATTAAAAGGTAACCGATAACGAAAATTAAGACGAGCCGTCTGTCCAGCATCAATCATCGACCAATTAGCAAAAACCGTTCGACCTAACTCGTCATAAATTAAAGTTCCACTAGCTTGATCAATTACCGCTGATCCTTCACCAGCTTTAAGGGCTGGCAAATCTTCAGCTGCTGGATCAGCCAGTCGAAAAAAATGATCATCTGGTTGGCTAAACCCATCGGCTGATAATAATTGACTGCCTTCTGGCACATATAATCTAAGCCAATTAACATTACGGACACCATAAAGACCTTCTTGTTTTTCGCCAGTATGCTCTCTAATTATAGTCACATCATTAATAAGACTGCCATCGGATTGAATTTCAACCCGCTGTTCAACGGTCTGCCTAATTTTTAAATCAGTTTTACCACCAGCGATATTAGTATTAACCACTTGTAAATAGTCTTGCCCTCTCTCTAGCTGTTCTAATTGACCAGACAACCCGGTCTGTTCCCATTTTGTCTGAATAGCCTGATTATTAAAATAAAAAAGAATATGCTTATTAACAATTTGATCGGATAAATTTTTGGCCAACTCAATAATAATTTCTTGATTACTAAGCACTGTTGGTATTTTCTCCATAATCGCTACCGCCAAATCACCAATTATTTTTTTAGGTTGTGTTTCACCACTAACCTTGTTTTCAACATGATCTTGAACGGTCAAGCGAAAATTATCAGCCGAAACAATTAATCCATGATCTTGTGATAAATCAATTGGTCCAGTCAATTTTAATAGATCTTCCAATACATCTGGAGTTAAACCAATCACTCCATCAACCGTCGGACCATTACTTTCATGCAAAAACCAAGCCAGTTGATTAGCTGAAGCTGGCCAATCTGGCCACCAATTAGCATCCCAAAATTTCCAATAGACGCTAACCAGCCTCATCGGTAAGGGCGGATTAACAAACCGCCGCAAATTACCATCAGTATCATAACTACCCCCTTTAGGTATTTCCAGATTTTTAATTTTTCCTTGCTTTAAATCTAATAAAGCATAGCTGCCAACAAATCCACCTGACGCTCTAGCTTCAGCGTTATTTTGAAAAACTAAGAGATACCGTCGATCCATTTTTTCTCCAAGCAAATCGAGGGCGGCAGCTGACCAAAACTCAATCTGTTGAAGATATTCAGTTAATAGACCCAATTTGCTTTGCCAATTAATTAATTGATCACGATAACCCTGTGGTAAATTAGTTGGATTTATTTTATTAACCACTTCTTTCAGAGCCAATCCATCGGCCAGCGCTTGATGACTATCTAAATTAATCTGTCTCACTATGGCCAAAGTATCACCTTTATTCGAACCGCTAACAATATTATGGACTAAATTGGTCAAATCATTACCCAATTTGCCTGATAAATCACCAGCCTGAGCAATTAATGGTGCACTAGCTGCTAATCTAGTCTGACTAGTTGGAACCACTAAGGCTAATTGCCACAACCAAGATTGAATACCATTCAAATCTTGACCAGCTTGTTCAAAACTAGCTGAAGCTTGATCAAATTTAAGACTAGCCGCTAAAAAATCTTGATTAGCTAGTAATTGGCTAGCCGTTTTTAAATCAACCAATCCATCATTAGAAGCACTAACTACTCGTGATCTAATACTCTGCAAATCTTGAATATGAGCAACTAATTTAAATGGTAAAATGATTAATAAAAAAATAATTAAAAAACTGAAAATCGGCCGCAAGGTTTTTGGTCGGCTAATCTTAATAGAAAGCCGTGGTCGTTTAATTGTCGGCCATTTTATTTTAATTCTAATTTCTTTTCGCCATAACCAATCAAACTTAGATCGACTAATAATATTAAAACGCCAAACTGGCCGAGACCACTTGAATTTTAATCTAATTTTTTTATTAAGCAATCGTCTGGTCGAACTCGGCTTTTTTTCATTAATAATCTGCCGTCTTAAATCAAGTAAAAAATCGGACTGAACCGGTTCTTCATTGCTATATTGGACAGTTGATTGTTGTTTAATTTTCGGCATTATTTTGTTTATTTAAAATTCGTCGATAATTTTCTAAAGTTTGCTTAGCACAATTATCCCACTTATAAAGCTTAATTCGCTCAAAGCCAGCTTTAATCAAATCATCTCGTCGATTGCTATCAGTCAATAATCGATTAATCGCGGCCATAGCTGATTCCTGGCAATTATCTTTAAAATATTCCGCTGCTGGACCAAGAATTTCTGGTAAACAAGAGCTATCACTAGATATAACTGGACAACCATAATTCATTGCTTCTAATGGTGGCAAACCAAACCCTTCATAACGAGATGGAAAAATATAAGCCGCTGCTCGTTGATATAGTCCAGCTAATTGATCGTCTGGCACAAATCCTGGAAAGATAATCGAATCAGCTAATGATTTTCCAGTAAATTCAATCAATCGATTATAAAAATAATCATGTCGACCAACCAATACCAACTGGTAACCAACTTGCTGTTGCGACCACTTCCGAAATAACTCTACTAACCACTCTAAATTTTTATGAGGATAGGCACTACCAACATAAAGCAAATAGGGCTGCTTAATATTATAGCGTAAAAGGCGGTCTTTGTCAGCCTCAATTGATTGATAATCATCAGCAGCAACAATTGTTAAACCATTATAAGTAACTACTATTTTATCAGCTAAAACTGATAATTGATCGATAATATCACGCTTAGTAAACTCCGATACGGTTAAAATAATTAAAGCTCGTCTAGTTGCCGACCATATTACTAGCCGATAAGCTAGATTTTTAATCCAATACAATAACCGCGGCAATCGACTGGCCCGGTGACTAGGAAATTTAGTCAAAATTAAATCATGAATAGTAATAATTAACTGACAAGGACAAAATAAAGGAGCATTAAAATGGGGAACATGAAGCAAATCCAATCGATAACGATAAATCAAAAATGGCCAGGCAATTTGTTCAACCAAACTATACCAACGCTGTGGCATAATTACTTTTTTAACGTTTGCCTGATTGATCTGGCAATCTTTAAAACTAGCTGGACTTAAAAAAACAATGTATTGATTAGTTTGATCTAATTTAACCAAACGATTGGTTATTTCTTCAATATAGCGACCTAAACCTAAACCAGTCGGACCATATAATCTAGCATCGATACCAATAATTTTTGATTTGATTATTTCTTTAGCCATTTTATTGATCAATCGCTAATTCCTCAACCGGCTGCAGTCGATATAAAGAAAATTCATTATATCTCCATTGCTCTTGCAACTGATAACCAAAGTGTGGTAATCGTCGATCATTTAAATAATGCCAATCATTAGGTTGAAAACGAAAATTAAAATAATAAATTGGTCGTCTATTCATTAAATTACGGTAATACTGGTTCATGGTATTATCATCAAATAAGCCAACAATCACCTGTCTATCTGGGAAAAACAATTTATCATGATAACGAGTTATAATAATACTATCAATTTCTGTTCTAGCCATGACTTCTGACCATAATTTATAATCATTAATATGACGACGACCAGTCAAAATAAGACCTTCTTCTGAGCCAACCAAAGAAAAACGCAACGAATAAAAACTAATAATTGCTACCAAAATAATAATCACCCAGCGAACTACCTGGCGACGAAATAAAAAACGAATCAATCGTCGCAAACCATCAGCCGCCCAAGGTAAAGCTCCCAAATAAATCGGTAGCCAATATCTAGTATAAGAATTACCAATAGTAAAACGACTAGGATCAGGATTATCATTAAATTTCCAACTACCATAATACAAAACTAAAAAGACTGATACCAAACACCAAATTAACAAGAAAAGCCATTTTTCTTTTGACCATTGTCGACGATGAACAACAAAAATAATTATCCCAATAACCGCTAAAGGCAATAACCAGGGAAACATTTCTAAGACATAACGCTGAAAAACTACTAAAGATTGTCGTGGCCAAAAACCAAAATGAAAAATAATCCGCCGTAAAACAACTATCTTTTCTAATAAAAATGAGCCATTAGTCAAACTACTAAAGCTTAATAAAGACAAGCTAGTCTGACTAAGATTATTAATCGATTGGCTCATTGCCGGATAGCCACCACCATACCAACTGCCATGTAAAATCTGATTCCAAATTGCCACTGGCAACATCGCCGTCCAGGCCCATGCTCCCCACCATAACCATCGATACCAACCAATCTCTTTAAAATAAAAAAATACCAATATTAAAATAACTGGTAATAACCATAATAATTCAGATGTTCTGGTCGCCACCATCCAACCAAACGATAGTCCGGCTAAAGCTAACCAAACTAGTGCCAGCCAACCAGCTATTGACCGACGACGAGCCAAACGTAATCTTTCCAAAGCTCTCAATCCACAATATAGAGAAACTAAGCCGGCCACAATAAATAGAACATTGTGAAACATGCTTTTCGAACTAAAATACCAATAGACTGGAAAAGTTGACATCATCGTTGTGGCTATTATTGCGGTTGATCGATTGAAAACTCGACGAACCAAGCCAAAAAACATCCATAAACCCAATACCGCAAACAGTGGCGTCAAATAAGGCAGGACATCAGTCGACAATAATCTGCCTAAAAACCCATATAATAAAGGTAGACCTAAAAAACTAACTGGCTTCAAAACACCAAATGATGACTTGATACTTCGTGGCTGAACAATGATTGATTCCAGACCAATCTGATTATTATTCCCTAATAATTCTCCCGTTTCCGCAAAAATTTTGCTAAAATAATAATTAGCAGTTTCATCTGGTGAAGACCATTTGACAAAATCGGGTCGCTGGATACAATATTGATAGGCACTAGTGCCAGCAAAAAAAAGACTGCCAAGAATTATTAAATAGGCACCAGTTAAAATAATCGTATTACTGATCTTTGGTAATTTAACCATGAAATTATTATCGCATTATAAATGGCTGACCGAAATTTTATTGATTATTAACCTAATCGTCTTTTACGGTTCGCTTGTTTATTGGCTATACCGCTTAAATTGGTTTGGTCAAATTATTAGTTGGTCAATGACAGCTATTACTTATTATATTATATACCGAAAACGACGGCAAAGCAAAACCGAAATAACCCCTCGATCTAAATTACTATTAATCGATTGGTTGACTCTAGGCTTAATCGGTTCAGCTCTGATTTATTTATATCATCAACAAAGTCTTGAATCATTACAATCCCCTTGGTCGGAAATATCTTGGCTTTTTTTATTATTTTATTGGTCACTAGCCGCCGTTGGATTATCAGTTATAAAATTAGGTAAAAAAATTGCCATAATTACAATTATCGCCTGGTGGTTACTAACCTATAGCTTAACCAGTCTGGTTTACTTCTCTTCATTTGGCTTTGATCCATTTATTCATCAGGCCGCCGAAAAAACTATTATCAATCAAGGAGTAATTTTACCAAAGACCCCTTATTATATAGGTCAATATTCACTAGTCATTTCTTTAAATCGATTAACCGGGCTATCGATTGGTTTAATTGAACGCTGGCTAATCCCACTATTGTCCGCCGTCTTTTTAGCTTGGCTAATTATTGATTGGTTTAAAAAAAACCGTCAGCCAGAACTGATCGGTCGTCTAATTGCTTGGACTTGGCCAATTTTTAGTTGGCCAATTTTTATCGTCACTGCCCCCCAAAATCTAGCCTATTTCTTTTTAATTGTCGTTATTATTAGTGCCACAACGATTAATAAAAATCGACCACTGCTCTGGTCGGCCGCTTTGGCTAGCCTAGCCTGCCAGCCATTAGCTGGACTACCAGCTATAACCATTGCTGGTTTAACTGAATTATCTAGATTTAAAAAACCAGCCACCAAAGTAGCGAGCTGGTTAATCGGCAGTTTGACCGGACTAATTCTACCCCTGTCTTTGTGGTGGTCGAGCTGGCAACAAACCGGACAATGGCGTTTAATTAAACCGCCTGTCCGAGAATTAATCAGTTGGTTAAGTAATTTTCTAAGTTATAATCAGCTCTGGCCCAACCAAGAAAATTGGCTACTTAATTTAATTTATAGCTGGCAAGCTTGGCAGCCGCTTGTCGCACTTATCTTAATCTTTAGTGGTTGGCGATTAATTAAACAACGACCAGATATCTCTAGTATCATTAAACCGCTAAACCTATCTTTGGCTATTGGTTTAATTTTATCTAGTTTGGTCTCCTTCAATTTTATTATCGATTACGAGCGCTATAATTATTTAACTAGATTTATCTGGTTATTTTTAATCATCAATCTACCAGCTGGATTAATGGCTGGTGGCTGGTTAGCCAAAAAGTTTCTAGCCACAACTAAACAAAAAATAAGCTGGCCAATAATTATTACTCTGGCTAGCTTATCATTATTCGGCTTATATCTAACCTACCCACGAGTTGATAATTATTCTAACGCTAAGGGCCTATCAACTGGTAAAGCCGATTTTTTAGCAGTCCGTTGGATTGAGGACAATGCCTCTACAGATTATATCGTTTTAGCCAATCAACAAGTTAGTGCTGCCGCTCTAGCCGAATTCGGTTTTTATCCTGATAAACACGCTCGCTATCTTCAAAACAATATTTTTTATTATCCAATCCCCACCTCTGGTCTTTTATATAATTATTATTTAAAGATGGTCAATAACTATCCATCTCGTCAAACAATCACTGATGCTGCCACCTTAGCCGGAGTAAAACAAGCTTATTTTGTCTTAAATAATTATTGGTACGGCTTTGAAAAATTAGCCAAAGAAGCTCAAGAAGAAGCTGATCTGATGACCAGCTTAGCCGACGGTCAAATAATTATTTTTAGCTATAATCTGTCCGAGAATTAATTATTTATAAGCCAGCCAATTAATTAATTGCCAATCTATAGAAGTTGTTGGCAATTTTTTATATCGCCTAATAAACCAGTTTATAAATAATTTTTCTTGATTTAAATTACGATTAGCCTTCCATTTTTGATCACCATAAACTAAATCATGAAAAGATTGCCAATCAGTAGCTGTAGTTGGCAGGCGTCTTTCTACCATAACAAAAACCGGAATAGCGGCTCTTTCCTTATCCAAATTACGAATTATTTTATAATTAACATCATCTGAATTGGATTCCAAATTTTGTTCTTTAGCAACATAATGAATTTTAAGTCGATGACTATCAGACGATAAGCCATATTCATTATAAAAACGAATATAAATATTATTGCTTATTTGATTACAATTACTGTCCTGACAAATTGACCAATTAATTTCTGGTTGATATTTTTGCCAACTGGCTATTAAAAAATTATTATCATTAGACAGGGCTACCCCTTTTATATTATTTATTACGGCAATATTTATTTTGACTATCGAATCACTAACCTGCCAAAAATCATTATCATAATAGCCATTAGTTATCGTTATGTCTTGACTATTAATGACTGGTTTAATTAACGCCGTGACTGGTAAGCTGCTGCCAGCAGAAACATTAGTACTATTATCAATTGACCCAGTTGACAAAGGGTTGCCTAGTAAAGCTAGAGTCGAGAAATTATTAGTTTCACAGCTAATACTGGCAGCCTCACTATTATTTTGACAATTATCTAATTGGCTCCAGACTCCACCACTATAACGAAATATAGCTAAAGTATCAACATCTAAGCCGTCAATTTGGCTGTTGTTATAATTAATAGTTACAACCACTGGATTATCAAAAGAATTTATTCGGGTGCCATCATAATTTAAGGCATCAATTTTATACCAATTTCCTGTCCAACTGACAAAATTATTAGGTAAAATAGTTGATTGATTGGCGACTGCTCGATTAATTTCTTTTAATTGAACAATAAAACCTGATCCAATTAAATTTACTGGAAAAGTTAAATTAACCCCACTATCAGGATCACCTGAATTAATTTGGCCACCAGAATTATCAATTAGAACATCTTGTTCACTAACAACATTGGCTTCACCCAAACAACCACCAGTATTGAAGGTACCAGTAATTAACGGACTCAAGTTGCCAGCTAAATCGCTAAATTCAATTTGATAATAATATTTTAAACACGATAATAGATTATTAATAGTTAAACTGGCTGATTGATTATTGATTAATAAACTACTTGTTGCTCCATAATTATTACTAACTCCATAATTAATCGTTAAATTACCAATTGACTCATCACTGTTTATAACAAAATCAGCCCGATCAATTAAAGAATCAATCAATAAAGATTCAATACTGGGACTTTGATCATCAAAAATAATTGAAGCACTAATTGATTCCGATATATTGCCAGTTGAATCTTTAAACCTAATATAAACAAAATTGACACCCTGATCAGCCGATAAAACCCAATTCATTGACGAACTATAGTCTACCCAAATTGCTTCAGAAAAATTATCAGAATTAGAAATCTGCATAGCAATGGTTGAAGTAGCGTCAATATTATCGTTAACTTCTATTTCTAGGGCGACAGTGGAAGTAGCCACATAACTATTACCTTCATTAATAACTAAACTACCCGATGGAGCTTCTAAGTCATTAATATATATTAAACCAACCGATTCAAGCTGAACATCTTGACGACCATCGCTAATAAAATAGGCCCGCCAATTAAAATTACCAGCTGGAAAATCGGTAATATTGTCATTAATCTCAGATACTGTATTAGATTCTAAAACTTCATCATCAGCCTCAACCCAATCATTACCGTCCCACCAATAAAAAATTTGCCCATCATTAGATATTTGAAATTTAATTTGGCCACCATTCGAAGAAACAATTTCAGCTGATAATCCAGATAACGCAGTATAATCTGGACCACTACCGATCGTTCTAATAACTGGATAATTTAAATTATATTGACTTTCTTCATTAATTAGTACAGTGGTTGGCTCGAACTGAGCATATTGACGAACAAATAAATAATCAATATCACGATTACCACCTCTACCATTAGAATACTCGCCTTGAGATATTAAGAATTTTTTATCAGTATTTAAAAATGTTGTATCAGTGGCTGTCTGCCATAAAATATCGTCATGATAAACCATTAAAATACCAGTTGAAGTATAAACATATTTCAATTTATGCCACTGATTTAAAGTTGAAAGCGATGGTAGAGCAGTTGACGAAATCGTTTGTCCATTTAAATTGGCGGAGAATCTCTTGATAGCAAAAGCTGAATTAGCTGAACTAACTGGACTATTAGCTCCACCCCACATCCAATGATAACCATCCTGCAAAACAGTATGATGCCAAGATGGTGTTCCACCAACAACTTCAGACCGAACATCGCCACCACCCAATGATACATCGGCATAATAGCCATCATCAATTTTATGCTTCAACTCTAAAATTATATTATTGGTAAAATTTTGCTTTAATAAAATACCACCACTAGAAATTTGGTTGGGAGCACCAGATAACCTAATTTGATCATCAATAGTATGTACTTGTGTATTAATGGCTATAGCGGTTGTCGAAGCTTTTCGAGCTACGTCAATTAAATTTAAACTTAATAGATTATTTATTATATAATCATAATCACCATCAATGTAACCAGTCCTCCAGACATTAGTTGATACAGTTGATCGAGCTGAATACCATAAACGAAAATCATTATTATCACTATCATACAAAAAATCTGCTCTGTAAATTTGATTCTTATCCCAACCATTAGCACTTCGCAATAATAACGGTCGCTCATGACCAAACCAGTTTAATCCATCAACTGAGGTCGCCAAATATAAATCAGTATTTGATCCAGTACTCCCAATGGGGTTAGCCGATATCATCATGAAGTACTCTTGTTTTTCTGGTAAATAACGAACATTTATATGCCAAGGACTATAATTATCAAAATTATTAATAATAATCAATTGTCGATCCTGCCAATTAATTCCATCATTAGATTCTCGATAATAAACCGACCTAGTTCCGGTAACCCCATGACCATCACCAACATACCACATTTTATACTGCCCATTGTCCTGTCTAATTATAGCTGGTGAAATTTCCCGATAAGCATTATCGTCATTAGCAAAAGTTAAACTAACTGGTTGACTCCAAATAACTCCATTAGTTGAAGTAACTAATTTTATTGAATCATTACCGTTAGATTGACTTTCCCGGTAATAATACATTAAATAATCACCAGATGGATTATAAACTAAATCTGGATCAGAATTATATCCACCACCTTCTGGCATATCAACTATTGGATTAATTAAACCATCTGGAACCGACCAGTCTGTTCCGTTATTAGAAACCAACATTGACGGATTTTCTACGTCATCATCACTATTGGTATAAGGGGTATTAGCCATCCAATATTTCCAACCATTCCAACCGATCTCATTATAATAAATATCGGGATGAATCGCCTGACCTTCGCCATCATAAGTCGGCGTATTTAAAAAAGAAGGGGCATTAAATAATGGCTCACCGACATCGTTAAAATCATCATCAAACGACAAAAACACTTCTTGACCGTTAGATAAAATATTGGCCTGAGGATTACCGTAATAAATGTAAAAATTATTTTCCCCATTAACCAATTGAGGGGCCTTAAACCAAACTATCCCACTAGAAGATACAGCACTATACTCTTCTAGCCAAAATGGTAAAATAGTTACCCCATCATATTGAGTTATTCTAATATCACGCCCATCACCCAACGCTTTAGTAAAATCAAAATTATCACTATTTAAAACAAACTTCAATTGAAAGTCGTTCAAGGTTTCATTAGAATTGGTGATAATTATTTTTTTTCGATAAATCCACTGAGAGTCAAACCAATTATCAGTTTGAACTAATTCAGCTATCCCATCTTCAATTTTGATAGAATTCTCATCAAATTGATATTCCAAACTATTTTCAAAATTCCAATATATATTATCAAAAGCATCGACCCAAATAGCCGTTAGTCCAAGCAATGCAATTAAAAAAATAATCAATAAGCTTTTTCGTTTCATAGTTAGCCTTAAATTCATTTCTATTATTTTAGCATAACATCTAGCTTATTCATAATCTCAGACAAATATTGATTGGGTGTGATAATATTTAAATCACTCCCGGCTGGCCAAACATTTAGTTTAGCAGCGGCGGCCGATAATTGTTGCCAAGCCATTAAAAAACTATCCAAATCACCGGCTCTAAAGGTTAAATAACTTAATTTTTCAGCTAACTCACCAGCTCCACCATGGTCAACCACTATGGCTAAACGACCAGCGCTAGCTGATTCCAATAAAACAGTCGGCCAATTCTCATAACAATTTGACGGAACAATTATAATATCAGCTTCCTTCATTTGCTCGATGATTTTATCTTTATCAATCCGACCAACCACCGCTATTCTTCGATCAAGTCGTGAATTATTTTTTAATCGATTCAATAATGGTCCATCACCAATAATTTTTAAATCAACTTCAGGCAGACCGATTGATAATAAAGTTCGATTAAAATCAGACCATTGTTCAGCTAACCAACCAATACCCTTGGCTTCAGTTAATTGACCAACAAAAACAGCTTGCCGCAATTTATTAGGTAACTGATAGTCCAGTGCTAATTGATTATCAATTGGGTTAGCTAGAGTTAGCCAATTAGCTGAGGGTAGCCATTTATTGTCTTTATAGAAATCTCTTAACCACTCTGACGGGCTAATTAATAATTTGGCTGGACTCAACCACCAAGCTGTTAATCGCCGGTAACAACGAACTGACCAATTATTTAATATCTTTTCTTGCCCAACCAATAATAACCCGCTTGGTAAAACATATTGAACATCATGAAAAATTTGAACACTAGCAATATTAAACCACTGACAAAGACGATGAGCAGCAAAACCTAGGCCAGTTAAATTATTAATAATCACCAAATCAGGTTTAAATGATTTTAAAAGCTTATACCAATCAAATAAATGAGCTAAACCCAACCAATCAGGCAAATGCCATAAGAAACGACGCCAAATTGGTTTACTGGCTAAATCATAATAACCGCTCGACCAATAAATTTTCTGATAAACTAAATCATCTTTATTGGGCTGTGATTGCTGAGGACACAATGCTACCAGCCTAACTTCATGGCCGGCTCTAGACCATGCTTCGGCCAAACTAGCCACCACCGCCTCAGCTCCACCCCGCTGATATGGATAAAAAACATTATTAGCTAATAAAATTTTCATATATTAATCTACGACTGGCAGTAAATTGCCATACAATAATTGATCACTTAAATAAACTGATTTTTTTAATAAATCAATTGTCTGATTTTTTTGACGATCAGACCAATTGGTTGGTTGGTCTAAAAAACTATAAAGATTATTACGAACATCGCCCTGAATAATCAAATCATCACGTGCATAAAAGACCTCCCCTAGGCATTTACTAATAACCCCGTCCGGACGATTAGCTGATAGCAAACTAGTACCGATAAAAGTTTGATCAATTGGCTTATCTGAGCCATAAATCAATTGCCACAGGGTTGGTGCTATATCAAGGTGACTAATTGTTTGGTTAATTTTTATCGGCCTTTCTAGACCAGGAATTACCATAACAAATGGTATCTGATTATATTTAGAGAAATTATCAGAATTAATCGGTGAAAAATTATAAAAACGATGATCACCATAAATAATAACAATGGTTTTCTGATCCAAACCTTCTCGTTTTAAATTATCAAAAAAATTTCTTAAAGCATCATCGACTGGTTTAATAAAACCAAGATAATCTCTGATTTGTTGTTCATTTAATTCACTACCCTCAATAACCTGATGATTAAGTTCTCCAGCATAAGGCTCAATAATTAATTTATTTTTTTGCTGATTATAATCAATCTGTTCCTGATTATGCGGTCCATGTGAAGTAAAACTAATAAAATAATTTAAAGTTGGCTGATCGGCTATTTTTAATTGTTTAATCAATTCAGTCAAAACATAATTATCAGTATCTTTTTGCCGAAAATATGGAGTAAAAAATAATTTATCAAATCCCCATTTAGGATAAAGTGTTCGGCGATGCCAAAAATCAGGTAAATTAGCATGAAAAACATAATTAGCATAACCATCTTTTTTCAATAATTGTGGTAAGCAAACAAAATTATTATGACGATGTGAATAATCAATTGGTTCAAACGAATTAGCCAGCGACCCACACAAACTACTATACTCAGCATTAATCGTATGACAACTATTGGCCAAAAAACGCTCAGCACTAACATTATTATCGATTAAAGACTGCAAAAACGGCATTGGTGTTGGATTATGTTGTAAAGCCCAGCTACTAATTGATTCTAATTGAATAAAAACCAGATGCGGTTTATCCAAAACTAATTGTTGAACTGAATCAGCTAGCTGATTAGTCTGTTTACCTCCCAATTCATTAACAATTGCTTTCAATTGCTTAATCTGATCTTGACCATAATTATTCCGTTGTTCATCAGTAATAGCAGCTACCAATTTACTACTATAATCATTACTCAATAATAAATGAACTTGTCGAACCAAATTTCCACCAATTCCCCAATCAGCCGCCGCTAAACTCTTATCTAACCAACGTTGAGGCGGATAATTTTGACCAAGCATAACTAAACCAAAATATAATCCATTAATCATTAGCCAGCCAACTAATTGACGCCAATAACCAGAATAATTAGACCGAGCAAATCGACTTAGTCGTCGTTTATTTAACCATGACGAGATAAGGCCAATAACCAATAAAACGGCAATCGATAGATATAATTCAATTGGAATTAAATAATAATACTCTTTCATCATTGTCAATAACTCTTGATTGGTTCCCCTTAGTTGTTGCCGACTAATTAATAAAAAATTACGAAACACCCGATAATTAGCCAAATTAACCAAGCTATAGGCCCAAAAAAAACACCACCACAGATTAGCCAGCCAAATCGGCCACCATTTTTTAGTCGGCACGGCCGCAATAAAATAAAAATTAGCCAAAGCCCAAAATAGACCTAACCAACCACCAGATAACCATGGCCAACCAGCTAATTTAATTATCAGACCATGACTAATAACACTAACCAAAATTAATAACCAAAAAAATGTTTTACTACGCTTCCAAATCATAATCTATAACCTCATGATAAACACCTGGTAATTGACTCTGTTGATTGGCCGAAAAAATCTTTTCCGCCCGACAACGACTGGCCTGGCCTTGAGCAATTAATTTTTGTTGATCAGCTAATAATAGTTTAAGTTTAACAGCTAAATCATGCTCATCGCCTGGTTTGATTAACAATCCATTGGTCGGCGGATCAATAACTCGTCGAACTCCTGGTAAATCAGCAGCCAGACAAGGCAAACCACTAGCCATCGCTTCCAATAAAACCAAACCAAAGGCCTCGCAACTATTAATTGATGGAAAAACAAATAAATCAGCCAAATTATATATCAATGGTAAGTCCTGATTAGAAACTCGACCAGTCCAAACAATATTTTTAGCTAAGCCCAATTGATTGGCAAGTTCCTGATAATCACTCCGTAAATCACCATCACCAGCGATAATCGCCTGAACACAAAAATTATCATTTTTTACTAATTGAGCCAGGGCCCTTAATAAAACCTCAACTCCCTTGAAATAATGAGCCCGATCTAAACCACCAACCAACAAAACAGTTGGACAATTGGCCAGTAAATTATATTTATTTAAAAGACGAGAATCTTTCGGTCGAGGCTTGAATAAATCAGTGTCAACCGTAAAAGGAATCTCGCGCAATTGATCAGCTAACAGGCAATTCAAACGACCAGCTAATGATGACTGCCAATAATCCAAAGAAGCACAAGTAACCAACTGACATTGTTTTAATAATCTTTTTAAAAATAACCAACGAAAAATTTTAAATAACCAATTGCGCCAACCAGTCGCCCAAGAATCCATATGATAATGGATAATCAGTTTGGTCGCTGGATATTTTGTTTTTAAATACCAAATTAAACCGTCAGTTCCATAAAAAGGATAGTGAAAATGAACAATATCAGCCGATTGCCAAATTTTATTTAAACCCTTAAGAATTGCAGCATTACCAAATTTTATCCAACTACCCCCTCGTTTAACAATATAGCTATTCCCCGAAGCAAGTTTAATTGTTTCATCAGTTGGGCTTTTATGATTATAATCAGGACAAACCACTATAATCTGGTCAGACGGGCTGTCGTCAACCAAGCGCTCAACCATCTGTTTAACGCTATTACCCATACCGCCATGATATGGCGGAAAAGTACAAACCAGATGAACTATTTTCATTATTATTAATTATCTTTATCGATATTTGGTTGTTTTGGGTTTTGTCGAGCCACTAGACCGACCAATTTAGTTAATTGACGCTCCATCTTCTCTAGTCTTAATCTTAAACGAAAGATAAAATATAAACAAACTACAAAGCCGACATACAGCATCACCTCAATCCCGCTACCAGAAAAACCAAGTTGAGCGACTACTCGATCAATTTCACCCAGCATTAAAACAGCCACAGCCGATAATAACCAAAAAATAAGCCAAAAAGAGAACTCAAACCAATCCAGCTTTCTTTGCCGCTGTTGCCATAATAACTTGATTAAAAAACCAGCGATAATTGTTAAAGCTAAAATTCTTTGCAACATATAATTTATTTTATTTCAAAAAACGACCTAAAAGTAAGTCAGTAATAATTCGCCAACCACCTGACATATTCTGACCAAAATTATGATAACGAACCGTGACACCAATTTCTTGATATTTAATCTTTCTTAATTTAGTTAACCACAAAATTTCTGAACAATGAGCCATCTTATCCTGCTGCCAATCCAATTGTCGGGCTGCCGAAGCCGATAAAACACGAAAACCATTTTGTGGATCATTAAATTTAACACCCAAAAAAATTAAATTAAACAACCGTGCTAACGGCATTAAAATTCTCTTTTTAAACGGTGGTAGATTATGTTCTTTACCTAAAAACCGCGATCCAAAAACTGCCTCAACTTCATTATTAGCAATTACTGCTACTGCTTCAGGAATTTCTTCAGCCACAAATTGTCCATCAGCATCAAAATGAACAACAATATCAGCCCCTTGATCAAGCGCATATTGGGTCCCAGTTCGTAGAGCCGCTCCTTGCCCACGATTAATTTGATGCGATAAAACAATTGCTCCAGCTGAATTAGCCAATCTAACAGTATCATCAATTGAACCGTCATCAACCACAACAACTTCGTCAACTTGATGTTTAACCTGATCAACTACTTGAAAAATAGTTGACGCCTCATTCCAGGCTGGAATAACACAAAAAACTTTCATAATTTACCAACTAGTCGGCAACTTTTTTAATGACTTACTTGATCTTAGATCTTCAATAGTTTTATCTAAACCATGCTCTAAGGTAACAACCGGCATCCAGCCTAATTGTTCACGGGCCAAATGAGTATCTGGTAAATTAAGCTGACTCATAAATAATAAATCATCATTATAGGTCACCTTCGATTTTGAATTAGTTTTTTGAATAATTTGAGCCGCCACCTCAGCAATTTTAACATCAACCTCCGAACCAATATTAACTGGCCCAGACAAATCGCTTTGCATCAATTTAATAACACCATCAACTGCATCTGAGACATAACACAATGATGATGAAAAGTTCTGATCACCATTAATCATTAAATCTTTACCATCTAAGGCATTAATAATAAAATCCGGAATCATGTGTCCCTGATTAATTGGCAAACGTGGACCATATATTCTAAACAATCTAACCATTTTAGCGTTGACCCCATGAAATTGCCGATAAGTATTAATCATCGTCTCAGCAAATCGCTTGCCTTCATCATAACAAGCCCGATCCGACAATTGATCAACTAAACCTAAATCATTTTCGGCTACCTTCTGACCACTATGTTGTTCACGACTACCATAAACCACCGACGATGAAAAATGCATTAATTTAGCCTGATATTGTCGTGCCATTTCTAGAGCCTGAAAAACTGCGGCTGAATTAGCTAATAAATTAGCTAAACGATTATCTAAAAAATCAACTGGCGACATTGGGCAAGCTAGATTATATATTTCTTGAACTCCTTGAAATTTTATCTTAAAACGCTCTAATTCTGGTAAGGCTAATAAATCTAACGGTTCGGTCATGTCATGACGAATGAAAATAAAATCAGGATTAGATAATAGATGATCAATGTTTCGTTCATTGCCACTTAAAAAATTATCAACACAGATAACTTTATTAATCTTAATCAACTCGTCACATAAATGAGAGCCAATAAACCCAGCACCACCGGTAACTAAAACATTTTTTTTGTCAAAAATCTTTTGGACTAACATATTAAAAAATTTATTTAATTAAAATATTGCTTATTTAAATTAAGCGGACTAGCATTAACTCCACCATCAAATGACTGATTATAAACATACCAGGATTCCAATAAATCACCAACTAAATTAAACGTTCGAACATGGGGTCCACCGCCTGGACCAGCTGAGGTGACAATTTCTACCAAGCCATCATTATTAATATCACTCAAAGTAACATTAAAGCCTTTTTGAAAATTATTATTAAAAGCCAAAAATTCAGAAATTAACTGACCCTTATAATTAAAAACTCGAACTTGTGGCAATCGACCCGCCCCTGGTGAAACAACTATTTCAGCCTGATTAGCTTTGGCTCCATAATCAAAATTACCTGAAGCCACTTCTACACCACCTCGAAAACTTTCTTCATAGGCCATAAACTGCCCCAATAATTGTCCCCGGCCATTAAAAACACGAACATGAGGCCCACCCCCCGGGCCAGCGCCAGTGATTATCTCCATAATACCATCACCATTAATATCGCCAACCGCCAAACTAACTCCTCCTTTAAAAAAAGGATGATAAGGCTTGAATTTGTGCTTTAAAACACCTTGAGCCGTAAAAATTCTAACTTCATTACTAACACCACTACCAGTTGCTACAATAATTTCACCAGCTCGATCATTATCAACATTACCAACGGCCACTCTCAAACCAGCAGTAAAGTCTTTTTGAAAAGCAATAAATTGCCCAACTAATTTACCCTTATAATTAAAAATTTTCACTGCCGATTGACCACCTCGATCTGGCACAACAACAATCTCTGGCGAACCATCACTGTCTAAATCACCACTAGCTACACGAAGTCCATAGGGAAAATTAATCCCAAAAGCATAAAATTCATTAAGTGCTCGACCAGTAACATCTAATATCCTAATTGGCTGACTACTGGATGAAGCCGGAGCAACCAATATGCGACTCACTCGATTAAATAATTGTAACGAAGCATCATTAATAGCTGAGGCAACATTAAGACGACCACGACCCATTTGACCAAGATAATCCATGTTTAGCCGAGTAATATCATCAGCATTATTGAGCAAAACCTTAATAACTTGATCCCGTTTTAAGCCGGGATTTTTCTGCATGATCAAAGCCAAAGCACCGCTGACCATTGGCACTGAAACTGATGTTCCCGACCAATAACCATCATAATATTTATCAAATTGGCGACCATCAATTTCTCGGCTAGGGTCATAAACAACCGTACTATAAATACTAACACCTGGTGCAGCAATATCAACACAACGCGAACCATAACTAGAAAAATTAGTTTTTTGATCTAAGGCATCAGTTGAGGCCACACCAATAACCATGTTTTTATCACCATCATGACAAGCTGGATACATCGGCAATTTGTCTAACGAATGACCATAACCACCTGATTCTTCATTACCAGCCGCCGCCACTACAATTACCCCCGCTCGATAAGCCCGTTCAATTGCCTCGGCTAAACTTTGACTATAACCATAACCAACAAAACTCAAATTAATAATATCAGCTCCATTATTAGTAGCATAATCAATCGCTTGAATAATTTTAAAAGTATCACCAACCCCTCGATCATCTAAGGCTTTAAGCGGCATAATTTTAGCTCGCCAAGTAACACCAGCTATACCCGCCGCATTATTTCCAGCCGCTGCCGCAACTCCAGCAACAATCGTTCCATGAAAAACACCGTCTTCAGTAAACCCTTCTTTAAATTTAGGATTGGGATCAGCAATATTATTAACGAAATCCCAACCATTGACATCATCAATAAAACCATTACCATCATCATCTTTTTGATTACCTGGAATTTCTCGTTGATTAACCCAAATATTATCTTTTAAATCAGGATGATTAATTTGAACGCCAGAATCAATTATGGCAATTACAATATCAGGACTTTCCCGTTGTTCCTCCCAAGCAATTTGTGCTCTGATTTTTTGAAGATACCATTGATTACTATAATAACTATCTGACGGTGATAATGCCGACTTATATATACCAGCTGCAGTATATCCCTGGCTGGCTATCACTGGTTGCCCAAATAAAACTAAGTAGCCTAAAGCTAACCAGCTTAAAATATAAAAATATTTTTTATAACTATTAAGCAACATGAACTTTTTCTAAAATATTTAAAGTTGCCTGAGCAGTTTTGGTCCAATTAAAATCAGCTGCTCGTTTCAAGCCAGTTTCAATCAACTGTTGGCGTAAACCATTATCTTCAATAATTAATTTAATCTTGGCTGCTAAATCACCAGCATCAGCCGGATCAAAATACAAAGCCGCCTCCCCACCAATTTCTGGTAAAGAACCAGCATTAGACGATAAAACTGGGGTCCCTGAGGCCATGGCCTCTAAAACTGGCAAGCCGAAACCTTCATACCAAGATGGAAAAACAAAAGCTTGAGCTTGACGTAATAAACTAGGCAAAACAGTCTCAGATGTCCAGCCAAGCTCTAAACACCGTTCAACTAAAATTGGATCACTTAATAAGTTATTAACTTGAGAAAAATCAGGGCTACGCTTGCCAGCTAAAACTAGTTTAAGCTGACTCTGCGGATTATTTTGACAATACTGACGAAAACCATTTAATAAACCAATAATATTTTTCTTACTTTCCAGTCGGCCAATATATAATAAATAAGGTTGTTTGATTTTATATTTAGTCAAAATAAGACTGTCTTGACCTGCTTTATCCTGAGGTTGATATATCTGACTATCATAACCATTATAAACAACCGTAATTTTAGATTGATCGGCTCGAAAATAACGCTGAACTTCTTGTTTAGTAAATTTAGAGATAACAATTAAGTGCTGAGCCCTAATTAATGCCCAGCTAGTTGACCAACGCAAATAGAAAGCCGCCTTTCGACTATAAAGCTTAGGCAGAGCCATAAAACCAACATCATGAATAGTATTAACTAGTTTAGCTCTAGATAATAACGGCAAAACATGAGCTGGCACAAATAAAACATCTGGTGGTCTGACAATCATCTCTAAGGTCAAACGACCAAGTGTCCAAAACCGACCCAACGGCCAATTAAGCACCTTAGACTCAATATTGGAATACTGCTGACACAACTTAGCTAAATCAGCTTCTAAAGGTTGATCTAAGTAAAGGATATATTGATTTTGTCGATCAATTGCCACTAATTGCTTAATTAGATGATAAGAATACCATTCAGTGCCAGTTTTTTTAGGTCGATTAGCTCGAGAAGCATCAATACCGATTATCATATTAGCGGGTTGCAAAAATTGAGCGCTTATAACTATCCAAATTTTCCAAAGCAATTCCCGTTCCTTTAACCACACAAGTCCGAGGATCATCTGCCATAAAAACTGGTACATCAGTCGTTCTGGCAATTAATTGATCTAAATTACGCAGCAATGCTGTACCACCACTAAGAATAATACCCTTTTCCATAATATCTGAGGCTAGTTCTGGTGGAGTTTCTCGCAAAATATTCTTAGCTGCTCCAATAATTGCTTCTAGCTCATGCTGAATTGCTTCAGTAACATCATCGGAGGCAACATTAATTGTTTTAGGTAGCCCAGTTAAAATATCTCGGCCCTTGATGTTCATGGATAATTTTTCAGTTAAATATAAGGCGCTACCAACACCAATCTTAATTTCTTCAGCCGTTCGCTCACCAATAGCTAAATTATATTTACGACGAATATATTCAATAATTGCTAAGTCAATTTTGTTTCCACCAACCCGAACCGAGGTAGCCGTAACGACACCACCCAAAGAAATAACCGCCATTTCCGCCGTGCCACCACCAATATCAATAATCATATGACCAGAAGCTGATCCCACCGGAATCTCAGCACCAATAGCCGCCGCCACTGGTTCTTTAATCAGATAAGCAGCCTTGGCGCCAGCCCCTAAGGTAGCATCAATAACCGCCCGTCGCTCAGTTGAGGTAATCCCCGCTGGTACCGCCACCATAACTTCTGGTCTAAATAATCGAAAACCACCCAAAGCCTTATTAATAAAATACCTAATCATCACCTCAGTTGTATGATAATCAGCAATAACTCCGTCTTTGAGTGGCTTAACGGCAATAATAGTATCCGGGGTACGACCAACCATATCCTTAGCCTCATTACCAACGGCCAATATTTTTTTATCGGTCATAGAAACAGCCACTACACTAGGCTCATTAACAACAATCCCCTTCTTGGGTAGATGAACTAAAGTATAGGTTGTCCCCAAATCAATAGCAATGCGATTTATAAACATGAAAAATTCAAAAATAGATAGAAAAACTCAGGCCAAAAGCCTGAGTTCAGTATAGCAAATGCGGTTAAAAAATCAACTCAACACAAAAATAAAAAACCTTGGAATCTATTAACATAATTATGCTAACACAATCCCAAGGTTCAAGATCAAAGTTCAAAAGCCTGAGGACTCAAGAAC
>JAEWTE010000055.1 GCA_023459655.1 Candidatus Parcubacteria bacterium | reverse complement strand
CAATTACTAAAATTCTTCTTTTTAATTCACTGCGAACAACATTCCAAATATAGTTGACAATAGTGTAAATAGCCAATGGTCTTAATTCATCTTCTAAGTCGCGAACTGAAAAAGCCACTAATTGATTACCCATTTCAACATTAGTCGGGCTATTAAATAGCCCAGAAAAAGTTCCTTCAGTATATTTTTTAAGCCGTAGGGCTAAGTTTTCTCCACCCTCCATGCCTTCTAAAATATATTGAAAATCTTTCATGGTTGGCGGTTCAACTTTACTCAAATCACTATCGGGAGTAATGTCTTTTTTGGCATAAGTTTCCAAAAGAGCCATATCAATAATTGAATCCTCCTCGGCCGATAAATTACCCAACATAATCCTAGCTAAACCTTTAACAGTGATGACGCCACTACGAATAATATCTTCAGTTTTTGTTTCTTGACCAACTGGTCTTGGTAGGTCGAATGGATTAATCTTAGCTTCGCTGGCTAAAGATATATTAATATAAGTGCCACCAACCGCTTCAGCTAATTCTTTATATTCATATTCTGGGTCAATAATTATAACATCAGTCCCCATCATCATGGTTCTTAGAACCTCTAGTTTAATAGCATAACTTTTACCAGCACCAGAAGTGGCAAACACAACATTATTGGCATTTGGTAAACTAAATCGATCAAATAAAATTAGACTATTATTATGACGATTAATACCGTAAAGAATGCCATTATCACTAGTTAGCTCACTAGATATAAATGGAAAAGATGAGGCAACTGGCGACGAGTTCATGTTATAGGCAATATTTAGCTCATCGTCACAAAACGGTAAGGTCGAATTAAAACCTTGTTCAGATTGATAAAAAACTCGCTTAGAATAAATCAATCGAGAGCCAAATAAATCTTCTAAACGATTGTATAATTGGATCAACTCCTCTTCAGTTTTAGAATAAATTGTAACATAAAGAGCAAATTGAAAAAATTTTTCAGTTCCTTGAGTTAAATCATCTCGTAAAGTTTCAACATCACGTAGAGCAGTTTCACGAATTGGATCGCGCGGATTACCTTTGTCAGCATCAGCACTAATCTGGGCTTCTAAGACACCGACTTTATTTTTTAATTGCTTTAGGACAATTGCTGAATTAATCGGATAAAAAAACATCGAAATATCAAACGATTCATTGAGATTAAGAATTGGAGCAAACCAACCAACACTAATATACCGAGGATAAGCCACAATAAAAATTGTGCTAACATATTGTCCGTTTAGTAAAAGATATTTTGGTTTTATTTCTAAACTAGCCGGGGAAATTAAATCTCGAATATTGACAACACCATAGCGATAAGCTTTTTCTTGAGCAATTAATTGTTCAGCTAAAACAGCTTGTTCGTTTAACAAGCTGGTGCTTTGTTGATTTAAGAAACTAGCATTGTTTTTGTTTGGAGTTGGTTTGTCTGGCTTAATGTTGAACATGGCTAAATTTAAAAACTATTATTAATATTGATTTTCTCGATATTATCCAATGGTTGATTAGCGGCAGTTTCTTGATTATAAGAATTATAAAATAATTCAATTAGTCCCTGAGTATCTAGACTGGCTACATTAAGCCCCATTGACGTTAGTCCACCAGAGATACTTTCTACTCGATTGTCTAGTTGTTTTTTTAAATGAATAAATCTTTCTTCTTTTAAATTGATTATATCAATTGGTCGAAATGCCTCAACTATTGATTGCCAAAAGCCCTTACGCTTATCTGATAAAGGATTATATGGAACAACAATATAAAAATGTTTATTCATAATTTTACCCAAACTAACCAATTGCCCAATGTAGTCTATATATTGTAAGGTTTGATTTTTTAATAATTCATTGGTTTGTTCGTTAGCCTTTTTACGCATTGAATCTAGATAGCCAGCAATGTTTAATTCACGAGATTGAACAACAACTTGAAGAGGAAAGTCGATATTATTTAAAAAACTAACATAACCACCAATAATCGCCTGCTGCTCGTCTTCACTTTTTAACGCAAAATTTATACTGGAAACCATTAAAACTGCTCGCAATGTTCCATCTTTCATAATAACCGTATCTTTTTTGATATCGGCTATTTTTAAATACCTTTGCGTAGAAATTGATCCAGTTTTTTGATTATCAGCCATAGCTAAGAATTAGTAGATAAATCTTCAAGGTCATTAATTTCACCACTATAAGCCCCTCTAGTATCAACAATTAATGATAACTCAGCTAATCTAGAAGAATTAAAATGAGCTTTTAAAGCTGGTGGTCGTGATTTTATGATATTTTTAGCATCAAATTGAACTAACTCAGTATTTTTACCAAAATTTTTATTCCAAAGACGAAGCTTGGGAAGAAAAATACTTTGAATTAAATTTAATATAAAAAAATGAAAGGGACGACCATTAATCCGACCAAAAGCAAAGGCCATAAAAAAACCAGCAGTAATTAACCCAGAAAATAAAAACAAAGAAAAATCAAATAATTTATATTCTAAAAATAATACTCCAGCCATAACTAGCATAATAATAAATTGTCTAGTAGTTATCGGCCCTAAAATTTTATCTTCTTCGTCAATAAATTGTGGAATGGTAAATTGTTGCATTAATTTAAAAACGAATTTGCTTATTTAAATTCATTATAGCTTTAAACTCATCAAAAGTTAAGTTTTCTTCTTGAGAATGATTAACTTGTTCATTTAATATTTGTTCAGCTGTTTGTTCACTGGCAATACTAAGTTGACCTATTTTTAAGTAGAGCATGTTTAATGGACTATGTCGCCAAGCATCAATCCCCTGCAATTTCTTACCATAACCATATTCGGCTAGAAGATCAATTTTTTCTTTAATTTTTTTAGCTCTTTCATCAGCATTAGCACCTAAATAACGAAATTTTCTTAAACCAATTGTGGCTAATTCATCAATTGGGGTTAAAGTTTTTGGTTCAAAACGAACATCATCCATTCGAATTTTTCCAGTTTTAGTATCAGTCGCTCGCTGATCAAGCGGCGATACCATAGTTGGATTAGTTGATTTAAGCGCAGCTGGTTCGATTTTTTTATTTTCCTCTTTTTTAGTTTCCTCAATAACTTCTTTAGTTTCGATTAAAGGCGGTTGATTATTAGCTGGATCTTTTATTTCTGGTTTGACGTCTTCGATTGGAGCTAATAATTTTGGTTCATTTAAATTACCGGCTGGTAATTCTGTCTCGGTATTTAAATCTAAACGAGGTTTTTGATCGATTTTTTTTAAACTAACTAATAAATCTGATTCAAAGTCTTGAGTGGCGGCCTGATTAATTAATTGATCAATTGAATTACTAGGTGGTTGAATATTAATTTGTTGTCTAGCCTGTTGATCTAAGTTTTGCTTGATGGTTAATAAGCTATTTATTAATTCTTCACTTTGTTGAGAAGATAAACCTAGACCACCCTCAACGAATGGTTTGGTTAAAAAATCAGTTAACGCTTTTTGATTACGAACACCTAATAAAAATGTTTTAGCTACTTGTCGCCAACGACTTAGCTCAATTGGTTTTTTTAAGAAAGATTGATGACTAACTAATTTGTTCAGCGATAATTCAAGATCATCTGATGAATGATTATTAGTTTCTGGTGGAATTGATGTTTTTTCAACTGAATAATTATTGATAACTTTTTCAATATTAACTGGTTCAGATAATGGTTTTGATAAATAATCTTGTACTCGACTAAGAATATTAACCTGTATTTCAGCCACTAGCTTTTGAGCCGTTTCTTTATCTAAGCCATTTTTATCAATTAAATAAAAAGTTAAATCGCTAAGTCGAATATCTTTAACAATTATTTTTATTAAAGTGA
>JAEWTE010000054.1 GCA_023459655.1 Candidatus Parcubacteria bacterium | reverse complement strand
TTAATACTTTATACTTTTCGATTTTTATAGGTCAAAATAATATCCCCGAAAATCCCGGTTATATTGACATAGACAGTGTCGCGATAACTAAATGCCAAAATATTCGCCCCGACGGGAGTTATTGCGGAGACGGTATAAGACAACAAGAACATGGTGAGAATTGCGATGCTACAAGTACACCAGAATTAATTCCTTGGCATTCTAGCCAATATAATCAATATGGCTGTTCTAGTGAATGCCAAAGAACTACTGGTGGTTGGTGTGGCAATGGCATATTAGATTATCCCTATGAGCTTTGTGATAGATATACTGTTGCTGAAACTCATGAAACTAACTCAACCCATCAATATATTTGCACAATGTCTCAGAATAATAACCGTTGTGCGTCAACCACTGATGGCTGGTGTGGTGATGGGATAATACAATTGAATGTTAATGGGTGGGCACGTGAAAGATGTGATCATAACTCTAACCCAACACATTCAACAACTCCTTATATGTCGCGACTTACTTATCAATATGAATGTCCTGCCAGTTCCAATTGTTTAACAAGTGGTGGTTACTGCGGAAATGGAGATGTTGAAGAAGCGCACGGTGAATTATACGACTGTGGCAACAATAAAAAATGTTGTCTTCATAATGGTTCTCGTTGGACAAATTGTATTGAAGATTATAGCACTTGCGGTGATGGTGATCATAATTCATGTTTTGAAGAATGTGACTATACCAACTATTCACCACCAACACATAGAAATAGTCAATATTCTATTCAATATAATTGTTCAAATCAATGCAAAGATATCGGTGGTTACTGTGGAGATGGGTTCCTGCAAGATGGTAGTTACTGGACACCTGAACAAACGTCGATCGATCCATTAACAGGAGAAGGGATTGATTATGGGGAGCAGTGCGACTATAATATGAATTTACCAAATTGGAACACCAGCACTCAAATTTGTAACGAAGATTGCCAAATACAAAACAGAAATAACCCATCATCTGAAATAGAGTGGATTAATGTTCCAGGTAACCCAGAACTTACTACTAACAATTTTCAAGTTATGGCCGATACAGCTCGTATTTTAGGACATTATAGTGACGGTATTTTTAAACCTATTTGTGATCCTAATAAAAATAACTGTATAATAACGACGTTAACAACACCTTATAACTATATTTATTACCAACAATTTCGAGATATTGCCATAAGCGCTTGCGAAAACATTGGCGCTCGACTTATAAACAATAACGAATGGATGACGATAGTAAAAAATGGTGAAAATATCGACTCTAATTGGACTGGCGGATCAGTCGGATCAGGACAAATAAGGTCGTCACTTATTCTTTCTAACGGTCAAATAGTTAGAAATCTAGGGCTTTATCAAGAGTCTATAAATAATTCTTTATCATATGAGGATCTTCCTAAAATTAACAACCCTAGTTCTTCCGGATGGTTTCAGTATGATCAATTAGTAAATTATGGTTCATTGGGAAGTTTAGGACTATTGCCAGGTAATTCCAACACTTCTACTTGGATTTCATATGGCAGTATTTATCTGCCAAATTCCAGCTCTCAGCCTTTTGATTTTTATAGAGGAACCTTTATGTATCCAGGTGTACTAACTTTAAGTTTTAACCAATCACTTCCATCTACTAGTAGATTCAGATGTGTTAAAGATTAAACAATATGAATAAAATAAACATGTCTAAAATTAAATATTTCATTTTAATAATATTATCGGCTCTATTATTGTTATTAATAATATTTTTATTATATCGTGAAACAAAAAATCAAAATAAAAAAATAAATAATTATCCTAGAAATGAAATAGAAAGAACTAGTTTGATTGATAATGAAGATCTAGATGGTGATGGATTAAATAATTATACGGAGATAGAGTTTGGTAGCAATCCTAACGAGGCCGACAGTGATGGCGATGGTTTAAGCGATTGGCTGGAAAAATCACTAGGCACTGATCCAAATAACCCTGATACTGATGGTGATGGGGTAAGTGATTATGATGAGTATATCAATCTAACTAATCCACTTGGTCCAGGCGATTTAGATAGTGATGGTGATGGTTTGAGCAACAAGCAAGAAGTTGAATTAGGCTCTAATCCTTACTCGGTTGACACCAACCAAGATGGCATACCTGATGGCAATGCTTTTAAACAAGGAATTAGCTTAACCGATAATGATTTAGACGGCGATGGAGTAACTAATTTTGAAGAAATTCTTCGAGGAACTAACCCACATAAAGCCGATAGTGATGGAGACGGTATTGATGACTATCAACAAATTTTTGGCCACCCTCGACCAACCATTAAAAAATAAAATGGCCAATTACTGCGACTAATAGCCCAAGTAAAGACCCGGCGGCTATTTGCAGTGGAGTGTGACCAATTTTTTCCAATAAACGGGGATATCTTTTATCCAAATAATTATCATCATCTAAATCATCGACTAATTCATTTAAAACAGAACCCTGATTGCCTAATTGACGACGCAAACCAACCGCATCACGCAAAACTAACAAGGTAAACACTAAAGCAATAGCAAAACCGGGATAATCTAGTCCCTTTTCCAAACCAATAATAGTCGTCAAGGCAATAGTAACAGCAGCATGTCCTGATGGCATACCTGAATAAGCCCATAATACTGATAAGGTTAGTTTTTGTCGATTTTGTCTAATTAAAACCTTACCAAACTGAGCGATAGCTGCTGCTATTAGGGGTATTAACAGTATTTTCATAATTTCATTATTAAATAATTACTACCTTCATTATAGCAAAGATAGGATTAATCGGCTATAATGAAAATATTGATTATTATTTATTTATTTTATGAAAATAGTTATCCGAGCTGGTGGACTAGGAACGAGGTTGTGGCCGTTTAGTCGTCAAAATAATCCTAAACAATTTCAAGCTTTATTGGGTGAAAAAACCATGCTACGCAATACTTATGAAAGGATTGCTGATCTTTTAATTGATCCAGCTGATTTATTCGTTTCAATTAATGAATTAATGATTAAAAGACTAAAGGTTGAGATACCAGAAGTAAAGCTTAGTAATATTATTGTTGAAACCGAATCACGCAATACTGGCCCGGCAATGTGTTTAGAGGTTTGTTATTTACAAAAATACTGCCAACCAGACGATATTATTGCTTCATTGCCATCTGATGATTATATTTCTAACAATCAAGCTTTCGCTGACTTACTAATATCTAGTGAGCAATTCCTACAAAAAAATCCTGAATATATTTTAACCCCCGCCGTTAAACCAACTTGCTTAGACACTGGCTATAGTTATTTAAAGGCTGGTCAAAATCTACAAGGTGATGGTCAAGAAACTATTTTTACAGTTAGTGACGTTGTTGAAAAACCAAATCAAGACTATTGCCAACAATTAGTTGATTCTGGCGTTTATTATTGCCATACTGGTATGTATGTCTGGCGACTACAAACTATTGCTGATTTATTCGCCAAATTTCAACCAGGTATGTACCAGATTTGTCAAAAACTAGTTGATTTAATAATTAGTTATGATGATAATGAAAAAATTCGTCGGTTATATGGTCAATTAGAAAAAATGTCAATTGAATCGGCCATTACTGACAAGGTCGATAAATTAGCCATGAGCGTCTCTAATCGAGTCGGTTGGAGTGATTTGGGCAAATGGCCAGTTCTACGCAATATACTAGCTGAAAATCTTGGAGATAATGTTACTAAAGGACAAGTTATTACTAAAAATTCTAAAAATAATCTGGTTTTTTGTAATTTAACTGAAAAATTAGTCGTTATTAATAACGTAAATGATTTAGCAATTATTGATACTGGCGATGTTTTATTTATATCTTCAGTTCAAGAATCAATTAATACTAAAGACATTATTGAGGAATTGAAAAAGAAAAAACTTGATAAATATATCTAAATTTCAATGGTTAATCATTATTATCAACCCCTAAAACCTCAAAAGCGGCCATCAACTTGGTGGGTTTGGTGTTTGGCGATTCTGATGATTGCCGGATTATCTTGGAGCTTGGCTTATGTTAGTAACAAGCTAGAGGCCCGTCAGGCCCGTCGTCAATACTGGCAAAATCAAACTGTTCAACAAGCTGATAAAACCGTGACAATAATCGAGGGTTGGAATAGTCGACAAATAGCTGAAAAATTAGCCGATAGTCAATTAGGCTTTTCGGTTGATGATTTTTTGAAAATAGCCGGACAACCTAAAAAAAACTATCAATCACTACCAGCCAACCAATGGCCAGAAGATTTTAGTAATAATTATGAATTTTTAAAAGACAAACCCAAGCAGGTTGGACTAGAAGGTTATCTATTTGCTGATACTTATCGTTTTCGTCCATCATCTAGCCCGAAAGAGGTGATTATTAAATTACTTGACAACTTTGATCAACAGCTGAACACAAAAATGCGTCAAGATATTGAACAACAAGGCAGAACTATTTATCAAATTATTACCATGGCTTCTCTGTTAGAAAAAGAAGTTAAAACAGAACAAGACATGAAAATAGTTGCTGACATTTTTTGGCGTCGTATCAAAAACGGTCAACGCTTAGAATCTTGTGCCACCTTGGCTTATATCCTGGGACAAAATAAGCCACAATATTCTTTTGAAGACACTAGAATCAATTCACCTTATAATACTTACATTAATGGCGGTCTACCACCTGGTCCAATTGGTAGTCCCAGTTTAAAAGCAATTAAAGCGGCTATTTATCCAACTCCTAATAATTATAATTTCTTTTTAAGTCGACCAGATAACGGTGAAACTATTTTTAGTCGAAATTTTGAAGAACATAAAATCAATAAAGCTAAATTTCTAAAATAAAAACCCGCCTTTATGGGGCGGGTTGTTGGTTTAATAAACTAAAGACAGCTGATATTTTTTTGCTGTCAAAATTGTTATTAATGAAATAGTCGGCACCAATGGCCAAGAAATCTTTTTTCATATTACCAGCACTAGTCATAACAATTATCTTAGCAGCTGATAACTGCTTGACCTGAGAAACAATCTCTAAACCAGCTGCTCGAACGGTTTGCTTAGAAAAAAGACTGGTTACACCAAATTGAACAATGACAATATCAATATCCTTATTGGAATTGATTACTGCTAGAGCCTCTTCTTTACTTTGGGCAACTACAATTTCGGTCTGCTTAAAAAATTTAGCAGATAAGCCAGACAGCAGATTAATAATCGGTTGATCATCATCTACGATCAGTATTTTTTTAACCATTTTATCTCCTGTTCAAAGAACTATCTTGCTTATAAGATAGGCTAGCTAATTAAAATTGTCAACCAAGCCGATATTTGCTTGACAGAGCGGCTTTTTTTCTTTATCATTAAGGCACAAGTGTAATGCTTCGTCGCAGACAGCAGGTAGCTTTGGTGTAAAACCTGCCGAGACAAAAGTTATTTTTTGACTCAACAAAAAGGTCGAACTGCGATTGTTACATGGCAGTTTTTTATTTTCAAGCAAAATTATGCCTAAAACAAAACAACAAAAACAAACTATCTTACGAGATCTAGAATCAAAGCTAGCTGATGCTAAATCAATTATTTTTGCCTCATTTAATGCTTTAAATGTCAAAGATAATGAAGAATTGCGCAGCCAGTTAATTGGCGAGCAAGCTGAATTCTTGGCTGTTAAAAAAACATTATTACATCATTCACTAAGTAGTCTAAATTTATCCCAACAGCCCGATATTAAAAATTTTGATGGACAAGTTGCTGCTATTTTTGCCTATGGCGATCAAAT
>JAEWTE010000053.1 GCA_023459655.1 Candidatus Parcubacteria bacterium | reverse complement strand
GACACTTAGCTTTGGTTTCTTCAAAATCTTGTGGATTATTAACATTAATTCCACTACAGTCGTAATTATTAGTTGCAGCATTATAAATAATCTCAGCAGCACTACGAATCACTCCAAAATAATCAGTCGTTCGATAAGTTGCCAAATAACTACCCCGATCTTCTAAAAATTTTTGAATTTCTGATAAGCTCATCGCCCCACTATTGGTAATTTCTTGATCACTAATAATTAAATTATAATCAAAATCAGCCGCTTTAATCATTGACATCGGCCAAACTGTCAATATCAAACCAATTATTATTAAATAAATCGGATATTTTATTGATCTAATAATTTGATTCATTGATTTATTAATTAATAATAATTTATTTTTTGTCTTCGCTTAATTTGAAAATAATCCGACCATTAACTAAATCAGCCACCACTATATCATTTTCTTTCACTGTTCCTTCAATAATTCGCAAAGCTAATTCATCTAATAATTGGTTTTGAATAACTCTTTTTAATGGCCGTGCACCAAAGGTAATATCATAGCCCTTATCGGCCAAAAATCGCTTTACTTTAATTCCCGGCTTAAATTTAATACCCTTAAGTGCTAAACGACGACTAACTTTTTGTAATTCTAACTCAACAATATCGCCTAAAGCATTTTTATTAAGACTCTTAAAAATAACTGTTTCATCAATCCGATTAAGAAACTCTAACTTAAAATGCTGCTTTAAAATATTATCAATCTTATCTTTCATTTCATCTTCACGCAATTGAGCTAGTTTATGAGCATCACTACCATCATAAAAACCAATTGAATAATCTTTAATAACTTCATTGCCTAAATTAGAAGTCATGATAATAATTGTGTTCTTAAAGTTAATCACTCGACCTTTGGCGTCAGTTAGGCGACCATCATCTAAAATCTGCAATAAAATATTAAAAACCTCCGGATGAGCTTTTTCAATTTCATCAAATAAAATAACACTATAGGGGCGACGGCGAACTCGATCAATTAATTGACCGCCATCATCGTAACCAATATAACCGGCTGGTGCTCCCAAAATCTTGGAAATACTATGTTTTTCCATAAACTCACTCATATCTAGGCGAATCAGGGCATTTTCGTCATCGAACATAAATTCAGCCAAAGTTTTAGCCAATTCAGTTTTACCAACACCAGTTGGACCAACAAACAAAAACGAACCAATTGGTTTTTTCTCCTCATTGATCCCAGCTCGAGAACGACGAATCGCATTAGCAACTGCAATAATAGCTTCATCTTGACCAACTACTCGAGCCTTAAGATAATCTTCTATCTTAGTTAATTTCTGAGCTTCAGTTTCTAACATACGCGCCATTGGGATGCCAGTCCAGCGAGCTACTACTTTAGCAATATCTTCTTCATCAATTTCTTCTTTTAAAATTCTTTGACCATTGCTTTGAATTTTTAATAAGCTTTGCCGATCATTTTCAATCGCTTTTTCCAGCTCAGGAATACGGCTATAGCGAATTTCAGCTACCTTGGTTAAATCATCACCACGACGCTCAATTATTTCAGCCTGAGCCCGTAATTCATCAATTTCTTTTTTAGCTTGTCTTATTTTAGAAATAATTTCTTTTTCATTAGACCAATGTAATTCTAATTGCTTAGCTTTTTCTTTCAAATTCTCTAAATCACGATTAATCTTGCGAGCCTTGTCTTTATTGTCTTCTTTAATTAATCCAACTTTCATAATCTCCAAACGGCGGATTTCTCTTTTTAAACTATCTAATTCATCAGGTGAAGAATCAATCTCCATTCTCAAACTAGAGGTTGCTTCATCAATCAAATCAACCGCCTTATCTGGTAAAAATCGATCAGTAATATAACGAGCCGATAATTTAGCCGCCGCGATTAAAGCATCATCAGTAATTCTAACCCCATGATGAACCTCATATTTCTCTTTAATACCACGCAATATCGCAATCGCATCTTCAACATTTGGTTCTTCAACAAAAATTGGTTGAAAGCGTCGCTCTAGAGCAGCATCTTTTTCAATATATTTCTGATACTCCTTAGTTGTAGTAGCCCCAACCAATTTAATTTCACCACGCGCTAAAACCGGTTTAAGCATATTAGAAGCATCCATCGACCCCTCCGAGGCACCAGCCCCAACAATAGTATGTAATTCATCAACAAATAAAATAACCTGACCATTACTTTTTTGAACTTCTTTAATCACTGATTTCAAGCGATCCTCAAATTCACCTCTAAATTTAGCTCCAGCAATTAATGAGCCCAAATCTAAACTAACTAATTCTTTACCCTTTAAAGTTTCTGGCACATCACCAATAATAATTCGCTGAGCCAATCCTTCAACAATAGCAGTTTTGCCAGTACCAGCCTCACCAATTAATACTGGATTATTCTTAGTTCGTCGCGATAAAACTTGCATAATACGGCGTATTTCTTCATCGCGACCAATCACTGGATCAAGTTTTTTCTGACGAGCTAAGTCAGTTAAATTAATGGCATATTTCTGTAAAATTTTATATTTTTTTTCAGCATCAGTCGAGCCAGCTGCCTGCGAACCCCGTAATTCAATTAAGGCTTTTAGCAAACCCTCATAACCTAGTCCGGCTTTAAGTAAAATAGCTTGAGCTCTAGATTTAACACCGACAATCGCTAATAATAAATGCTCAGTGGCCGTATATTCATCATCTAGATTTTTAGCCTCTTTGCGAGCTCGTTCAATCACCATTGAAGCCTCAGCTGTTCCCTGAACAACTCCTTCAGCTACTTCTGGATGATTTGATTTTGGTAATTTTTCCAATTCAATTTCTATTTGACTAGCAATATGATCAGGATCAATCTTTTGTGCCTCAATTATTGGTCGGACTAGACCTTCATCTTGTTGCAGCAAAGCTAACAAGAGGTGAGGAGCACCAATAAATTCTTGACCATACTGCTGGGCAATCATCTGAGCATTAATGATGGCTTCTTGTGATTTTTGGGTAAAATTGTCTAACATAACTATAATTTTAACTCAACTAGACTAATGATTTAGCAGTCTAAACAACTGACTGCTAAAATAATATAGCCGAGCCACGGTTGTCTGTCAAGATTATAGCATAAAA
>JAEWTE010000052.1 GCA_023459655.1 Candidatus Parcubacteria bacterium | reverse complement strand
CAATAAAAATTAGTGGCTGGCCACTAGCTTGAAAGCGAATTAATTGTGGATGATGGCGGTAACCCTTGGTTCGGCCAGCCAAAACTTTTTTAGCCAATAAAGCCTCGCGCCACAAAGCAATCAAACCAATACGATCTAAATGTTGTGGATGGATAGACCAAAGACGCATAAATTAAATTTTATATTTAAAAGGCTGGCACAAGAATGCACCAGCCTGATTGTTAGCTCGCAACCTTTCAAATTGTGGCTGCAAATTCTAAACTGCTACCAATAATAATTGGCATCTTTAGTACGCACTCCCGGGCGACGGCAAAGGCCAGAGGTCGGAAGTTTTCAACGAAACAATCTCGACAATCCCAAATAGACATCGTCAAGGTTAAGGTTGAATTTTCGCAAGGTAGTATCACTTGACCAGTACTACGATGCTCATCATCAACGAAAGCTTCTATCCCCAAATCGACGGGTAAGCTTTCGGTAACAGTGCTACGACGCTCATCAACGAAAGCCTTTATTACCAAGTAGGCGGGCGGGCTTTCGGTGGCGAGAGGAAGTTCTCCATCAATAACGACACCAGACAACCATGTCTTTGGTGCATTGTCCACTGCCATCAAAATGGAGGTTGCGGTGGCCAATACAACCACCAGTATTAGGATTATGAGCCGTAGTCTCATAAATCCCTCCTTAAATGCCTTAGTTTTGACTACTCCAGTTAGAGGGCAATCTAGGCATTGATTTAATGTTAAACAATAATAATCTGCTTGTCAATAATTATTATTTAAGAAAACTTTTTAAGTATCTGTTTTTTATTTAATTGAACTTTTGGCTCAATATCATATTCATCAACAATTTCTTGACCTAAAATATCTTCAACAATATCTTCAACTGTAATAATACCAGAATATTCATCAAACTCGTTAACAACAAAAAGCATGTGAATTTTTTTCTTAATTAAAGTGTTAAGAACTAAATCTAATTTACTATCCTCAGTAACATAAAATATATTTTTATCACAAATATCAATCGCTTTTTTATTTAAATTCTTAGGATTCAATAAATCATAAGTATAAATAACACCGATTGCCTCATAATTATCTTTATCAATTACAGGTATCCGCGGATAACCATGCTTAGCTATTAATAAAAGCTTATTTTCATCTAAAATATCATTTTTATTCAAACCTATAACTGCAGATTTGGGAATCATAACTTCTTTAACAGTTTTTTCTCCAAAAGTGAACGCCCCTCGAGCAATATTAGCCTCGTTTTGATCAATCTCACTCTCATTATTAGCAGAATGTTCTAAAATTATTTCTTTAAGCTCACCTCTAGAATACATTGTCGGCATTTCTTCTCCTAGTGTTTTATTTAACAAAAAGGCTAACGGTGCTGCTATTGGATAAAAAATAAACAAAAAAATCTTAACTAGCCAAACAAATTTTGATCCAATATCTAATGCAAATCTAGAAAAAACAGCTTGCGGAAAAATCTCCCCAAAAATAGTAATTAATAAAGTAGAAATAATACCAGCCACCAATCCTGAGGCAATTGACCCCATATAAATAGCAATAACCGCATTAACAGCAACATTGCCAATTAACAAGGTAACCAGTAAAAGATTGCCTTTTTTTCTAATTGGATATATTTTTTTTGCCTTTTTATCTCCCATACTCATTTTTCTTTTTAGGTCATGGGGACCAAGGCTCATCATTCCAAGAGTTAAACCAGAAAAACAAGCCGACAATAACAGAAGAATTCCTAAAATAACATAACTCATAAAAACATCATTAATTTATTAGCAATATAATTATAACCCGGAACCACTAGAATTACAAAAATAACCCCTCTAAATGTCCCAACCAAACCCTTGACCAAAGCTGCCCCATTTAGCTACTTGGCTATATTGAGGCTGATTAAGCTGTAAAAAATTAATAATACCGCTTGGTGTCAAATCATAACCACTAATTATAGCTACTTGCTTTTGTTGATTAAAATCGATAATTTCAGCTGTAGCCATGACTGGCTCAGCTACTCCAATAGAATAGGCCAATTTAACTAGAACCTCTTTAGCTTGATGCTGTTTTAATAAATCAACAGCAATTTTTCTGGCCATATAGGCACCTGAGCGATCTACTTTAGTAGCATCCTTACCAGAAAAAGCTCCGCCACCAATTGGAATTTGCGGTCCATAATTATCACAGGCCAATTTCCGTCCAGTTACACCAGTATCGGCACTGAAACCACCCTGACTCCAATCGCCAGCCGGGTTTAGATAAATTTGATCTGGCTTATTTAAATTTAACTTTTCTAACCACAAATTAACCAGTCTAGACAATTCATCACGGCTGACTCGACAAAAACTAACCACAATAGTTTGCAAAATATCGTCATCAATAGTTACTTGAGCCTTACCATCTTGCGGATAAATTTCAAAAATAAACTGAGCTAAATTCTTAGCTAAATATAATTCCTGAGGAATCATTGCTTCGTTATCATCACAAGCATAACCAACCATAATCCCCTGGTCACCAGCTCCGCCACCATCAACTCCCCGAGCAATCTCTGAACTTTGTTGAACAACATTAGTTTGAACACCATAATCATCGCCAACAACTTCTCTAACAATCTCCGGAATATTAATTACTGCTTCGGTAGTCAATTCTCCGGTAATAGTAATAATATTATGACCACCCATGGTCTCAATAGCCACTCGACTACTGGAGTCTTGTCTTAAACAAGCATCTAAAATCGCATCACTAATACAATCACAGATTTTATCTGGGTGTAAAGGAGTCACTGCTTCAGCTGTTTTCAGCATAATTTTTATATAATAAGTAATAAAAAACTTTCCTAAAAAGGAAAGCGTCTGTGGAGTAAACTTTTATCTTTCCCTTGTCGGGCTAGATTTAGCACCTTCCGAACGGATTACTTCGGGGTTGCTGGCAGATCAACGGGCTAGATCCCTAGCTGCACTCTTTATAAAAAATATTTAATTGTATTTTTATTATAATAGAAAGGCTAAATCTTAGCAACTATTGACAAATATGTGTTCCAATTGCAGCAATTAGGGTTACCTTTGGGGTTTCGCTCTAAGGCTGTTTGGTGGCAGAATTACCTCATAAGTAATTATGCCGACCAATATGGGAAAGTTAAGAAGCTTGCAAGCTGAACTAA
>JAEWTE010000051.1 GCA_023459655.1 Candidatus Parcubacteria bacterium | reverse complement strand
GCTCCGATAGCTGCGGCGGTTTGGTCGTGTCCAATTATCCAGTGAGGAGAATTAGGTGTTATGCTGTGATTGGCTATGATTTTTTTAATTAAAGGTAAATAAGTTCGGTGATACCGAGCAACTCCGCCAGTCAAGATTATTGTTTGTGGACTAATTAAATTATTTAAATTAGCCAAGGCAACTCCCAATATTGTGGCGAATTTTTCAACTTTTTTAATAGCAACCAAATTACCGTTTTGAGCAGCAGTAAATAGCTGGCCAGCTGGGTAGCCCATTATTTGGTGATAATAATTTTCTAAATCAGTTCCATCGCGATGATTTAAAATCATATGACCTATTTCGCTACTTATTCCAACTTGTTTAGTAATGTTTTGACCATTAAAAGCAATCGCTCCGCCGATGCCGGTACCTAGAGCGATAATTGCACAAGTTGTTTTATTTAATTTAGAGTGTTTATTTAAATAAGCTTTTAAAAAACAATTAACATCATTATCCACTAAGATTTTTTGATGGGGGAATTTTTTAGTTAGTCTAGCAACTAGATTTTGTCCGTTTAAAATAGTTAAGTTAGGACAAGTAATAATTTTTCCTCGACGAGCTAGACCGGGTATGCCAAGGCCAATAGTAGTTACTGTCGCACCAAGATTACTAGCTGCACTAATTAGGCGGTTAATTTCTTGATAAATTTGTTCAATTAATTGAGGTAGGCTGTCTTTAATAATTGGTTGTCGATAATCAGCATAAGTTTTTTTAAGAGATTGATCATAGAGTAAACCGAGTATTTTTGAACCGCCGATATCTAGGCCAATGGCTAGTTGTTGGTTTTTTTTGTTCATAATGATTTTTGAAAAAGATCTTTGGTGAATTGCCAATATTGATCATTATTATTAACCTCTTTTTCCCAATACCACCATTCTACTCCCCACAAATAAAAAGTTTGAAAGCCACCTTGTCGACCGAACTCTAACATATATTTAAGTTTGTCCATATTCATAGTTCGACTCCTCTCCTCTTCGGAAAGAGTAAAGTAGGCTTTTTTGCCCCATGGCTCAGCCTGCATTTCGATAACAATAATATCTTTGGTTTTGGTTAATAATTCAGTTAATTTAGTTTTTATTCTAAAGAAATTTGGAGTCATTGGGTAGGTGATATAATGATCAATTGTTTTACTATAAGTGTGACGGTAGATTGAAGTACCAAAGATATCGGCTCGTTTCGCTGCCGGTAGCCAAATGCTTAATTCGCCACTGTCGGTAACAATAATTGGTTTATCAGTTAGACTTCTAGCCAAAGCCAACTCTCTGTCTAAGAGGTTTTTATTTAATTTGGGGCACTCACCAAAACCAATTAAAAATGGTTCATTTTCAATTTGCCAAGCTACAATAGCGGGGTTGTCATCATAACGATTAATGGTTGCTTGTAAATAGTCTAATAATTTTTGTTGTTGATCGGATTGGTTTTGTTGTGAGTGCCATTGAGGATAATGACATTCAGGCCAGCGAGGCAATCGTGCGCCGGCGGCTAGTATTATGTCGACCCCTCTTTGTTCGGCTTGGCTGATTTGCCAATCTAGCTGGCTGAAATCATAATTATCTTTAGTCTCTTCAATCATTGGCCAATAAGCAACTAGTCTAAGTCGCTTAACTTTTAAATCATCGAGCATATCTATAAAAGCGGATTGCCAATCTAGTCCCATGTCATTTAGAACTAATGGAGAAAAGGTTAGACCATAACTTAATTCATTTGGCTGATAAATTTTTCGATTAGTTAGCCATGGCCATAAAAAACCAATTAAAACTAGACAAACTAGGATTATTATTAATCTTTGTCCAATTTTGGTTATTTTTTTGATCATAATAATAAGAATAAGCCGAGATTTATTAAAATAATACCGGTTAATTTTTGCCAAATATTATCGCGATTTATCTCTTGTTTTAATAGTTTTGGATAACGTTTAGCCAGTAAAAAAACAATTATTAATAAAAATAAATATTGTAACCCCTGTAAACTATTAACCAGAGAGACATCAGCTAGTGAGATGGCAAAATTAGTCATTACAAAAGCAATGAAGGCAGTTAGACGGATTCCTAAAAATAGTGGCCAACTTTTTATGGTTGTTTGGCGGCGGGGTCGATCAAAAATTAACTGTCGGCTAGCTGATGGGATTAATAATAACAACGCTCCTAAAAAACTGCCCAGTCGGGTCCAAATAAAAGCATTAGCAAATCCTTGTGAATCATAGAGATATTTAATCAGGACATAATAGGTGGCAAAGGTAAATGAAGCTAACAAGGAGTGGACAAGGAGTCTTCTGGTGCTACGTAGACTTGATCGGCGGGGTTGGATAATTTTTTTAATTTTTATCCACAATTTCGACCACCAATGATCATGAGCTCGAAAAGATAAAAGCGCACTGCCAACAATTAGAATAAGTAAAGCTAATAATTCTTGTTGGTTAAGATAATGTCGACCAACCAAATAATTAAGGAGTAAGGTAAAAAAAGGAATAAGTGCTCCAGCAATTGGCACAACTTTGGTAGTTTCACCTTGATGGAGAGCCTTATACCAAAAATAAAGGGCGGCCATAAAAATTAGGCCAGCCAGCAAATTTAATAACAACCAATTCCAACGAGGGATATGACGATTAAATATAAACAACACACAATTGCCAGCGCTCCAAATGCCGACATAAAAAGTATAGGAGATTGATGAATGAACTTTTTTTGATAAAAAATACTTGTCCGATAAATAAACGGCACCGTTAAAAAAATTGGCCAAGAGAGTAATGGCTAACCACATAATTATAATCCGTTGTTTTTACATATTTGAGCGTAGCGTCGACTACTGGGACGAGCTCGTCTTTCCAGTGAATGATAATCTACTGAATACAGACCGAATCTTGGCGTGAATCCCCATTTCCATTCAAAATTATCTAATAATGACCAATGAAAATAGCCTTTAACTGGACAACCATCGCTAATAGCTCGATGAATTATTTTTAGATGTTCAGTAATAAAGACTTGTCTTTGTTGGTCTTGGTGGTCGGCTAGGCCGTTCTCTAAAATATAAACTGGTAATTGGTATTGTTTAGCTGCCATTAATATAGTGTATAATCCCTGTGGATTGACTGTCCAGCCTAAATCAGTTCGTGGTAAATCTTGAGTCGGCTGACGGCCCAAACCAACTAGGCGATGGAAATAATAATTGATTCCTAAATAATCTTGGTAGCCGAGAATTTTTTTGAAAAAGTAATCATTAATTATATAAGTAATTAATCGGGTTAATTGTTGATTAATCCATTTATGATTAACCGCTTCAATTAATTGGCTGTTATTAGCTATACCAACTAGACAATTTTTGTTGGACAAATGTAGTGATTGGTAAGCTAGTCGATGGCCATAAACCATATTATTTAAAGCTTTCCACCAAGCAATTAAGCTGATTCTTTGTGGCGGCCATTTACCTTGTCCATAGGCATTCCAGGCATATAAACCAGGTTCATTAATTGTGCACCAAAATTTAACTTTTTTTAAATGTTGAGCTAAATAAAGAACATAATTATTAAATATTTGTGGAGCAGCTTGGTTTTCCCAACCACCGAGTTCAGCAAACCAGATTGGTTGGGTAAAATGATAAATAGTAACAATTGGTTTTATCTTTTGTCGGTGACATTCATTGATAATATCTTGATAATATTTGGTAGCCAAGCGACTGAATTGTCCTTGACTTGGCTCAATACGACTCCATTCAATAGAAAAACGATAAGCATTATTATTGAGTTTTTTGGCTAAGGCAATGTCTTCTTTAAATCGATGATAAGAATCGCAAGCCAAGCCAGAAATTGATCCATCGACAATTTGACCAGGTTCCCAGATTGTCCAATCATTGAGGTTACCACCTTCAATTTGATGAGATGAAGTGGCGGTGCCCCAAAGAAAACCTTTGGGAAAACGATATGATATTTTTGGGGGCATGTTATTGCCGTATTTATTGGTTAATAAGAATAGTATATCATTCTTTGATTTTGAAGACAATTTATTTTTGCTGCTTAGTCCAAATTATAGTATAATTAAATATATAACTATAGATATGAAATTAAAACATTATCTAGCAATTAATTTAGCAGCCATGATTATTTCGTGGTTGCTATGGTTATGGATCTTATTCAGAGTTGATCCATTTGCGGCTAATTGGTTGGGTCGTAGTTTATTTTATTTAACAATGTTCGCAGCTGTTTTTAGTAGTTTGTCGTTATTTGGTTTTATTAGCCGGTTTAGTTTAATTCGTCAAAAATTAGCTCACCGAGCCGTAGTGGCGGCCTTTAGACAGTCAGCCTTAATTGCCTTTGGTGTGGTTATTACTTTGTGGCTTTTATCACGGCAGTTATTTAATTGGTTTAATTTAATTATTTTAGCTGGCGGTTTAGCGATGCTTGAATTTTTTATTTTAAGTTGTCAACCAATTGAAAAAACACCAATTAATCAATCTTTACCCGAACCAACGACTAGCGAAGAAATTATCAGTTCTACTTTTAACGAAAGGAATAATTAATCTTATGTTCAATCCATTAAAATTTTTATTTAAGAAAAAACAATCAACTAACCGATTTCCTTTAGTAGTGGTTGGTCAAATTATTGAAATTAATAAACATCCGCAGGCTGATCGTCTTAGTTTAGTTACGGTTGATATTGGTGGTCAGGTCTTGCCAATTGTTTGTGGGGCTAATAATATTGAGGTTAATCAATTTGTGCCAGTAGCAATGATTGGTGCTCAATTGTTTAATGGTATAAGTATTGCCGAAGTTGAACTACGTGGTCAAAAGTCTAAGGGCATGCTTTGTTCGGCTAAAGAACTAGGAATAAGTGATGATCACGCTGGTATTATGATTTTAGATGAATTAAAAATTAGCCAACTGGGCCAAACCTTGGACAGCTATTTAGCTAATTAATATTTATATGGAAATTTTTTCAACCTCCAAAGATTTAATCAACTTAGCTCTCACCATTGGAATTATTGGTATTAGCGCGGCGATGGTTTATTTTTTAATTAGTGCCGCCGGATTGATTAAGGAAATGCGCCAAACTATTGATGAATTTAATCGTCAATTGGAAATAATTGGTCAAATTACCCAATCAATTAAAAATAAGGTGACTTATTTGTTTTCTTATTGGTCAATTTTAGAAAAGTTAACCCACAAAGCCGTTGATTTAGTTCAAACTAGTTTAGCTGGTCGATTCAAGAAAAAATTTAACCAAGCGGCTGAGCATTTTACTAAAGCAGCTGAGGAATTTTCAGCAGAATCCCCTGTTCAAAAAACTGGTCGGGCTAAGACTAAAAAATCAAGTAATAAGAAATAATTACTTTGATTTTTTTGGTTTTTTGGTTGACTTGGCACCAGCTTTTGGTTTGGTGATGATTTTTTTGATATTACGGCACTTAGGAAAAGCGCTACAGGCCAAAAATGGACCGTAACGACCAGCTTTGACTGACATCGCTGTGCCACATTTATCACAGACCTCTTTAGCATAATCAGTGATTAAATGTTGAAATCTTTCAGGTAAAGGCTTGGCGGCCTTTTTTTCTTTTAAAGACTTGATATTATGGCATTTAGGGTAAGCGCTACAAGCTAGAAATTGGCCGTAGCGGCCGGTTTTTATAATCATCGCTGCACCGCATTTATCGCAGATTTCTTTACTGGGTAATTCCGGCATGATATCTTTTTTGGATAATTCTTTATTTTTTGTTTCCAAATTTTGATGAAAAGGCCAATAAAAATCAGCAATAACCGGCTGCCAGGCGATTTGTCCACTAGCGATTCGATCAAGACTGTTTTCAATTTCAGCAGTAAATTGGTAATCAACAATATCGGGGAAATGACCAACTAAAAGATCATTGACGACACTAGCAATGGCAGTTGGTTCAAGTCGCTTATGGTCATCGCGAATCATATAGCCGCGAGCTTCAATGGTGGCAATGGTTGGAGCATAAGTTGATGGTCGGCCGATACCATATTTTTCTAATTGTTTTACTAGGCCAGCATCACTATAACGGGCTGGTGGTTGAGTAAAGTGTTGTTCTGGTTTGAGCTCTAATAATTTTACAACCTCCTGTTCAATTAATTCTGGTAAGGTTTTTTCTTGAGTTTGCTCGGGGTATATTAATAAATAACCAGAAAAAGCAATAGTTTGTCCATTTGTTCTAAAAATAGCTGAATCAGCTTGGACATCAACGCTGGTGTGATCAATTAATGCTTCGGCGGCTTGACTGGCTAAGGCTCTTTGCCAAATAAGCTGGTAAAGCCGAAATTGTCTTGGTTCTAAGTATTGTTTAATTGATTCTGGTGTTTTGTCGGGGTCGGTTGGACGAATGGCTTCATGGGCCTCTTGGGCGCCCTTGCTTTTATTGGCGAATTTTCTAGGTGCTTTGGCTAAATATTGTTCGCCGAAATTATTTTTTATAACCTGACGAGCTTGACCAACAAAATCATTAGATAAATTGACGGCATCAGTCCTCATGTAGGTTATTAGACCAACTTGACCATGGGGACCTAAATTAACACCTTCATATAATTTTTGAGCTAAAACCATAGTTTGTTTGGCTGAAAAACCTAGCCAACGGTTTGCTGTTTGCTGTAGTGTGGAAGTAGTAAAAGGCGCTGCTGGTTTTTTGCTGGTTCTTTCTTTATGAATTTTATCGATTTTATAACTTGATTTAAGTAGTTCTTGTTTAATTTGTTGGGCGGTTTTTTCATCGATAATGGCAAATTTATCTAAAGATTTACCTTGCCACTTAACTAATTGACCAGCAAATTGGCCATTTTTAGCCATAAATTCAGCAATAATTGTCCAATATTCTTGTTTAATGAATTGTTCTATTTCTCTTTCTCGTTCGACAATTAATCGGACAGCAACTGATTGAACTCGGCCAGCTGATAAGTTTTTAGCCACTTTTTTCCATAGAAATGGAGATAATTCGTAGCCAACTAATCGATCTAATACGCGTCGAGCCTGTTGGGCATCGACCAGATTAAGATCAAGTTGTCGTGGTGATTTTAAAGCATTTTTAATAGCTGTTTCGGTTATTTCGTGAAAAACAATCCGATTTTTTTGGTTAATTGGTAATTTTAATAATTGTTGTAGATGCCAAGCAATAGCCTCACCTTCGCGGTCTTCGTCTGAAGCGAGAATGACTTCATCAGCTTGTTTAGCTAAAGATTTTAATTTAGCAACTGTTTTTTTAGCTTTAGCCGGCACCTCATAGTCGGGATTAAACTGATTATCTACATCCACACCGGTTTTTTTAACTGGTAAATCACGAACATGACCAAAAGAAGATTCAACAACATCGGTTTTATTTAAAAACCGACTGATAGTTTTGGCTTTGGTTGGTGACTCAACAATAATTAGACGCATAATTTTAGATAGAGGGGCAATAATAAGCTTGATTAGGCTGTTATTTAACTATCAACAGACTAGTTAATTTAATCAATTGATTGATGATTAATTATCTAGGTGGTAGTAATTTAATTATTTTAGCCTGTTTTACGGACAACAGCTAACTCAATTCACTATAAGAATTTGATTTGGGCAAGTCAAGCGCTGTTAGTAAATCATCGACTTCAGTTATTAGTTCAGCCCCTGACTTAATTAATTGATTAGCTCCTTTGGACATTGGTTGATTAATGTTTCCAGGGACAACTAAAACATCTCGACCTTCTTGACTAGCTAAATCAGCCGTAATTAGCGCTCCCGATCTAGCCGCTGCTTCGATAACCAATACGGCTGAGGCCAGTCCAGCTATAATTCGATTGCGTTGTGGAAAATAATAGGATCGAGCTTGTTCATCGGGTGGATATTCGGACAATAATAAGCCACCGTTCTTGATGATTTTTTGAGCTAATGACCAATTGCTGGGAGGGTATAAGCTAGATTGATCCAAGCCGCTACCTAAAACAGCAATAGTTTGACCGCCTTGTTCTAAGCAAACTTGATGAGCTAATCGGTCAACACCAATCGCCAGGCCACTAATAATAACTAGCTGATTGACCAATTCTTTAGTTAGTAAGCTATCAATAGCTAAATGACCATACCAGCTTATTTTTCGACTACCGACTACTGCCAGTGATTTATGATTATTTAGCAAAGATTTGTTTCCCTGGCACCAAATTTTTTCCGGACAGTTATAAATATTTTTTAATTGTGACGGGAAATTTGTCTGATTTTTGGTGAGCGTAAATAAATCGAATGATTTTTTCATAAGATATTATATAATTTGTCGATAATGGCTTAGTCGAGCTAATCGTCGAGCAAAATTAAAGTCAATAATAATAAAATCATAGCGCCATTGCTTGGTTGGATATTGTTTTGAGAAATAAGTCGCGGCTAATTTTAATTGTTTTAGTCTTTGGTTATTTAGTGGTTCGTTGGTTAAATCAAAGTTGTTGGACAAACGGAGCTTAACTTCAATTAGTACTAAGATTGATCGGTCTTTGGCAATTAAATCAATTTCTTGTTGGTGGCAATGCCAATTACGAGCCAGGATTTTGTAGCCAGTTTTTTCTAGATAGGTTGAGGTGATATTTTCTCCGAGCTCACCCCACCGGTGATTATGATTATTCATAATTTAATCAGCGGGGGGATAATTTAATGGTATGATTCTCTGGACTTAAATACTAATAATCCACAACTTATCCACTTGATGAAATTTGGCTAAAATTAAACATTAAGGAATGATATGTCTAAGTTTTTATAGACTTTTCCACTAGGATTATTAGTCCAATTTAATATGGACAAAACAGCTTTTAGTTACTAAACAAAGCGCCACGGTTCCATGTGGAACTGTGGCGGGGGTGTGGACCATAAGGGACTTGAACCCTTGACCTCTTCCATGCCATGGAAGCGCTCTAGCCAACTGAGCTAATGGCCCATATTAAATTTTTTCCAGTGCCCTCACCATGAGTCGAACACGGATCTAGGGCTTAGGAGTCCCTTGTTCTATCCATTGAACTATGAGGGCATAGTTTCACAACAAGGTGAACGCTGGTTATTGTAAGGGAAAAATAATAAGTCGTCAAGACTGTCTTAAAACAAAAAGGAAGCCACAGCGGGCCCTCTATTTACATAGAATGTAAGAATAAGAAATGGCCCCGACGGCTTCCCTCTTGAAATTTTTGCAGAAATTTCAAGAACGATATTCTTAGACCAACCTCAGGGAACCATCGATCTCTTTTTATAGAGATACTCGGTCCGATTTTTTTGTTTTTATTTTATTGGAGAGGTCAGACAAAGAAGAGGTAAAAAAGAACGATATCCACAGTATAGCATAAAACAAAAAAGTGGTCAATAGTTTAGGTTACTATTTTCTGGACTTAATTATTTTTTAGCTAATGTTAAGTATTTTAATTAAGAAAAAAGTCCTTATATTAAAGTTTTTTTGAGGGAGAGTCTATAATTGTCTAGACTAATTATTTAGAGAATCCTCAAGTTATCCACAGTCTAATTATTTATAGACTTAATTGAGGTCACGGTGGGAGTCGAACCCACGAATAACAGTTTTGCAAACTGTTGCCTTAGCCTCTTGGCGACGTGACCAAAGAGTAAAATTAGTCTAACAAAAAAGTTTAAGCCCGGCAAGTTTTTTAGCTAATTAGTGTTATTTATGATTGACTGAAGACCTTAAAAATGATAGAGTTAGGCCTGAATTAATAGAAAATATATTAGTAAATTAAAGACGGGCCGGCCAATTGGTGGGGGATTAGCTGGAGCTTTATTAGTATTATTAAATATTTTATTAAAAGCCAAGAAAATTATTTCCTGGTTATTTTTTCTTTTGTTTAAATTAATTGGTCGTTCATTGATTTATCGTCCGCTAGTTGGTATTTATCAGATATATCGCCACTTTAAGCGCAGAACAATTAATTATTATCAACAAAATGTTTGGTTGTCAGTGATTGTTTTAATGGTTATTGCTATATTTATAACCTTTAACAATTGGCAAGAAAGCGATCGTTTAATGGCCGCTGAAGATTTGGTTCGAGATACCTGGTTATCAAAAATGATTGGTGATGAATTCAATCAGCTCAATGATATTATTGTTGATAGTCAACCCGGTCATCAATTTAATTTAAATAGGCCACAAGTAGTAGACAGTCGACTGACTATGTTTGGTTCAATTAATACTGGTTCAACAGCCGTTGTTGGTATCACTACTGATCGTTGGGTTTATGGTTGGGGACTAGTTGGTTTACCAACCGCGGGACAATCGATTGATACGCCAGTTGGTCGGAAAACAATTTCCTATTATACGGTTAAAATTGGTGATACCTTGAGTGGTATTGCTAATAATTTTGGCATAACCGTTAATACTATTATTTGGCAAAATGGTTTGAGTTTAAATACTTTATTACGACCAGGCGATAAATTAACTATATTGCCGACCAGTGGGGTATTATATAAAATTAAAGCTGGTGATAATCTATCTAAGATTGCTCGACAATATAGTATTGATGCGGAAACGATTAGTTCTTATAATAACTTAACCGGTGATCGAGTAATTATTGGCCAATCTTTGATTATTCCTGGAGGTAAGCCACCGGCTGCCCCGGTCAGGCAGATTGCTCAAGCAACTAATTTAGCACCAAAGGTTCAGCAAGTATTTACTACAGTTAAGAAGACGGTTGTTGATAATTTACCATCTGGCGGTGGAATGACCTGGCCGACTTCGGGTCATCGCATTACTCAATACTATTCTTTGCGCCACAATGGAATTGATATTGCTAATAAGGTTGGTACGCCGATTTATGCTGCTGATAATGGTAAGGTGGAGCTTTCGGCTAGCGGTTGGAATGGTGGCTATGGTAATACGATTCTAATTAATCATGGTAAGTTAAAAACTCGTTATGGTCATTTGTCGCGTCTTTATGTTAAGGCTGGTCAGACAGTCGAAAAAGGTCAAGTAATTGGTGAAATGGGATCAACTGGACGATCTACTGGACCGCATTTGCACTTTGAGGTTCTGTCTGGTAGTGTTAGATATAATCCATTAAATTATGTTCGTTAATTTATGCTTAATTTTTTTGGCGGTCTGATAATTGTATTTATCGGAGCATTAATCATTGTTAAGCGAGAATGGTTTTTAGCTAATTTTGGTCGCATGGAGTTTTTTGAAGAAAAACTGGGAATTTATGGTGGATCGCGTTTGGCCTATTTATTGGTCGGATTGGTTGCTATTTTTATCGGTTTTTCAATTGCGTTTGGTTTAATTAATAGTTTTTTGGGCTGGATGTTGAGTCCGCTAACTCGGTATCAAGGGGGTATTTAAATTATTAGGGCCTTTAGCTCAGCTGGCTAGAGCGCCTGCTTTGCAAGCAGGAGGTCAAGGGTTCGAGTCCCTTA
>JAEWTE010000050.1 GCA_023459655.1 Candidatus Parcubacteria bacterium | reverse complement strand
TAATTGGTTCCATTCAATTAACTGAAGTTAAGCTAAGAAGCGACCAAGTTGATTTAGCTTCCTTTAACCTGCCTTCAGGTGGAATTAATCTATCAGGCGGTGATTGGGGTTTTTATAGTTTAATTATTGATCAGCCAATCAGGCTATCGGCTGGATCAGACCATCAACTTAATTTAGCTAATCAAAATATTTATTTATCAGCTAATGGTCGTTTCTTAATTGATGAGATTAGATTGATGGAAGTGGTTGATGAATATTATTTATTAAAAAATAGTTTGGTCGTGCCATCAGCCTGTAATAGTGATTATAACGGCTCACCAGCGGCTGGTTTTATGTTAGGCTGCCAAGAGTATCGAGATCAAAACAATAATACCCATTATTTACATGGTTTTACTGATTTATGTCAAGAATCAGCGGTTGGTTGTGAAGCTTTAATTAATACCAATAATTATAGTAATTATTATTATCCGTTTAAACCAACCAATTCAGCTGATGATTATTCAGAAATAACTCCAGTTGATGAAGTGATTTATGCTACTTATGATCGGAACCAATTTTGTGCGGCAAGCGACAAGGGTTGTCAAAGGCTAGGTAAAGAATCAACTTACCAAGAACAAGCTGCTTATGAAACTAGTTTCTTAAAATTTGATCCAGATCGTTATCGTTCAGAATCAGCTAATTCAATTAAATGTCTTCCAGAAGATGTTGGTTGTCAAACCTGGAATAGTGATAGTGGTTTAAGCTTTTTTAAAGATCCGCAAAATCAATTATGTGAATGGAAATCAGTTGCAACTAGCACTACTGATTGGTATAAACGGTCAGTTAAATTTTGTAGCGAGTCTTCGCCAGCTAAATTTTGCTTAACTGATCAAGACTGTTCAACTATAAGTTCAAGCAGCCAATGTGTCTTAACTAGCCAGGCTGAATTATGTCCAACCAATGATTTTATTGGTAAAACTATTGGTCTGGGTGGCAACATAGTTAAACAACCAATAGTAGATAGTGGCTATAATTGGACTGGTCTATGTCCAGCCACTCAATCGGGTTGTACTGAGTATCTTGATCCATTATCTAGGGTTAATGGCAATCTTTTAGGTCTTCAACCAACCAGCACCGCTTATATTCAAGAAGTTGATTTAGAGGCATTTACTGCTTATGTAATTCAAGCCAAAGCTACCCAACTGAAAGAGATTTCTTGGCAGGTTGGTGCTGCTAAAAATTATAGTTTTTGGCTTATGGATAAAAATAATCAATTAATCAGTACTTCCGGACCGCAAACTTTAATAATTGATGCCTTTAGCTCTAATGATAACAACGATATAGGCAATGCTTATTATGGTAATAGTATTTTTATAACCAACGCTGAAACAAAGATAGAAATTAATATTCCAGCAGCCGATGCTTCGGCTATTACCGATCTAGCACTTAGGAAAATAGTGGTTAATTATAATATCAATAAAAATTTAACCAATGATGGTTGTACTGATGGAAAAACTGAATATGATGGTGGTTGCCTATTATTTAATGAAAGAACTTATAATCAGGGTCGCTATCCTGTCTTAACCTATGATACCGACCTTAGTGCTAATGATAATAATGGTATTAGCCCACAATCATCAGCTAATAATACAGCTAATCGTCTAATTAAGGTTAAGCCGTCGCGAGTTTGTGGTAAATGGTTAGAATGTACCACTTATAGCACTATTCAACTGGACAATGGTTCAACTAAAAAGGTCTGTTCATCGTTTGGTTTATGCGACCAATTAGATGCTAATAATAATTGCGCTAATTTTATTGACCTCCAATCATCTACGCCAACCAATCAAACGATTGGCACTAATTTAACGCTTGGAGCAATTCGTAATTTTACTGGCTATAGCAAAGTTGGTTATAATAATACTGGCTATTTTAATGATTTATATAATTTAGCGGCCATGTCCGAACAAGGGACTGTGGTTGAAGATGCTGATCTTAATGGTAGTTTTGAGTCAGTGGCTGGCCGAATAGAAAGTAATGGAAATCAATTAAGTTATAATTATTCTGCTAATGGTTGGTCAGTCGATTCAGACTTAACTAGAATTATTGTTAGTCCACAACAAGCTGTTACGATCGATAAAAGTTTTGCTAATGATTATTTGGCCCCAGATGGTAATAATTTTTTACGCCTAGCTACTCGGTTACAAAGTGATTCTACTACTCAATATGGTTATGTTAAAACGGCACTGATTCCCGTAAATGGTACTACTGACTATAGTTTAAGTGGTAGTTATCGAACCAATAGTATTGCTAGGGCTGGGTTTAAGATTTGGGAATATACCTGTCAAAATCCTAGCACCAGTACCCCTTGTCGACCAGCTGGTTTAGCTCATAATATTACCAATTCAATTACAATGAATAATACTGAAAATAAATGGCGAACCCAATCCTTAACATTTCAAACTAAGCCAGATACTAAATATATTCAAATTGAGTTAGATACCTATTATGAAAATGGCGTTGCCTATTTTGATAATATACAATTAAATCCAGTTTTAAATCATCGTGAGAATGGTTTTATTGCTCCGAGTTGCCGGCTTTATCCAGAAGGCAATAGTTTATCTTGCGACTATGGATCATCCAATAATCCAGCTATTCGTAAAAAAGGACTGCTGGGTTATTGCTTAGAATATGATCCAGCCAATGAAAAAAATTGTTTATTATGGTATCCGTTAGATAAGATCGGGGCTGATCCAATTGAAGAAGGGGTCGGCTACAATGGTAAGTTCCCGCTTTATTATTGTTTGGAGGCGACAACTAGTTTGCGATTGGAGTATCGACATGCTTTTTGGAAAAATTCAACTGATCCATCGGGGTGCCCACCGCATTATTTTCCGGTCGATTTAGTAGGTGGATGTAGCGGACGCCATCTGGATTTGGCCTGCATCCCAAGAAATACAAATAATAATAAAATTATCAGCCAATATAATAACTGGACTGATTTGAGACAAAATTATTGCAATAAAGATGTCCCACGGTCTCCTTTTCTTAGTTATTATTATATTGACACATTCTGTATGGAGTGTGGTGGTGGTGGCTCAGATAATAGCACTGCAAACGTAAACTCGGTTAATGATGGTTGGTATTTATATGATGAGGCTTTACCAACAGGAGATTGTGGCAATCAGGGTCTAGATTATTGTGCTGAGAATAACAATCAATACGACTGTTTAATTGATAACTGTAACTTCAATCCGGCTGCCGGACAAGAAGGTATTTGTCAAACTGATTGTCATTGGACAAATGAAGATGAAGATTTAAATTTTGTCTGTTCATCAACATCAAGTGCTACTCAATGTCTTGGCTCTTGCGGAAGCCATTCATGTACAACTCCTCATGGCAAATTAGAAATTTTTAATGATGCTCATGAAAATGACACACAGATGGGTAGAGGACCAAGACTCAGATCAGAATCATTTTCTGCGTCAACTTTAAAATTATTATGTGAATCATCTGGCTTCACTTATGATGAAGGTCAAAATATATGCTTTTCTCTAGATGACGGCGATGGTTTGCTAGGTAAAGAAATTTATCGAGACCAGTTTTCTTCCATAATAACTAATAATGAAAATAATGTACCAGACAGAAACGAATCAATCTATTGCACTAAATTTGCTAAAGTTGTTAATGATTTTGGTACTAATGTTTTCTGGGCTGATCGAGTTAAAGACGGTAGTACTTTTCCAATGCCGTGCTATATTCCAAATTCTGCTGGAACCGGCTTTGATTCAGTCAATTGCTTATTTAGTCAATCATCGATGCCGTTTGCCTCAGCTGGTTATCCAGCTGGGCAGGGGACAGACCCAGCTTCTTGGGATAGTCTAGTATCAGAATCTAACCCTGGTAATCAACCACTATTTTATCAAGATGCCGCTTCTGGGGTTCATTTAGGTAAAATTTATAGTGTTGATCAAAATAATTCACTAGCTAGTCCTAAATATTTGTTTGCTAAATCTTACGGAATTTATCAATGGAATTTTGATTCTGGCAAGGGCCTGAATGGTGTTCATGATTATTTTGTTGATAGTGGCCAGTATAATATAATTAGCGAAAGTTCTTTAAATTGGGAACCGCCAACTACACCCTGTTCTGGTTCAACTCGACCAGCTAGCAATTCTACTGCTTCTTATTGTTTGATTAATCCAGTTATTAGTAATGTTAAGATTAATGATAGAGCAATTAGTAATAATTCCGATATAAGTTTTAACGAAGCTGTTTTTACTGCCACCTTGTCATTTAATAGCCGCATTGATAATAGTCAAAAACCTCTTAAGAGAATTCAAATAGACTGGGGAGATGGCAGTAGTAAATATGATCGAATTGGTAACTTTATTGATCGACCAGACATTGCTTCGCCTCATCTCTTTACTCATCGTTATAGTTGCCAAGAGAGTGGTGGAGGAGGTTGTCAGATTAATAATTTAATTGTTACTATTACTGATAATTGGGATGCTAAAGCAACTTATATTTTTAGGGTTCAACCAGGTAATAGTGCCAATTAACTTCAGTGTGATATAATGATATAAATAAAATAACTTATGGCCGAGGCGGCACGATCTTTAAATAATGAATACAGTAGTAATTCAGGTCAATGGGAAGCTGAATTATTGCGTTATCAAAAACATACTGAGGCTAATCAACGAGCTAATAGTCAAACAATTAATTCACAATTATCAAATAGAGACAACGTCAATGAACGAATCATGTCTAGACAAAATAATGACAATAACGAGTCGATGTCGACTGATTCATCAGAACAAGATCAAGATAATCAAAATGATGCAGCTGAAACCATGAAACAAGCTCAGCAAATTGCTAAATTAGCCGCCAATCCAACAGTTGCTGGCGTTGCCACAATGGTTGCTGAACAAGCAACTGATGCTATTAAAAAAGGTGAGGGTGGTAAAATGATTACTAAGGAACTTTTAAAACAAAGCTGGCTAAATTTAATTGATTCATGGGGATTGACCTTAATTTATTTAAATATTCATCCTTGGGCTGGTTTTATTGAAGGAAACAAAGTTTTTTGTAAATTAGGTGAAGAAACCAAATCGCCAGCTATGTTTAAAAAGGCTATTGGTATGTTGGAGGCGATTGGTATTTTTACTTTAGATTTTGTTGTTTTTATAATTATTTTAACTCTAGTTTCCTTAATTGTTCTAATAGCTGATGCTATTGCTCATCCAATTAAAAATTTTGGTATTCTTTGGGAATTATTCGGTATTTCTTTTTAATCAATATGGCTTTCATTTTAAGTATGTGGCATAAAATAATTAATTATTTAAAACAACATTGGGATAGATTAAGTAAGCAACAAAAATATTTACTAGTTTTTGTTTGTTTATTAACTATTCTTTCTCCATTGATAGCTTTAGCAGCTGTAGATAAAATTACCGAAGCTCTACTGCAAATTTTAACTGGAATCGTTAGTTTATTAGTAACTTTTGTTGGTAGTTTATTAGCTATTGTTCTTCATGCTCTAATTTGGGTTGCTCAATATAATAATTTCATTAATGAGTCCGTAGTTCGAGAAGGCTGGAAAGTGGTTCGAGATATTTGCAATATGTTTTTTGTTTTGGGCTTATTAATCATTGCCTTTGGTACAGTTTTGCGACTGCAAAACTATCAAGCTAAAAGTAATTTAAAAAGTTTTATTTTTGGAGCTATTTTTGTTAATTTTTCCAAAACAATTTGTGGTCTGATTTTAGACTTTGCTCAAGTCATTATGTTGACTTTTGTTAATGGCTTTAAAGATGTTGGTGCTGGCAACTTAACTGAAATGCTCGGAATAACTACATTATTTAATGTTGTTACTAATAATGCTGATGCTACAGCAGTAGCTAGTGCGGGTATTTTTGTTAGTTATTTATTGGCTTTAATTTATTTAATCGTTGCTTTGGTGGTTATTTTAACCATGACCATAATGTT
>JAEWTE010000049.1 GCA_023459655.1 Candidatus Parcubacteria bacterium | reverse complement strand
ATTAACTACGGGCTCTAATAATTACACTATTAACTAAACCAAGTAATAATAAACTAGAAACCAACGAACTACCACCATAACTAACCAACGGCAAAGCAATACCAACCACCGGTAACAGACCAATATTCATCGCCAAATTAACAAAAATTTCAACTGCTAATAAACCAACCGCACCAATAATTACAAAACAACCAAAATCATCTTTAATTTTTGGCAAAATTGTCAAAGCTCGATAAATAATGATAGTAAACAATATAACTACTAAACCAGCCCCAAAAAAACCCCGCTCTTCAGCAATAACTGCAAAAATAAAGTCGGTCTGAGCTTCTGGTAAAAACTTTAACTGAGTCTGCGAACCAAAACCAACTCCCCGACCAATCAAACGACCAGACCCAACAGCAATCATTGCCTGATTAACATTATAGCTTTGACTAAAAGCACCATGTCCTGGATTAATAAAAGAACGAATTCGATTCTTCTGAATATTAGTAAATAAAAAAGACCAGCCAATTATAATCGACAAAATCATTAGTCCAGCTAACCAATATAAATATTTGCGTTCAAAACCAATTACTAAAATAAAAACTAACCAAATAGCCATTAATAAAAGAGCTGAACCAAAATCTGGTTGCAATAAAACTAAAACAGTTAAAATAAATGTGGCAATACCACTTTTAAATAAATTTTTAAATTGATCAGCTCGTACAGTCCGACTAGAAAAATATCCGGCCAAATAAATAATTAAAATAATTTTCACTAATTCAACCGGTTGAAGTCCTAGTCCCAAAATATTAAACCAGCCTTTAGTGCCATTAACCGAGCTACCAACCAATAAAACACTAACTAATAAAACTATCGCTAAACTATATAAATAAGCAGCATAACCGCGCCAGCGATGATAATCAGAAAAAGATAAAAAAAGATAACCGATTAAACCAATGATTGCAAAAATAAATTGTTTACGAAAAGCTAATAAACTAACCCCGCCACGGCCCAAAGACACCCCGTAGATTTGAGTTAATCCAACTGATAATAATAGCAAGATTGATAAAGTTATTAACCAATCGTTGCGACGCCAATAGTGGTTGAGTCGCTGTATCATACTATTTCTCCACTGGTAAATAATTACCCTGATCTAGAAAATCAATAATTGGCATAATTTCTAAACGATCGGCACCAGTTAGACCTGGCCAAGAAAAATTTATATCTCTTATTTCACCTGATTTTAATTTAGACAAAACCAACTCATTAATATCAACTAAGCTATCACCCCGATAAGCCATTATTAAAATTGGAACTGACCAATATCCATAAGCTGAACGATTTTCTAAACGAAATTTAATCTGACTAACCAGCTGATTACTACCATTAGCTAAGCTGACTTGACGATCGGCAATAACTAATTGATTATGATCGGCCAAAAAAGCTGGCCAGTCAGGAATTTCTCGAGCACTCAATCTTTGCCAATAAGCCTGATCAATCCTTAAATAAACTGAGGAGCCAATCGGTATATTTTGATTTAGGGCCACTAAATATCGGTTTTGTCCTGGTAAGATAAACCCCTCACGCTGAATAACTGCCTGTTCATTAGCAATAAAAGAGTATCGAAAAGAAACAACTGTTCTTTCGTTTGGATTATGAATTTCTGCAATTAAATTACTTGGATTATTACCCAATATTTTAACATCTCCAATACTTAATGGTTTATTAGTCCGTCCAGCCAATAAATTGACTCCGGTTTGAGCCATTTCCAACAAAGATTGCCGATCTTTTTCTCGGTCAAAAATAAAATAACGACCAAGACCATAAAAACTATAAATCCAACCACTCGCTGAAAGAATTATTAATCCAGCAATCAAGATATTTAAAAATAATCGCCGATTACGCAAATACCACAAACCAAAAGATAGTTTTTTTAAAGAAATATCATGATCTGTTAAACGATCTGGCAAAAAACTGGCTTCAGTTTTTTCTTTTTTTAAAGGCATATCATAAAAATCAAAATTAATTAAGGCTCTATTACTGGTCCAATTAAAATATGGGGCTGATCATTAATTTTTCTTAACTCAATCCGAGCCATAATCTTTTGTAACGAAAAATCTTTCTTATCAGCTTTAGGCAACTTCTTATCGCCTGACTGTAAAATTCTAGATTGAAAAAAATTATTAATTTGATCAGATTCTTCTTTAGTCCAAGCCTGACCAGCTGATTGTTTAACTGCTAAGTCTTTAATCATTTGCAAAACATTGATTGTTTCAGTCAATTTTTGCTCCGACAATAAATTACTAGCTTGTAATTTGGCAAAAGCTAATCGCAACATTTTTGCCTCAGCGATCTGACGATCAATCATCGATAATCCATTGGTATCAATTGAAACCAGGCTATCACCTGAACTACTATCTTGACTTAAGGCATTCTTTGGCAAAGCAACTCCACGTTGATCAGCTGGTAATTGCCAATTAATCAAATAAAACTTAGCTAAAGCTAACTGTTGATTCTTCCACCAAGTCGGTTTAAACCAATCTGGATGATTTGGCAGTATTTTAGCAAACCATTCTCCAATCATTTCCAAACTAGACCAAAATTGATTGGTTTGCCAATCTTCAACTTGTTGTTGATCAATAAAACTATCCAAACTTGAACTAATTTTAGACCAATCAATTTTTTGTCCTGGCCAATAATTGTCTTGCAACGCCCGCAAACCAATTTTAGCTCGATCTTGAGCTAGTTGACGATTCCAACCCCCATCAGCTGTTGAAAAATTATTCTTTAAAATTACTGTTTGCAATTGATCTAAAAATTCATTACGCTCATTTTCACCACTAGATACTCTTTCTTCTAAAGTCTGATCACCAAGAACTTCTTGTTGGGCTTTAAAATAATGAACATAAGTCAATTCATCACGCAAACCAGAAAAATAATTAATCGTCTTATAAATCTTAGCCCAATGATTTTTAAATTCTTGATTACTAGCTAAATCTCTAGCTAGAACATTAGCGGCTAAAAAATTAACCCGCCAATCATCAATATCTAATTGACAATCGGGACAATCTATCTCTTGACTATAAGTTGGCCAAGTATAACTAAGCCAGCGACTAGCTATAGAAAAATTAGTCAATCGACCACCAACTTGATAATTATTATCTGGAGCGAACAAAGCATAATCAATCTCATGACCAAAAATCGGTGAAGATTTTTGACTAGCTGCAGCTTGAATTAAGGCAACTTCTTGATCAACTTCACGGCTTAAATTACTGTCTAATTGTGGCATTTTATAAACCTGATCATCACCAGACCTAAAAACAATTGAATTGCTGACTAAACCATCTTTATTAATTTGGTTAGTCTTGGGAACTAATAACTTAATAGCCACCGCCCAATATTGGGCATTTAAACGATAGGCTTCCAATATTGGATTATTCTTTTGATCGATTTGACTAATGGCTGCTCGATAACGCTGGTTAGCTGCTTCAAATAAACCATTACTGATTTGCCAAAGACTATCATAAAATCCAGCCTCAACAGCTTTATAAACTTCTTTTATATTATTTTGATAGTAATAAAAAATAACATCATTAGTTAAAAGCAGGGGCCAGCCAGCCTGTTGAGCAGAATCATAAAAATCAAAAAAATCTTGCTCGGTAGTTCCAAATGGATTATCAACTAAAACGGAGCCTTGTTGATTTAATTGATTAACTACTGGCTCTAAATTATAATGACGTCTTATTTCATAATAATTAATGATATCTTTTTTAATATTAGTCGGTAAATCGACAATTTGAGACTGGTTAGCTAAAACAGCTACTGGCCAGCTAGTAGTTGGTGCTTGATAAATTTGCTTAAAAATCAATTGATCAGCTCGAAAATTTGGATCATCTTTAACCATTTCGCTAACTGAAACATCAGCTGTTGTCGGCAAGGTTAAAACAGTCTCATTATTATTCGACTTTACTTGTCGATTAATTTGTTTAACTGGAGTTGGAGTCTGATTCCACAAAATAATTAATCTAGATAAAACAAAAATAAAAACCAAACAAAGAATCGCTGAAGTCGACCATAGCCAAATATCAGTCGATGATTGACGATGCCTAAATGAAGAGGACTTGTCCTCAGATAATGGTTCTGATAATTGGTTATTAAACAGATTTTTTTTCACAATTTTTGATAACCACCGTTATCTCGGCAATTTAATTTATTGTATCAATTAACAGTCGGAAAAACAAGCTGACTTTTAGGCAAATCAGCTTGCCAGCCCATAATTTTCTTGCTATTATGATAATAACTTAAAACTAGCCATTCGGCTATATTTTTTATGTAAATCAAGCTATGAATAAGAATTTCCAAAAAGCCACTACCGAATACAGTGCTGAAGCAATTACTGTTTTAGAGGGTCTTGATCCGGTTCGCAAACGCCCGGGCATGTATATTGGTTCAACTTCAACTACTGGTCTACACCATTTAATCTGGGAAGTAACCGATAATAGTTTTGATGAAGTAATGGCTAATTATGCTGATTCGGTAGAAATAACCTTATTACCAGACGGTCTAGTTGAAGTAGCCGATAATGGTCGCGGCATTCCAGTTGATACTCATAAAACCACTGGCGTATCAGCATTAGAAACAGTTATGACCAAACTTCACGCTGGTGGCAAATTTGGTGGCAGTGGTTATAAAATATCTGGCGGCCTTCATGGTGTTGGTGTTTCAGTTGTTAATGCCCTTAGTGTTTATTTAAAAGCGACTGTCTATCGTAATGGTGAAATTTGGGAACAAGAATATGAATGTGGTATACCCAAAGGACCAGTTAAAAAAATTGGTAAAACTGATGCTGATAGACATGGCACTACCATCACCTTCAGACCGGATGACACCATTTTTGATACAACTGATTTCAAATGGGGAACCATTTTAGATCATTTTCGACAACAAACTTATTTAACCAAGGGAGTAAAAGTTAAACTACATGACCAACGTCCCAATCATCGTCAAAAACACTATACTTTCTATTTCGAGGGTGGTATTCAGTCTTACATAAAAAACCTAAATAGAAATAATCAAGTAAAAAATGAGACTGTTTTTTATGTTGAAAAAGAAGTTGATGACGTTAAAATAGAACTGGCCTTACAATATAATGATGCTTATAATGAAACTGTCCTAGCCTTTGCTAATAATATTATTAATATTGAGGGTGGCACCCACCTAGTTGGCTTCCGTAGCGCTTTAACTAGAGTATTAAATAGCTATGCCCGCACCAAAAGTCTTTTAAAAGAAAAAGAAGATAATCTAACTGGTGACGATGTCCGTGAGGGTTTGGTAGCAATTATTAGTGTCAAATTACCCAATCCTCAGTTTGAAGGACAAACCAAAGGTAAGCTCGGTAACGCCGAAATAAAAAGTTACGTTGAACAGGTTGCTATTGAATCTCTAAGTACTTTTTTAGAAGAACACCCTAAAGAAGCTGAACAAATTATTAATAAATGCTTATTGTCCGCTCAGGCTAGGATCGCCGCTCGAACCGCCCGTACAGCTATATTACGTAAAAGCGCCCTAGATAGCGCCACCTTACCTGGTAAATTAGCTGACTGCTCTAGTCGCAAAGCTGAAGAATGTGAATTATTTATTGTTGAGGGCGATAGTGCCGGTGGTAGTGCTAAACAAGGTCGTGATCGTCGATTTCAAGCTATTTTGCCATTACGAGGTAAAATTCTCAATGTCGAAAGAGCTCGTTTAGATAAGATGCTAGAAAATAACGAGGTTAAAAACATGGTTATCGCTCTGGGAACCAATATTGATGACCAATTTGAAATCAGTCGTTTACGCTATCATCGAATCGTTATTATGACTGATGCTGATGTTGATGGTGCTCACATTAGAACATTATTATTAACCTTATTTTTCCGTCACTTTAATCCATTAGTCACCGGCGGCTATCTTTATATTGCTCAACCACCTCTTTATCAGATAAAAAAGGGCTCTACCTCTCTTTACGCTTATTCAGATGAAGAAAAAGAAAAAATCATCAAAGACTTAGGCGGAATATCAGCTGATGAAGAAATAATTGAAAGCGAAGAAGATGAACCAGAAGATAATTCAGATAATAATAACGAAGAGGCTAAAGAAAAAACTAAGGCTAAATCAGCCGTTAAATTTCATATTCAAAGATACAAAGGTCTTGGTGAAATGAACCCCGAACAACTGTGGAATACTACCATGAAGCCTGAAAACCGAGTATTGCGTCAAATTACTGTCGAGGATGCTGCTATAGCTAGTGAAATATTTGAAATGTTAATGGGTGATGAGGTTGCCCCTCGTAAGAATTTTATTCAAACTCATGCCAAGAAAGTCACCAATTTAGATATTTAATTATTGTTTCTATTCTGTTCTATAAAAAAATCTCCCGACTAGATCGGGAGATTTTTTTATAGAAAATTTATTATTTACCTAATTGTAAAATAATTTTATCAGTCCCTGGTACTTTTTTCAAAAAGCCTGGTTGCCAAACTATCTTATAAGTTGCCAGGCCTGCTTGATTAGCTAAATATTCTTCTAATTGTACTCTATCTAGACCAACTAGTTCTCGTTTATCAATTAATTGATCAACTTGTTCATTAGCTAATTCAGCATTATAACTAATATTAATCTTAGCATAATGTTGCTCTGGTTGCCAGGCAGTTAATTGATAAGACAAAGAATTTTCATCAATTTTTAAATTAGAATTATTATAATTATTTAGTAAATCTAATAATTCTTCAATGTCAAAAATTGCTAAACCGGCACTAGCTTTAACTATTACAGTAAATTCATTTTTAACTTCATCTACTTGGCCGTCACTATCAATTTCCCACAAGGAGTTATCTAACCAATAAGCGGCTGCTTTTCCATCTTGCTCCTGAGCTAATAAACCTTTAAGTTGCTCGGTAGCTCCTTGTTTAGCTTGAACAATCGCTCGTTCTAAATCGTCGGCCAAAATAAATGACTGCTGATTGGTTTGAAAAACAATCGGCTGATCAGCAATCGCATAAATCTTTTCTTGTAGGCCTGACCAAAGTCCCGGGATAGTGAACTTAGCCTTGGCCTGGATGGTATTTTCCGGCTTAACTTGGTCAGCATAAACTTCAGCTAAAACCTGTCCACCAGCTGGAACAGTAACAAAATTACGTAAACGATATAAAACTCCACTATCAGTTAACAATCTAGTAGTGGCCACCAATGGTTGATCTTTGCCAGTTTCATTAACCAATCGAACTTGACCAGTTAATGTTCCATCACCAGATACTTGTCGCTGACCAGTCGCTTTAAATGTCTGCCGATATTCAATTGATTTTTCAATAAATTGAGCTGACATTGATCCACTAGGAATTGGATCAGTATCAATCATATCAATAATTACCCCTTGCTTTTGCTGATTATCAGTTGGATACACTGTTATTTTTACTCTAATTAAGGAATAATAAAACATTACCATAATCACTACAGCAATTAAGCCAATAAAAAACAAAGCTAAATTACGATAAAGCCGATTAACTGGCTGGGCCACAACTTCTTCATCAAAATCAACTGGTAACGGTTCCAAAATCGCCGACTCCGGATTATCAACTTCTAAAAATGTGTCAGCAACTGGCTGATTATTATCTATAATTTGATTATCTTGACTTGGCTCAATAACTTGGCGAGCTGATTGCCAGGCTGAAAACTCTTCTTCGGTCACTAACGGCTGATTAGTTACTACCACCACTTGCGGTTGAGCTATTCTTTTAGTTTGATTCTTCTTTTTCTTAACAGTTGTTGATCGAGAATTAGTTGTGGTCTTCGCCGAGCCCTTAGTAGCTGCTTTAGTTGTTCGATTAACTGATCGAACTTTTGGTGGACGCCCAGCTGATCGACGAGCCGCTGGTTGAGCCTGGCTATTACCATGCCGCTGAGCAGTCGTCTTAATTTTTTTTACAGGCATAAAAAGATTTTTATAAAAACAATTACACTATTTTTATATTATAGCTAAAATTTAACCATTCCGGCAAGTCTAGCCATTAATTCAGCCAATAATTTTGGCTGACGATTAACCTTGAAACCAGTGGCAATCCTTTGTTTATTACCGTTTAGATTAATTTCTAAATAAACCTGACTGGCCCCTGGATACTTCAATAAAATTTCTTTCAATTGAACCAATTGCGTTTGATTTAATTCTTTATTTAAAATTAAATCAAACGGTTCAGCCAAACTATTAACCGGTCCACTCATAATCGGGCTAGTCGTTGAACTAGTTGTTTCCTTATTAGACCAATGACCATTTTTAGTTCGTCGCTTTTGACCAGGTAAATCACGAAAAGCGGCCAATTGATCAGATAAATTATCTAGAGTCAAATAAATAGCTTTGTCAGCTAATATTTTGCGTTCATTATCTTTATCAGAAATTGTTCCTTGGCACAAAACAGCTTGACCATCACGCCAGACATCACCACTAGTTGCTAGTAAATTAGGGAAAACAATTATTTCAGTACTGCCGGTTTCATCTTCAAGTTTAACAAATAACATCGACTGATTGGCCCTAGTCATAATCTTTTTACTACTAACCACCATTCCACCAATGATCACTACCTGCTCATTATTCATGCTGGTCAAATCTTTAATTGAGGTCAGGGCCGAATCTAGTTGTTTCTTATAATCTACAAACGGATGTTCTGTAATATAAAGACCCAATAGCTCACGCTCCCAAGCTAATTTAGTCTGACGATCAACTAATGGAGTTGGCTTTAGAGTTAATGGTTGATGTTCTATCCCATCAACTCCAATAAATAAACTATTTTGACCACTTAAACGACTCTGATTAGAATCCTTATTATATTTTAATAAAACTTCAATATTTTCTAATAATTGCTGCCGATCAGACCAATTATCAAAAGCACCGGCTTTAATCAAACTTTCTAATGATTTACGATTTAAATCTTTGTCAGTAATTCGCCTTAAAAAATCAGCCATGTCTTGATAATGACCATTGGCTTTACGTTCATCTTTAATAACTTCAGCAATATGTTCACCAACATTCTTAATAGCTAATAAACCAAAACGGATAGTTGGTTTATCAACCAAGGACTCATTAACGGCTGTAAATGATTCAAACGATTGATTGATGTCAGGCTGACAAACTTCAATGCCCATATGTCGACATTCATCAATCTCAATAGCTACTCGATCACTATTTTGCTGATCAGCTGCCAATAGGGCCGCCATAAAAGCTATTGGATACTTAACTTTTAAATAGGCCGTCTGATAAGCCACCATAGCATAACAGGCCGCATGCGACCGATTAAAACCATAGCCAGCAAATGGCTCAATAAATGAAAAAATCTTCTCCGCCAAAGATTTACTAATACCATTATCTACACAACCGTTTATAAATTTCTCTTTTTGTTCGGCTAATAATTTAGCAATTTTTTTACCCATCGCTTTACGTAAAATATCGGCCTGACCCATAGTAAAACCCGCTAAGCTACGAACAATTTGTAAAACCTGCTCCTGATAAATAGCTACTCCGTAAGTCTTAGACAAAATCGGCTCCAGTTTGGGATGCAAATATTGTGGCTTTTTGCGGCCATGTTTACCAGCAATATAATCAGGAATCCACTCCATTGGTCCAGGACGATAAAGAGCTACCATGGCGATAATATCTTCTAAATTGGTCGGCTTTAAATCACGGAGATACCGTTTCATGCCCGAAGATTCAAATTGAAAAACACCAGTCGTCTCACCACGCTGAAATAATTCAAAAGACTCCTGATCATCTAAAGGAATTTTATTGATATCAATTTCTATTCCTTTAGTTGCTTTAATAATTCGAATAGCTGCTTCAATAATTGTTAAATTTTTTAAACCTAAAAAATCCATTTTTAACAAACCTAAATCTTCCACCGGGTGAAGCGAATATTGGCAAACAACTGTCCGATCAGTCGATGAAGCATGTTGGATAGGAGTATATTCAGTCAATGGATCTTTGGTAATTAAAACACCACAAGCATGAGTGGAGGCATGCCGAGCACAACCTTCTAGCCGTTGGGCATAATCTAAAATCTGTTTAGCCTGTGGATCTTGCCGATAAATCTGCTTAAGCTCAGTCACCTGCTCTAACGCCTCAGGTAATTTCATAAACATCGGCACCATCTTGGCTAGCTTATCACAAAAATCATAACCAGCATCTAATACCCGCCCAACATCACGAATAGCCGCCCGGGCCGCCATTGTTCCAAAAGTAATAATTTGCGAAACATGATCACGACCATATTTCTCAGAAACATATTTAATAACATCTTCTCGACGAATATCTGCAAAATCAGTATCAATATCAGGCATAGAGATGCGATCCGGATTCAAAAACCTTTCAAACAATAAATCATAAGCAATCGGACAAAGCTCAGTAATACCAATTAAATAACAAACCAATGAACCAGCTGCACTACCACGACCTGGACCAACAACAATCGAATTATCTTTCGCCCAATTAATAAAATCAGCAACAATTAAAAAATAATCAGGAAAACCCATCTTAGCAATAACCTCCAGCTCATAATCAATTCGTTCCCGATAAAGTGGCTCAACTTCATCATAAGTCTGGCCATAACGCTTAACTAAACCATCTAAGCAAAGCTGACGTAAATAATCCTGAGCAGTTAAACCGTCAGGCACAGCAAAGTGTGGTAACAGAACTTGGCCCATTTCCAAGTCCAAATTACATTGTTCAGCAATTTTAACAGTATTACTAATCGCTTCAGGCACAGTATCAAAAGCCGTAGCCATCTCCAAACTAGGTCGAAAAGAATAATCATCATCTAACATGTTCATTCGACCAGTATCATTTTTTTTGTGCTTAGTTTGTAAACACAATAAAACATCCTGAACATCACGATCAGAAGCACGAATATAATGAACATCATTAGTAGCCACTAGCGGTATACCAGTTTCTTGTGACAACTTAATCAATTCCTGATTAACTGCCGCCTGCTCTGATAAATGCGGATGATCTTGTAATTCCAAATAATAATTACCCTGACCGAATAATTGATTATATTCCAAAGCTCGTTTTTTAGCCTGTTCTTTTTTACCAGACATAATCAATCGAGGAATCTCGCCAGCTAAACAAGCACTCATCGCAATCAAACCTTGACTATGCTCCTGTAAACACTCCCAATCAATCCGTGGCTTATAATAAAACCCCTCCAAGTGAGCAATACTAACTAATTTTAATAAATTATGATAACCAACCTGATCTTTGGCTAGTAAAATAAGATGATAATTGCGCTCAGTCTGGCTATTCTTATCGTGACGTGAACCCGGTGCTAAATAAGTTTCTACCCCAATAATTGGTTTAATACCCGCCTTCTGACATTTCTGGTAAAACTCTACCACACCATACATAACGCCATGGTCAGTCAAGGCTACGGCTGGAGCATTATCAGCTTTGGCGGCCTCTACCAATTCATCGATCTTACCCATACCGTCAAGCAAGGAATAATGACTATGGACATGAAGATGGACAAACGGCTGATCAGACATGAGGGATAAAAATTAGTAGCTTAATAACGATTTTAGTATAACAAAAAGAGTTAGTGCTGTCATTTAGCTTATTGTCTAAATTTCAATAATTTCCAATACTCCTGCGCTGTCTTCTGCCAACTAAATTGACTAGCTTGCTGAAGTCCAGCCTGAGCTAATTGTTCGGCTAAATGATAGTTAGTCAAAACCTGCTCCATAGCTCGGGATAAGGCTTGGCTATCAGCTGGATCAACCAATAGAGCGGCCGTACCAACTACCTCAGGCAAAGCCGTAGTAGCGGCGGTAATCACTGGCCGACCACAGGTCATCGCTTCTAAAACTGGCAAACCAAAACCTTCGTAAAAAGATGGATAGACAATCAAGCTGGCTAAATTATATAAAACTGGTAATTCATTAGCTGGTAAATAACCCAACCAGTGAATATCTGACCGATAAACTGATTGACGCCAAGCCCGCTTAGCTGCCCCCTGTTTCCAACCCTGACCACCGACAATCACCAATGGACAATTTTTAAATTCAGAGCAACGCTGACGCAAATTATCATAAGCTCGAATGATGTTAATCAAATTCTTGCGTGGTTCACAGGTTGATAATGATAAAATAAAACGTTTTGGCAAATTATATTTTTGACGGTAATCAACTAGCCGCTGGTCATTGTCAGCAATTGGTTGAAAAGCCTGATTAGCTGCTGAATAAATCACAGTTATTTTTTCCTCGGGTACAGTCAATAGCTCCATTAAATCACGCTTAGTATTTTCGGAAATAGCGACGATTTTATCCGCTCGGTTAACTAATCTTTGTAAGTGTAGGCTGGCATGCCAAAAACGGCGGCGCCAAGAAAAAAATTCTGGCTGGCGCAAAAAAGATAAATCATGGATCGTTAACACGGTCGGTGTTTGACCGGTTAACGACGTAAAATTAAAATGCGGCAATAACCAAACATTAGCTGGACAATATTTATCTAAATGAGGCCGGTCAATTAACCAGGTCGCAGCATTAATTAACTTATTAGGATATCTTAATGGACACCAACTAACATTAACTTTATCACCCAGATTCTGCCAATTATCTGGTCGATCGTGCCAACCACTATAAAAAAGCCGCCAGTCCACTTCTGGATGGGCGGTTATTAAAGCCTCAAGTAATCGACCAGTATATTCAGGAATACCGCTGATTTGGCGAGCTAGCAGCGGCCTAGCGTCAACAGCAATTCGCATAAATTTATTATTGCTTAAAATCAAGTATGACCTGATTAACAAAGTCTCTAAATTGTTGTTCGAATTGTTGTCGAGAAAATTCCTCAGCTCGCCGACGAATAATCGTAGCATCAAAAGATAATTGATCAAAGCGTCGCAAAGCTACCACCAATGATTCTACGGTTTGCTCAGCAAAGAAAACCCCGGTTTGACCGTCAACCACTGTTTCTAACGCCCCACCCTTGGCATAAGCAATCACTGGCCGGCCCGAGGCCATCGCTTCAACAACCGTAATACCAAAATCTTCTTCTTGCGGATTTAGAAAGGCCCGACAGTTTTGATATAATTCAATTTTTTTCGCTTCATCAACTCGGCCTAAAAATTCAATATTACTAGCTCCAGCTGCCATTTTCTTTAGTCGACTTAAATCAACACCATCACCAAAAATCTTGACTGGCCAACCTAATTCCTTAAAAGCTTCCACCACCAAATCAAAACGCTTGTAAGCAACAACTCGGCCACCAATTAGAAAATAATCACCGGCCGGTCCAACCAACTGAAAACTATCAACATCAACTGGTGGATAGATAACTTGGCTATCACGACCATAATATTTTTTAATCCGTCGCTGAACCAATTTAGAGTTAGCAATAAAATAATCGACCCGATCAGCCGATTGCCGATCCCACAGTCGCAAATAATTTAAAAATAAAGAGACAATCTTTTTCAAAAATTTATTATATCTAAGTTCGGCAATATAACGATGAGTATAGTCCCATAGATATCTAGTTGGAGTATGGCAATAACAAATATGTGGTACTTCAACTCCAGTAATTACGCCCTTGGCAAAAGCACTGGCATCAGAAATAACTAAATCATAATCAGATAAGTCAAAAAACTCCACCGCCATCGGCATCCATGGTAAAAACCAACGATAATGTTTAACTCCACCTGGTACCCGTTGAATAAACGAAGTCTTGATCTTCCGACCAGAAAAATACTTATCAGCCTGTTTTTGTTCGTAAAGCAAGGTATAAATATCCGCCTGTGGATACATTTCAGCCAAGACTTTCAAAACTTTTTCAGCCCCGCCATCCTGAGCCAAATGATCATGAATCAAAGCAATCCTCATAATTAGGCAACTTGACGATGACGCAAAACTGCCATCGGAGTTCTAAGTAAAATTCTAATATCTCGAGCTAGCGACCAATTTTCAATATAATGAATATCTAGTTTAACCTCTTCTTCAAAACTCAAATCTGACCGGCCCGATACTTGAGCCAAACCAGTAATCCCCGGTTTAATAGTTAAAACTTTTTTATGATGCCGTTCATACTTGGCCACTTCTTCCGGTAAATGTGGTCGAGGCCCAACTAAACTCATTGAACCAATAAACACTAAAAATAACTCCGGTAACTCATCAATACTAAAACGACGAATAAATTTACCAACCCTGGTTATTCGAGGATCATCTTTAATTTTAACCATCGGACCATCATCGCGAACATTACAATCAGCCAAGGAAGTATAACGCAAACTATCAGTACCAGGCACCATTGAACGAAATTTTAAATAACGAAATTTACGACCAGCCTGACCAATTCGACAAAGTGGCGAACCATCATCCAAGCGATTAAAGAAGACCGGCCCAGACGAATCTAACTTAATAATAATCGCCGTTAATAAATAGATTGGGCTTAAAATAATAATCAAAATACCAGCAGCAATAATATCAAATAAACGCTTACTAATTCGACCCCAACCATCTAAGGTGGTTTTCTTAACCTCAATCACTGGAATACCAGCTACTTCATCAATTTCAGTTTTTAAAACTTTAGTATCCAATAAATCAGCAATATATTTAAAAGTTAAATGATGTTCATCGGCAAAATCATATAATCTAACAATCTCAGCCTTGCTCAAATTTGGATCAGCTTGGATAATCTCATCAACCGCTTTTATCTTTAAATACTCGGCCAATTCCTGAGCTGTCTCTAAATCAAAATCATCATAATGTTTGACCACCTGATAACCCCGCGAGCGATGACTAAACCACTCTTTAATTAATTTATCGGCTGAAGCCCCGCGGCCAACTACTACCACTCGATGAACACCAACCCCATAACGAAACAGTTGTTTTTGAATAAAACGAACTACTAAACGAGCCACACTAACATAAGCCCAAGCTAGTAGCCAGCCAACTAAAATAATAAACCGTGAAGAAAACCATTCACGGAAAAAGAAAATATAAATAACAATTAAACCAAATCCAGCAAAACAAGCAAAAAACACTTTACTCAATTCATCAAAACGCTTAATACCTCGCGCCCGATATAATCCAGCCACAGCAAAAATTATCAACCAAGTCAGACTAACCACCATTAACGACAATACAAATTCACTAAACGGCAAATTATATAAAATTGGCCTAATCTCTGTAGCCATTTCACTGGCCCGAATATGATAAGCCGAAATACCAGCTAGGACAATCATTAAGAAATCCACCGGCACCAAAATAAATGAAAAAAATAATTCGCTACGTTTCATAAGTTTAAATTTTAGACCGACGGCCAGCTATAAGCCGGATTCTGTATCATACTAATAGCATGACGGCAGCCATTTATCTAGGCCGTCAATTGCTCAACGGCTCCAGCGAGCTACTTTGTCTTAAAACCGAAGCTCTAAGTTTGCTCTTGCTCCAGATAGGGTTTACCACGACTAACCATTACTGATTAGCGACAGCTGTAGCTACGGCAAGCCATAACACCAACTGACTTTTCACCTTTAACGATATAATCGCTAGTATTGTCTCTGTGGCACTTTCCCTACGCTTACCTCACGGCAAACGCGGCGGGCGTTACCCGTTATCGCGACACGGCACCGAAGCGCCGCAGGAGTCCGGACTTTCCTCTACTTAGTAAACTAAATAGCGGCTGCCCGCTGGCTGTCTGGTCTAAAATTTATTATACAGCTACCAAGCTAATAGTCAACTGTTTTTAGTTATAGCTTATTGACAAAATTGCTTTAATGTGCTATAGTTTCATAATACCTTAAAAATAAAATAACCAGTATCGGAAAATACATCTAGGCACCACACCCCATAAGCCCTAGCTCTGTCCCGACTCGGTTGGAGGAATACATGGAAAAATTCTTTAATCTTATTGTCAGTGTTGGCTCGGTTGATGGCGTCTTAACTTCAGCAGCCGTTCTTCGGAATTTAGCTGAAGAAGAGAGTGAAATAGCCTTCACCCAGGCCTTCACAGTCGACAAGATTGACCCGTCCGTATGGAAGCCAAACCGAAAAGTCCTCTTTGTGGACTTGGCCGTCAACAACCGCGATGAAGCGATGACGGTCGATTTTCTCCGCCGCATCATTGCTGCTGGCCACCAGATTGTCGGTGTGCTTGATGAGCATTGCCGGGAAGACTGGGAACAGGCCTTCAGCGAGGCCGGGCTGTCGTTCGATGACCTGCTCATTGAGCCAGTCAGTCAAGCCACCGGCGAAATCAAGTCGTCTGGTGCCCTACTCCTCTACATCCTCGGAATAGTTGACGAGCATACCGAGGAACTTCTCGGGGCCGCTGATGCCGGCGACCGTATGGACTTTACTACTCACTTCGGTGGGTTGGTAAACCGGGCGGTCAAAAGCAAAATCGCCGATGACAGCCGCCGGGTCTATCTGGCCAAGCATTTCTCCCAGAACGCCCAACCCGATGAAACAATTCTCGGCTGGATTGCCGAATATGATAAGATCATGGAAAATCACCAGGAGATTATCGCCAGCCGCCAGGATTTGGGTGATGGAATCGTCAGAGTCGTCACCACCGATCTGGCCGTGGACATGACAACACTGATGTCCAGTCTTTACAAGACTGGTGCCAAGGTTGTGATAGTTGAAGGCATGGCCTTCAACAAATCCGTCGGCCGCCCCACCTTACAAATAGCCTTTGGAACCAGCAATAACCAGCTGGATATCCTGACCGCTATCAAGGCCGCTGGCGTCACCGCCTCTGGGTTTGCCAGCAAGGCTAATGTCGAGCCGGCTGATGAAACCGTCGCCTTGGCCGCCGTCCGGGCTCTTCTGCAGTAATAACTCCCCGGGCAAGCGGGAAAAAACAACACAACCAAAGAAGCATTCTTGCCGATGCTTCTTTTTTAATTGATTTAAGATTAATAACAAATATTTGGTGGGGATTTCAAACCAAATTTAGAACCACTAACCAAAGGGTTGATAAAAAGCGGTATGAATATACAGGAATATTTGGAACAGGAGAATGAAAAACCTGTGGAAATTGAGCCTTTTGAACCCTCGGAATCTTGGTGGAATTGGCTGAAAAAATCACTAACCGCTACTCAATGCTGGGTTGGCACCCACATTTGGCAGACGAAGGAGATTATTGGGGTGTTTGAGGGAATTTTGCAGAAAACTGATGAAGACAAGGAAATGTTCAATACTTAAATTCCATATTGGACTGACCCATCTGCTAGTTCGCGCTTGCGTAAAGCCCCACCTTAGAAACTAAGACAAGGTAGAAAACAATTCAGCAAAAGCTCTCTTTATTTCATCGTCTTCAATATTTACAAATACTGAATCAAAGTCATCATCTTTAAACTCCGAGGCTTTCTTATTGAATTGTTTTTGAAACTCCCCCTTACAATAGTTCCTAAACTCTCCCATATTTTTAAAATCTGTAGGATTCTTGGGCTTCTTGCCCCCGAACCTTAACAAGAGATGTTCGGAATTATATTCAACAAACTGGACGATATTCTCGTCTTTTTCTATCAGGTTTTTAACTTGCGAAGAGTCGTCAAAATCCTTATCTATCACGAAGAATAATTTCTGACCGACGTATCTTCCATCGTCCTTTATCGCATTATATTTTGAATTGAAAGAAGTGAAATCTCCAACTCCATTTAATTTGCCTTGTGAGATTCCAGCATCTATAATTTCAACCTTGATACTGAATTGAACATTAGAGTCCTCAAATTCTCCTTTAAACTTTTTAGTTGTTAAATAACCAAAAAGATTGAATTCCGCTGTTCCTTCAGTGAGCAATAAATAATATATCTTAAAGCTTTTCTTTTCAGGCATAAGCTTATAAGAGATTATTTATTATCCTGTTGAAATCAATCGTATTTGGTATGCCTCCAAGAGAACCAAGACGATAGATTCTCTTTATATTGTCTCTTTCTTTGACATCGTAATCTGATACTTTTGACACGACAATATTTCCATCCTTCTTTTCTACAATGTGTGCCTGATCATTCTGTAAGAGGTCAAACGTCTCGTGATTGTGCGATGAGAAGAATAACTGGGCATTTTTCTTGTTTATATCCTTATCTTTGAAGAGATTAAGAATAGCAATCTCCATATCTGGATGATAGAACTTGCTCGTTTCATCGTAGACAACAATGCCTCCCATTTTTAATATTTTAAGGATATCTCCTATATACGCTATGAGCTCTCGTGTTCCAGCAGAGAGTTCCATAGTGCCAAGATTTTTATAGAAGTCCCTATATTTTGCCTCGTATGTGAAGACCTTATTATTGCCATTTATAACAAGACTCTGAAAAGATGGTTCAAAATACTTTACTACAGAATTAACTGTGCCAAGCATTTCGCTCTGTCTTTGAGTATTGCTATTGAGATAGTTTATTGCGAAAGCAAGTAATCCGTTGAGATTATTTTGCCCCATCTGAACCGAGCGCTTGTCGGTAATAAAACAGAAATTGGTCTTTATTTGGTTAAGATTAGAAATTCCTATTTCTTCTTTTATGTTTGCAAACACAGAAACATCAGAACTGTCATCTAAAATAACAGAAAGGAAAGAAGACTTTTTAGGTGCTACTATGTTTTTCGCTAAAGCACCTATCTTTTTTTCAATTTTACTTTCAAACGAAATATTATGATCTTTCCTACTAAAGATTTTTTGACTGTTCTTGTATAAGATTTCCTCTGAAATTTCCTTCCCCTCATTTATGATAGAGACTGAATAGTTATATTTATCGTCTCCAATAATATAATCCATCTCCATTACTATGGGCTTTGTCTGCATGGCAGTTGTGTAGTTGGGAAGAGAAATGACAACCTCCTCTTTTATCCCATTAGGCGCAAGTACAAAATCTTGTTGTTTTGCGACCATTATTCTGGCTACAGTGTCAATGATATTTAATACCGTACTTTTACCTGACGCATTGGCACCATAAAAGCCAGAGATAAGAGAGATTCTCTCTTTCCCGAAATTTACATAACCTATCTTTTCTTTTTCGCCACCCTCGGTGAACGATACTTCAACAGGATCTTTTACCCCGTAGAAGTTGCTTGCCTTAATTCTTGTTATTAACATATTTAGGTATAAATGACATTATTTTGTCCTAATGTAGTCATATTATACCATCTTGATTTAAAAATCAAGTAATTTGGACATAAAAGTGTCTTTTTTTATCTATTATTCAATTTGAGGCTTATTTTACATGACTTTTAGTCCCCCGATATTTTTTTAAATCTAGATTATTTCCCCGACTTTGTGCGATTATCCTGCTTACATAGCATCTGACAATTTTGCGCAATAGTTTTTCCACCTTCATGCCAAGGCCTAATATGATCGGCTTCCATCTCCTCTAGCTCAAAATGATCCTCGCATTTCACACAAACACCTTTTTGCCTCTCATACGCTTCACGCTTCATCTTGTCGTTAAAAGCACGGATTGAAAGATGTTTTTCTTGTCTGGTCAAAACGTAGGGGTAAATACCTGATTTCTTTGTTACATCCTCATCTTGCATCAACTTCGCGACCTCTGCTTCCAATTTCTTGGCGTCCAGTTTCTTATCTTTGAACTGGTTATATAATTCGCCCCAAACAACATTTGCCATTTCCTTGCGGTAGCTCGGAAATGTTTTCCGCACCCACTCAATAACATTTTGGAAATAATCCCATAAGTCATTAGCATTCTTGTTGTGCTGATGCTTTGCCATGTAATCGGCCACTTCGCCGTTGTTTATCCAAGAGATGGCATTTTCTAAGTACTCTTGTCTTATTGGAGAACCAGTAAGAAGCGCGCCACCATCGTTTGCCAAAAGATAGGCAGCGCAATTTGATTTGCTGAACTTGAGCTTTGCGTCCGAAAGCCATGGACCTGTGTAAACAGCATTGCGCAACTCTTGATCTGTCAATTTTTCACCAGCGATGTTTATGGTTCTGAACCAGTCTAGTCGTTCCTTGTCTGTACCTTCACAGAAATAGATCATCAACTCGTATGCAAGTATTTGCTCTTGCTCCTCCTTTGTAAGATTATGAAAAAAACGATTCTCTAGGGAGAAGTCACCATTAACATATTGCCCAAGACTAATGGTGCGCTGCTGACCATCTAACACCTCGTAACCTCCATCATCGCGTACCATCCAATACATCACATTGAGCGGAAATCCTTTTTTAACAGTATCGAGAACGGCATCGCGCTGTTTTTCTTTATAGACAAATTCACGCTGGTATTTAGGACGAACATCAAGATTGCCACCGTATGCGACAACACCTTCTTCGGCGCTATCCTTAAAGCCGTTAACAACATCGCGGATTTTTATTCTTTGTAGTTCAATTTTCATAAATTAGGATTTTTTCTTTATAATGAGACGATCATAAAGTCGTCGATAGGTCTTATTGTCATTTGCTAAATAAAATCTTGGTCCACCCTGGACAAATGATCCTTTCGGGGCGATATCTTTCATCGGTTTTCCTAGAAACAGACTTGAGCCTATTATTTCAAACTGATCAGGATTATATTTATCAAGAAATGTAATAGGTACGCCCATTTCTCCCTCATAGTCTATTGGAATATCAACAACTTTTGATACTTCAATAGCATCGTAATTTACATATCGTGGATATTCGTCGGATTTATATTTTTTATAAAGTGTCAATTTCTCATGCCTTTTAGTTGTGTCGAGATTCGTGTACCAACCAACATTACCAAATTTTTTGACTTCACCATTTGGTTGTATAAACTCTTTCACCTTTGCATAACCAGTCCATACTTTGTTTTGTTTAACAAATCCAAAAAATTCTTTGTACGCAATGGCATTATCGTTACCTATAATTAAAAACTTCTTATCATGCTCCATGAGTTGCGCGACGTAATCACGAAACAGTGAAAATGGCGGATTCGTTACGACAATATCTGCCTGTTTAAGTAATTCCACGCTCTCTGCACTTCTAAAATCACCCTCGCCCTCCAAAGGTGCCCATTCGTTGTTTTTATTTGCCTTGAGCTGTTTGGCAACATCATGCAAATCAAAGGCGCCATCACCATCTATATCTCCGACTTCATTGATAATAAATTTATTAGCTGTTATTTTCGGACGCCCCTTTGGCACACCCAGTGATATGTCGTCACCAAACAATCCGAGTTGCGTGTTTGCTACAGGGGATGGTTTGTAACTGGTTGCAATAAGTCTTTTTAATCCAAAAGCTTTAAAGTTTGCTGCAAAATATTTAAAAAAATTACTTTCGAACGGATCGTCACAATTACAATATACAACCTTACCATTGAATTGGTTTTTATAATGCCTTAATTCTTTTTCAATATCAACAAGGCGCGTATAAAACTCATCATTTTTTACCCTTGCTGCTTTATTGAGATTTGAATTTGATTTAGTCGCCATACTTATTGTGTTAGTTCATCAAGCGACAACCCAAGCCCCGCCGCAATCTTCTTTACAGTATCCAGCGTCGGATTGGTTACAGTATCCGACTCAATTTTGATTAAGGTCGGATAAGGTATATCCGCCTTCTTCGCGAGCTCATCCTGCGTTAAATCCTTCTTTGCCCGCCAAGCTCTGATTTTTTGTCCAATTGTTTGTTCTTTGGTCATATAAGACATGTAATCTATGGTTAGTTGTATTATAGCGCGTAGGTCAAAATATACAAGAGATCTAAGCAACGTTCGAACCACTGACCAAAAGCTCTTTTATCTCCAATCTAAGCCATAAAATTTTCAAACTTTCTTCAAATCAACCAAATGGTGTCGCTAAAGTTCGAACCGCCTCAACCTCCACAAAACCGCTAACAAATACAATAAACAAGCGCATTTCGCGTAAAACAAAAATTCCACCTTTTCGGTGGAACTAATGATGGTGGACACAACAGGATTCGAACCTGTGACCTTACGGATGTGAACCGTACGCTCTAACCAACTGAGCTATGCGTCCTAAAAATCACCACCTCGATCCATGGCCTGATTGGCCAATTGATCGGCCTGCTTATTCAATTCACGACGAATATGCTTAAAACTAACATTTTTAATCTGAGAAATCAAGCTTTTAGCCTGTTCAAATAAAGGCTTAAGATCAGGGTGTTTAACTTTATATTCACCTTTGAGTTGTTTAACTACTAATTCACTATCTAAACGACAATCTAACTCCACTACCCCCAAAGCGACCGCCTGTTTTAAGGCTAATAATAAAGCCTTATATTCAGCCTGGTTATTGGTGGCCACCCCCAAGAATTCCGACCATTCACCAATAGTTTGACCAGTTTTATCTTGTAAAACAACACCGATGCCAGCCGGCCCGGGATTACCCCGAGCCCCGCCGTCGGTATAACTAATTAAGTAATCATGAACAAATTTTTTGACCATATAATTAATTATCAGTTGAGATTCGTAAATCAATAATTTTTAATTGCGGTTCAGCTTGGCCTTGCCAGCGATTAATATCTAAGCTATAAACTAAATCAATTTGATTGCCAGGTTTTAACTCCTGATAACCTTCAGCTTGACCAAAGGCTAGCGCCCAATAATTGCCCAGTCGCAATTTAATATGCTGTTTACTAGCCCCCATCGTATTAATATCGCGAATCGTTTGCCGATAAGCTACAAATTTCGGCTGGTGATTACCTTGACCAAATGGTGCTAATTTTTCTAACCATTGGGCTAAAGATAAATCGATCTGGTCAGCCGATAATTCACCATCAACCAATAATTTTGGTCGCAAATCTAAACCAGCCAATTTGATTGTTGCCAACTTTT
>JAEWTE010000048.1 GCA_023459655.1 Candidatus Parcubacteria bacterium | reverse complement strand
GGCATGATGTCAATGGTAATTTACTAGGTTTTTCGGCTCGGGTTTTACCACAATTAGATGATGGTCGTTCTGGTAAATATATTAATAGTCCACAAAACCTTATCTATGATAAGAGCCGTCATTTATTTGGCCTGTGGCGAGCTAAGGCAGCGATTAAAGAAGCTGGGCGAGCTGTGGTAGTAGAAGGGCAAATGGACTGCGTTATGGCCCATCAGCAGGGCTTTAAAAATGTTATAGCTACTTCAGGGACAGCTTTAACTGAGGATCATTTAAAGCTAGTAAAGCGTTATACTGAGAATTTAGTCTTGGCTTTTGATATGGATCAGGCTGGACTACTGGCGGCTGATCGGGCAATTTCTTTGGCTGGTCAGACTGATATTAATATTCAAGTTTTGCGTTTACCAGCTGGTAAAGATCCAGATGAGTTTTTGCGTCAGCCTAGTGGGGATTGGTTAACTTTGGTAGAGGCGGCTCCGCCGATTATGCAGTATTATTTTCAATTATTAAAACCGCAATTATCTAGTCAAAAAATTGACCAGCGTAAGGCAGCCACTAAGCGATTTTTAACTATGATTAGTAAGTTGTCTGATATTGTTGAACGCGATTATTGGTTGAAAGAATTGGCTCAAGTTTTGCGTATTGAAGTACAGTTACTCTATGGTAGTTTACCAGCCAGTCAAACAACGGCTAGTAGTTCGGCTAGTCAAACTCAAACGATTAGGCAATCGGTTAAAAATAGTGTTGCCGACTTATTATTAGCTTGGCTGATTAAGTTTCCAGGTTTATTAGATAGTGTTGGTCAAGAATTGGAGCCAGAGTTATTGGGTGAAACACCAGCTGCTTTGATTTACAAAAACCTAATCGTCTATTATAATAAGAAGCGCCCGACTGATAGTCAATCGGTTGATTATAATGATTTTGCTAATTGGTGGTCGACTAGTTTTGAGCCAATTGATCAGCCGCTAGGTGATTATCTAAATAGTTTGTTTTTATTAGCCGATAAGGATTTATCTGATGCTTCAATTGAACAATCATTTGGTGAATCATTAAAGTTAGCTAAGGGGATAAAGAAAGATTGGTGGCAGACTCGTTTGATGAAAATTAGTCGACAAATTGCCGTTTTGGAAGGGGATACTGGTATTAGTGAAGATAAACGTGAATTAGAGATTAATATCTTATTGGGAGAAGCCGAAGAATTAAGTCAGAGTCTAGGGGCTTTGGAAAATTAAATTTTTAAACAATGACTAAACGAAAGCAGGTAGCTATTTCGGCCAGTCTAGGCGAGATTATTAAAGAACAGACGGCCGATTTTACTCCATCAACTCCGTTAGCCACTAAAGCTAAAAAAAGAGCTAAGGTGGCTGGGCGGGCAGATAAAAATTTTAAAAAAGATAAGCCGGCGACTGGTCCAACTGAACAACAAATTCAGGCCTTAATTGCCAGAGTGCGGCCACGTGGTTTTGTTACTGAAACCGAATTATTGTGTATTTTTCCTAAGCTGGAGGATTACGTTTATGATTATGAATTAATTTTAGAGGAATTACAAAAGCATAATATTAAATTAGTAGAGACCGGTGAGGGGTATTTAGAAATAGGGTTAGATAAAACTAAACAAGAAGAAAGAGTCCGATTATTACTAGGTGAGATTAAAGATATTAAGAAGTTTGATATCTCAGAATTATCGGCTGACTCAGTCCAGATGTATCTTAAAGAGATTGGTAAAGTGCCATTATTGACAACGGCTGAAGAGGTTGACCTGGCTCGTCGCAAAGAACGTGGTGAACGAGAGGCCGAGCGTCAATTGATTGAAGCCAATTTGCGTTTGGTGGTGTCGATTGCTAAAAAATTTAGTGGTACTCGGGGCTTGAGTTTATTGGATTTAATTCAAGAGGGGAATATTGGTTTATTTAGAGCAGTTGAAAAGTTTGAATACCGTAAGGGGTATAAGTTTTCAACCTATGCTACCTGGTGGATTCGTCAGGCGATTACTCGCTCGCTAGCCGATCAGTCACGAACGATTCGTATTCCGGTTCATATGGTTGAGACAATTAATAAATTTCAACAAGTTCAGCGTCAATTGATTCAAGACTTAGGCCGAGAACCAATGCCTGAAGATATTGCTGCGGAGATGGGTGAGGATTTAGACAAGATTCGTCATGTCATGAAGATTTCTCAAGATACTATCTCACTGGAAACCTCGGTTGGTGATGATGACGATGATTCTACTTTGGAAGATTTTATTGAAGATGTAAAGAATATGACACCGGATCGGGTAGCAGCTTTAGAATTACTTAAAGATTATGTTAAAGAGGTAATTGCTACCTTGACCCCTAGAGAACAAAAAATATTAGAGATGCGTTTTGGCTTGGCCGATGGTGTTTCTCATACCTTAGAAGAAGTTGGTCAAGAGTTTGAAGTAACCCGTGAGCGTATTCGTCAGATTGAAGCCAAGGCTCTGGAGAAGATTAAAAAACAAGAGGCAGTCAAGAAATTAAGGGATTTTTAAAAGTTTGCCATGGATAGAGAATTGCCGGATTTGAAGAAAGAGCCAGATAAGATCGGTTATGCTATCAGTTTTATCTTCGGCGGTACACTTTTTGGCATAATGGCTCAAGATGGATTTAGCCTAGTGCTATGTGCTTTGGCAGCCGCAGCATTTATGATTTTCGGCTTTGTGGCTCAGATGCTTTATAATAAATATGGTGATATTAAAATATCCAAGATTAATTCCAGTGTTTTATTTTTTGTTTTAGTGGGATTGATGTTTGTTGCTATGTTTCTGGCCCTAATTTTTGATATCGGTGGGACAGACGGTATTTAATAATTGCTATGTTTTATTGACAAGCTAAGAGTCTTTGCTATAATAGCTCTGTATTTAACAATTAAATATTCCCGGGTAGCGCAGCGGTAGCGCAGTTGGCTGTGAACACGTTTTAT
>JAEWTE010000047.1 GCA_023459655.1 Candidatus Parcubacteria bacterium | reverse complement strand
CAATGTTTATCGGCGAATTTCAACACAATTTAGACGAGAAAGGCCGCTTAGCGATTCCCGCTAAGTTCCGGGCTGATTTGAAAAAAGGGGCAGTTGTCACCAAGGGGTTAGATGACTGTCTGTTTTTGTATACTAAAGTTGCTTGGGAGGAATTAGTTTCTAGCAAATTGAGCCAATTGTCATTTAACAAGGCTAACCAGCGGGCCTTTGCTCGTTTTATGTTGTCTGGTGCCAGCGAAGTAGAGTGTGATGCGCAGGGACGGGTAGTGCTGCCCGAATATCTGCGCCAATTTGCCGGTCTGCGCAAGCAGACGGTGGTGGCCGGTCTCTATGATCGTTTAGAAATCTGGGACAAAGACCGCTGGGAAGCTTACCGGTTTAATAATGACAAGACCAGTGGTTCAGTTGCTGAGTCGTTGGATGATTTGCTGTAATCTATGGATTACCAGCATCAACCAGTTTTACTTGAGGAGGTTTTAGCAGTTTTACAACCACAGTCAGGACAGCGTTTCATTGATGCCACTTTGGGTGGAGCCGGCTATACGACGGCTTTAGCCAGGGCGGTTGGACCGCAAGGCCTAGTAGTCGGATTTGATCTTGACCCACTAGCCATTGCTGCCGCGCAAGAGACTTTGTCTCAAGAAAAATTAACTAATGTTCTTTTAATTAATGATAATTTCGCTAATCTGTCAGCGGTTTTGACTGAGCAGCAGATTGACGGACTATTTGACGGTTTGGTTTTGGACTTGGGTCTATCGTCAGCTCAGTTAGCTGACCGTAGTCGGGGATTTTCTTTTAATCAGGAAGGTCCGCTAGATATGGCTTTTGGTCCTAGTAGTCCATTGACCACTACTGAAATTGTCAATCATTGGACGGAAAGTGAATTAAGGCGAATTATCAGCGAATATGGCGAAGAACCCTGGGCCGGACCGTTAGCTAAAGCAATTGTTCGTCACCGTGGCCGTCATCCGTTTACCACTAGTCAGGAATTAGTGGAAATAGTTCAAACCACCCTGCCACAGAAATATTTAGCTAAGAGTCGTCAGCATCCAGCTACTAAATTGTTCCAAGCCCTACGTATTGCTACTAATCAAGAATTAGACAATCTGTCAGCCGTTCTTGATCAATCACTTGGCTTGTTGTGCCCAAACGGCCGCATTGCCGCAGTTAGTTTCCATAGTCTGGAAGATCGGTTGGTTAAGCATTTTTTCTTAAAAGAAAACAAAGATTGCTTGTGTCCACCAGAGTTCCCTATCTGCCAATGCGGCCACCATGCACGCTTAAAAATAATTTATCGTCATCCGCTTATGGCCAGTCCGGCCGAAGTCGCGGCTAATCCGCGATCACGCAGTGCTAAATTAAGAGCTGCTAGTAAAATTGATTAAATTAAGATTGCCTCCATATGACCGTGAATAACCAAGAATTAGTCTCTACCAATTGTTCAAAAAATAAGCCAGATCATGCCCGGCGATTAAATTGGCGGTCGATTAATTATTGTTTATGGTCAGGTATGGCTTTGTCGATTTTATTGTATTTAATAATTGCCAATAGTTTGGCCACTCAAACTTTTGCTTTACGTGATTATAAAAACCAATTAGCTGGATTAAAGCAAGATCAGGCTGATTTACAGGACCAAATAACTCAGTTGAGTTCTTATAATTACTTGCAAGGGCAAATTCAATCCTTAAATATGGTGCCGGTTGATAGATTATCTTACGCTATTACTGATCAAGACTTTTTGGCTAAGAAATAGTTTATGGCTCGGTCCGATAAAAAAACGGTTCGACCTAATCGGTCCGACAGAGCAGTTTATCAGCAAAACTCCAATGGCAATTTAAAAATATTGTCGATTTTTTTTGTCTTAGCTGGTTTATTAATTATTGTTCGATTATTTTGGTTGCAGGTAATTAAATATGATTATTATTTAGCTAAAGCTCGTAGTCAGCATGAATTTAATGTGCAATTAGCTCCAACTCGCGGTCAAATATTTGTTCATAATGGTAAATCAGGTGTTGGCAATGATTTGTATCCAGTCGCTACTAATCGGCGATTTTTTACACTATATACTGTGCCTCGTGATTTACAAATGTTTAAAATAGAAGAATTACGTAATCGTCAAAGTAAAACTAATCAAGCAGATCGATCATTTCCGGTTATAGTTGAACCAATTGTTTTGGCGGAAATATTGTTTGAGGTGTTTGATCAGCCTAAAATTTTAACTGATATTGATAAAGCCGAAGAAACTAGGCTTAAACGACAATTAGATGATCAGGTTGGTCAATTATCATCAGCCTCTAGCAGTGAAGAAATTGCGGTAGCCAAAGAATTAATTTTACTTCGACAAAAAGAATTATTACAAGATAGTTTTTATCAAGAAATGGCTAAAGTTCGACGCAACGCAGCAATTAAAGAGCAGTCGGAAGCTAAAATTGCTGATTATTTGAAAATTATTAATAAAGGCGATGATCCTTATGAAGTGGTAGGTAAAAAATTAGAAGCTGAACAAATAATTAAACTCTATTTTAAAATATTAAACCGTTGTTGGGGTGATTCTTCATTACGGCCAGAAGATTTATTAATTGATGGAGAGATGGTTGTTTGGCAACCAGCCGGTGAGTCGAATAAGAAAAAGGTGTTGATTAATGGTTTGGGACAAATTAGTCGAGAGTATCGCTATTATCCAGAAAAAAATATTGGCTCCAATTTATTGGGTTTTGTTTCTTTTATTAGTGATGATGATTTGTCTGGTAAGGGTAATTATGGTTTAGAAGGAACTTATGATGATATTTTAACTGGTCGGGCTGGGTCTATGAAAGGGGAGCGTAGTGCCAATCGGACAGCTATTCTTGGTGGACGGGACTATCAGCAACAAACTAACGGTTCAGATTTAATTTTAACGATTGATCGCTCTATCCAAAATATTGCTTGTAGCAAATTATCAGCTACGGTCATTAAACATCAGGCCGATGGTGGTAGTGTGGTAATTATTGAACCAAAAACTGGGGCAGTTTTAGCGATGTGCTCAGCACCAGACTTTGATCCTAATAATTATCATTTAGTTAATGACTTAAAACAATTTAATAATCAGCCAACTTTTGAAGCTTATGAGCCTGGTTCAATTTTTAAGGCGATTACCATGGCGATTGGAATTGATCAAGGCAAAGTATCACCGCAAACAACCTATAATGATGCCGGTTGGTTAATGATTGGTAAGAATAAAATAAACAATTCAGATTTCAAGGGGCGGGGAATAGTTAATATGGTTAAAGTTTTGCAGGATTCTTTAAATACTGGAATGGTTTTTGTGTTAAGACAGATTGGTCTAGATAATTTTCGAGCTAGTGTTAAAGATTTTGGCTTTGGCCAGAAAACTAATATTGATTTATCATCTGAATCAGCCGGTAGTTTAAATAATTTATATCAGAAATTTGGTCAAGAAATTAATGCTGCGACTGCTTCATTTGGTCAGGGAATTAATGTTACAACCTTACAAATGGCTATGGCCTTTGGTGCTCTAGCTAATGATGGTAAATTAATGCAACCATACTTAGTTAAAGAAATTATTAATCCAGACGGTAACAGGATAAAAACCCAAGCGCACATGGTTCGTCAAGTTGTTAGTCCAGAAACAGCTCGAACAGTTGGTGGGATGTTGGTTAATGTAGTTGAAGATGGCCATGGTCAAAGAGCCAGTGTTGATGGTTATTATGTCGCTGGCAAAACCGGCACAGCTCAGGTTCCTAGAAAAGATGGGCGAGGTTATTTGACTGGAGTTAATATTGGTTCATTTGCTGGCTATGCTCCGGTTGAAGATCCAATTTTTGTTATGGTTGTTCGGATCGATCATCCACGTGGTGTTGTTTGGGCGGAGAGTTCGGCGGCGCCGTTATTTGGCGAAATTGCTGATTTTATTTTAAAATATAAACAAGTTCCGGCTCAGCGTCCAGCTAAATAATAATTTTATGCTTCAATTATTATTGCAATATATATTAAAAAAATTAGCTCGCCAGGTTACCCGTAAATATAATCCTAAAATAATTGGTATTACTGGCAGTGTTGGTAAAACAACCACCAAAGAAGCAATTATTTTAGTATTAAGTCAAAAATACCAAGTTAGAGGCAATATCAAAAATTATAATAATGAAATCGGCTTGCCGTTGACTATCTTGGGGTTGAAATCACCCGGGCGTTCATTATTGGGTTGGTTTAAAGTATTTTGTTCAGCTATTGGGTTATTAATTTTAACTGATAAAAATTATCCGGAATTTTTAATTTTAGAAATGGGGGTTGATCATCCCGGTGACATGGACTATCTTTTAAGTTTTATTCATCCGGTGATTGGGGTTATGACAGTAATTGGTCAAGCTCATTTAGAATTTTTTGGTAGTCAGGACAATATTGCCAAGGAAAAGGGTAAATTGATTGAATATCTTCCAGAACAGGGGGTAGGAGTTTTAAATATTGATGATCAACGGGTAGCTAAAATGGTTACCAAATCAAAGGCTAAAATAATAACTTATGGTTTTGGTCAATTGGCTGAAGTGCGAGCGACTGATTTGGTGTTTAATTATCAGACAGCGGTTAAGTTAGAAGCTAATGAATTATCTGGTCTATCGTTTAAAATAAATTATCATAATGCTATTGCTTTAGTATCAATGCCACTGGCTATTAGTGAGGCGTCAGTTTATTCAGCTTTAGCAGCAGCAGCGGTTGGAATAAGCCAAGGAGTCGAATTGTTGAGCTTGGCTGAGGCTTTGGTTAAATTTCAACCACCACGAGGTCGTTTAAATATATTATCTGGACAGTATAATAATGTTCTTTTGGATGATTCTTATAATGCCTCTCCAACCTCAGTTATGGCAGCTTTAGATATTTTAAATAAATTACCAGTTGCTGATGCTGGTCATCGAGTAGCTGTGTTGGGTGATATGTTGGAATTAGGTGTTAATGGACCGGCTGAGCATCGTCGTTTAGGGCAAATTATTGCTAAATTAGCGATTGGTCGGTTGATTTTGATTGGTCCATTGGCAGCCATGATTGGTCAGGAAGCTGAGCAGCAAGGCTGGGTTGGTAAGATTAATTATTTTGCTGAATCAGCGGCCGCCGCAGCAATTATTGATAAATTAATCCCAGAAAAATCAGCTGTTTTATTAAAAGGTTCACAGGGATCTCGCATTGAAAGAATAACTAAACAACTTTTGGCCGATTCAAATAAGCCAGTTGACTACTTGGTTCGTCAGGAAGATCAATGGTTGAATAGCTGATAATTCATTATTTTGTTATAATGAATTTATATGTATATAGTTTGGCGAGTTTTTAAAGAAATTTTTTGGTTTCCCTGGTGGTGGTATTCACAGGGCTGGTTTATTTGGACTGGCTATTGGTGGGCCTGGTTAAACAAGGTTAGTCGGGGATTAGCTTTAGCGGTTTGGTTGAAGAATATTTTTGTGCCGATGTATGGCCAAAGAGATGTAGCTAGTTTTTTGATTAGTTTTGTCATGCGTTTAATTCAGATTATTTTTAGGCTAACTATTTGGTTGATTTGTTGGTTATTAGCTTTGGTAGCGGTCATGGCTTGGCCAGCGGCACCAGTAGCAATTTTCTATTATCTCTATATTTTATACTATGGCCAAGAAGCATAATAGCGGTTGGCTAATTTGTGAAACTTGTCACGGTTCTGGCTGGACTGATGGTCAGCGTTGTCAGGTTTGTCAAGGACAAGGGGTTGGCTGGTTTGGTGCTAATGCCTGGTTGTTTATTGATTATTCAGCAACCAAGCTGGAGGTTTGGCAAAAACAATTAAGTCGGAAGATATTAGTTGCCATTGATTTATTAATTTATCTATTGGCAGTTAGTGGTTGGTTAGTATTAATATGGCAAATTGGTCAAGCTAGTAGCTGGTTTATTGATTGGTCCAAGATTGTTGATGGAGATTGGTGGTTAAGACCAGTTGGATCAATGCGTTGGGTAGCCTGGTCAGGCTTGTTTAATTTATTAGGAATTTATCGGTTAATTAATAATAGTCGTTTAGTAAAAATGCCAAAGCTCGCGGCTGATGATTTATTTCCGCTAACTGATTGGCCGGCAGCGCTTGATTTACCTAAAAGAAATAAGTTTAATTTGATCGATTATTTATCAGAGGACATTCGACAAAGTTTAGAAAAAGCGGTTGTGTTGGCTGGTAAAATGGGGTCAGAGCAAGTGACTGCTGAACAATGGTTTGGTGTTTTATTAAATAAACAATTGGTTAAATCATTATTATTTCGTCTCAGTCTTGATGGTTCGGACATAGCCGATAAATTAGCTAGAAATCAGACTAAGCAAAAAGGACATAATTTGACGATTAGTTTGTCAGCCGAGGTCAAATCAGCAATTATTCAGGGAACGGCTCAGGCTTGGTCATCATTGGAAACACCGTTAATCGTTGATTTTTTAGCACCACTAATTAAACAAAGCCAACTAATCAAGGAAATAATTTATGATACTGGCTCCAAAGAGGAGCAATTTAGTGATGTGGCTGATTGGTTTCATATTAATAAAAGATTGGCTAAAACTTATCGACAAATGAGGGATTTATCCCAATTTAAACCTGGCTCAAATATGGATCGAGCCTATACGGCGGTGGCTACACCATTTTTAAATCAATATGCCCATGATTTAACTCTAGCAGCTAAAACTAATCAATTACCATTGTGCGTGGCCAGACAAACCGAATTAAATCAGATTTTGGAGGCTTGGTCGGCTGGCCGGATGGGAGTAATTTTGGTTGGACCAGAAGGAGTTGGTAAAAAATCTTTAGTTTATGGGCTAGCTCAATTAATGGTTCAAGAGAGTGTGCCAAGTTTTTTGCAAGATAAAAGACTGGTTGAGGTTGATCTAGCAGCTTTATTAGGTGGATCTTCACCGGAAGAAGCTCAAGAGAAAATGGGTATTATTATTAATGAGGTTAATCAAGCTGGTAATATAATTTTATTTATTGAAAATGTTGAAAAAATAGCTGGACTGAGTATTGGCGGGGAACAGAGTTTGGATTTATCAGATATTTTAGCTAATGCTTTGCAAAGAGGGGCTTTGCGCTGTATAACCACTACCGAATCATCTAATTATCGGGAGCATTTGGCTATACGATCGCTAGGAGCTAATTTGGCTAAAATTGATGTTAATGAACCAGATGATCATCAAATGATTATTATTGCTGAAAGCTGGGCTAGTTATTGGGAAAGGCGTTGGGGGGTTATTTTTACTTATGCTGCTTTGGAAACAGCTAAAAT
>JAEWTE010000046.1 GCA_023459655.1 Candidatus Parcubacteria bacterium | reverse complement strand
AAAACATTATGCGGATAAAGATAGATCTCTAGCGGCTGCCAGCTTGGTTTAGCTTTTTTATCAGCTGATTTTATCCAAATACCCTCATGATGATAAGGCTCAACCATTGCTTGATAATTAGCCAGCCCCGCTCCAGTTAACCAGCGTCCATCACCCAACATCTGCCAAGTTTCTTGCCACTGTGACTGACGAATTTGACCAGATAAATCGGCTAATTGAACTTTTTGTTTGATTGTGTCCAAATAATCCGATCTTTGCCAAATCATTACTCCAACTATAGCCACTGCTACCAAAACTACTAGACGACTCCAACGACTAGCTATTAGACCTAAAACAACCAGGGCAACTAATAAACCAATCATCGCTCCCTCGCTCTGGGCCCAAAAAATCGCCAGCCAACCCAAAATAATACTAGCAGCTAATAATAAATTAACCCAATTAAACCACTTCTTAATTTGTTTGAGCCGATAAACCAAAAAGCCCAACAAAGCTAGACTAACTGGTCCAGCAAATAAACCAACCGCATTAGGATAACCAAAAACTGAGGTTGCCCGCCGAGTTGCCTCATCGGCCCAAAATGGATTGGCAATCAAATCACCGGTCAAATACTGGTAGCCTGCCACTAAGCTAACTAGCAATAAGCTGCCGGCCAAAAATAAATAGCCTCGTTCAATATTTTTAGTTCCACGCGGAACATTCCAAAAGAGAATAAAAACTAAAATCGGTTCAATAAAATAAGCTTTCCAAAGACCTAGACCACTGGTGGTATTACCCCCAATAACTAAGGCCAACCAGGCAACCAATAAAACAATAATAATCTCAATGGTTAGGGGATAAGCTCGCCAATTTTTAGCCCGAGAACGCAGATTGGCCCACGGTTGAGGGTATTGTTTAATCAACCAAATAGCTGTAGTTAATAAAATCAGCTCTTCTAGAACAGTCATTGGTAAAGGACCGATTTTAAAACGCAATAAATAAGTCGGGAATAGACCAACCAACAAACTAACCGCTAGTGGCCAATTACGCCAAGCAATTATAGTCCAAACAATGGCTATTAATAGGGCAATAATTAACATATTAATGCATCAATTGCTGTAAGTTTTTTAATTCCCAAGTATTATTTAATGGATCATAAAGAGCAAAAGTAGCTGGATAATAAACCCCACCCAAAGTACCGGGATTGACCAACCAAGCATCATCACGTTGCTCTTGCCAAGGTTTATGGGTATGACCATAAAATAAAACATCAACTGGCCCCTCAGCCAAGACAATATTTTGATATTCCGGCTCATGACAAACTCCGATGGTCCGATTATCTATCATAAAGCGACCATGACGACCTAAATTATAAAAATTAGGCCCTTGAGGTATATCGACTGGAGCGTAATTATCAGCGTTGCCTTGAACAAAATAGAGTTGACCTGACCAAAGAGACGCTAAATGCTGAAAACTGTCACTATCAGTCAAATCTCCACAAAAAACCGCCTGTTGGATACCCTCGGCTTGGCACCATTTGGCCCAAAGCTGCAAATTAACCAAATTATCGTGTAAATCACTAAAAATTGCTAACATACTAACTAGCTACTCGCCAAATTTCCTCCAAACTAGTTTCACCATTGGCTGCTTTTACTAAACCATCATGAGTCATCAATAATGAACCCTGTTCAATAGCCAATTGTTCAATTTCAGCGTCAGTAGTTAATGGTTGTTGAATTAATTTCTGAATTTCCGGAGTCATAATAATAACCTCATAAATACCAACCCGCCCCTTATAGCCAACACCACGACACTGAGAACAACCAACTGGTTCATAAAATTGAGGCTTGTCTGGCAGATTCAACTCCTGGTTAGCTTTTAATTCTATCCAAATTTTCTCAGCTTGACTCCAAATTTCAGCCTTGGGTTCAGCTGGCTTTTTACAATTAGGGCAAAGTCGACGAACCAACCGTTGACCAATTGAACACTCTAGAGCACTGGCTAACATCGGTCGCTCTACGCCCAATCCAGCAAAACGAGCAATAGCTCCAGCTGCACTATTAGCATGAATAGTCGACAAGACTAAATGACCAGTTAAACTAGCCTCAATTGCTGTTTTAGCCGTCTCTGGATCACGAATTTCACCAACTAAAATAACATTAGGGTTTTGACGCATCAAAGAACGTAGTGCCGCGGCAAAAGTATAGCCGCCAGCTGTATCAATTTGCGTTTGCATTACTCCATCTAAATGATATTCAATTGGATCTTCAATGGTAATAATCTTTATTTCTGGAGTATTTAATTTTTTTAATAAAGCATATAAAGTGGTGGTCTTACCTGAACCGGTTGGACCAGTCGTAATAATAATTCCTTTAGTTTTATGAATTGATTTATCAATCATGGCTAAAGATTTATCTCGAATACCCAAATCAGTTAATTCTAAACTAATTGCCTGATTAGACAATAACCGAATAACTACAGTTTCACCATAACCACCAGTAATTAAAGAAACGCGACAATCCATCCGCTCACTAGGCAGGGTCATGCTAAACCGACCATCAAAAGTCGGCTGTTTAACACTCAGGGATAAGCCAATTAAATTTTTAATCTCACCAATCAGCGGCACATAATGTTCTGCTCCTAAAGTGACAATATCGTGCAAAATACCATCCAAACGATAACGAATCTTAACGCCACCTTCAATTGGATCGATATGAACATCGGCCGCTTTACCAGCAATAGCCCCTGCCATCACTGCTGCTAGCATCTGACTGGTTGGTTTTTTAGTTAGAGTTTGATCAGCGGCCTTAATGTCTTGAGCAATTGTTTCACCAAAAACTAAATCGTCAGCACTGATTTTTAATCCACGACCCAAAGTTTGAGAAACAACAATATCATATAAGTCATCAATATAATCAGTTTTACCAATAACTCGCAAAACCTCTTCTAAAGAAGTTTGTCCGTCCAACATTTTTAAAATACCATCTTGCAACATAGTAATCATTCCATCTTCAATTGCTTGACGCATTACTTTAAATGACGGTGCACCCTCATTAATTAAGGTCTTCATCGACTCACTCATAATAAAAATCTCATAAAGACCAACTCGTCCCTTATAACCAAAACCGGCACAATGTTCACAACCGGCACCGACCTTATAAAAAGTCGGTAATTCTTTAGGCACATCAACACCAGCCTTGGGTGAAACCACCGCCAAAATTTTATTAATTTGCTCTTGCTCTGTTTCGCTGGGTTGATGAACTTGACGACAATGCGGACAAAGCCGACGAACCAACCGCTGACCGATAATCGCATTAATAGCCGGCGCCAATTGATAGGGTTGAACCCCCAAATCTAAAAGTCGAGGTAATACTCCAGCGGCATCGTTAGTGTGTAAGGTTGAGAAAACTAAATGACCAGTCAAACTAGCTTGAATAGCTATTTCCGCTGTATCTAAATCACGAATTTCACCAATCATAACAATATTGGGATCTTGACGCAAAATTGACTTAAGACCATTAGCAAAAGTGTGTCCCCGGCCTTCATCAACTTGACTTTGATTGATCCCCTTCAATTCATATTCAATTGGATCTTCTAAGGTAATTATTTTTACCCCCGGTGAATTTAATTGATTAAGAGCGGCATAAAGGGTGGTAGTTTTGCCCGAACCAGTTGGACCAGTAGTTAAAATCAGACCATTTGGCTTGGTCATTTCTTTTTCTAAAATAGCTTGAACTTCTGGTCGCATCCCCAGTCCATCTAATGGTAAAATAGCTGAGTCTGGCCTTAATAAGCGTAAAACAACACTTTCGCCATAAGCGGTTGGCAAAAATGAAGTACGAACAGCAATTTTTTCTTCTGGCAAAAATATATCAAATCGACCGTCTTGAGGTTTATCTTCAACATTCAGTTTGACCCTGGCCACTACTTTAAGACGAGAAATAACCTTTTTCCATTGTTGTTTAGGAATAGTAGTTACCTGTTGTAACAATCCATCAACTCTCATTCTAATGGCCACTGATTTTTCCTCAGCTTCAATATGAACATCACTGCTACCCATTTTTAAAGCTGAAGCAATAACTAATGATAATATTTGGCTAATATTAGCCTTCTTCATCTGATTGTCTAATGATTGAGCATCAGTCAGCTCAGCCTGATAGCGAATCAAATCTTGTGGACTAATTTCCACCCCTTCCATTCGCTGAATCTTTGGTAAAGCATCATAAACCTTACGACCATACTCTAGGCTACGTTGAGAAATTAAATAAATTTTTATCTTAACATGTAATTTATTTTCCAGCTCACTAACTCTAGCTGTCAATTGATCACTTGGCTCAATCGTGCCAATTCGTACATTACGCCCCTCATAATAAAAACAAATCGCTTGCAAAGCCTCAGCTTCCGATTGATCTAACAAAACAATCGCCTCAGGACTTATAGGAAAATCGATTAAATTAATATAAGCCAATCCTAACACACCAGCCTGAGCTGCCGTTTGATCTTCAATTGCCTTATAACGCAATTCTGATTGTCGCCTAGTCAATTGAGCAGCTGGCGAATCTTTTTCCTGTAGCGCCTTACTATTTAATAAATCTTCAATGGATAAACCGTTGTCTTCAGTCATAAGCTTAATTTATTTGACTTTTGCGTTCTTTAACATAATTAGTCCAATCTTCAGCTATGTCAACAAAAAATTTAAAAGGTGTTTCAATAATAAAATCTAATAAAAACACCAAAATATTAACTTTACTGAATTTTTCACTTAAATATTTGCCAACTGACATGATTGGTAAAGTAAAAATATCAAACAGCGTTTGCCATAAACTTTCTTTAGTCTCGGTAATTTTTAATTCATTAGTAATCCGTTTGATACGAATAATAAAAAAACTAACAAAAACCAAGAAAAATAAAAATATCAAAGTGCTAATCCAAGTAAAGTGCAGTTTGACTAACAACCAAATAATAGCACTAAAAGTTATTAAAAAGGTTAATTTATAAAATAAATTAAAAACTTTACTTAAAAAATTAGTCTTAATTTTAGGTAATTTTAAAATAATCGGATCAACTCTTTTATTTTCTTCAAAAGACAGTTCATTAATTAAATCAATAATCTGGTTAGTATTAGCCTCTTCTGGCAAACGAGTCAGCAGCACTGCTAAAAATAAGAGTCCGGCTGGAAAAATAGCATTAATTAATAAAATGCCTAGTCCAATGTTAGCATTAAAGAACTTATTAGCCGGAATTTCCAAAGCAATAACTAAAACTGTTTTGGTCAAAAAGATATAAATAATACTACGCAAAGCTGCCCGCCATAATAATTTTTTAGCTTTGGCATATCTTTCTTCACAGCTTTTTTTAATCAACCTAGGAAAAGCTTTTGGATCAGTTTTAAAACTAACATAAGCCGCGACTGGATCATCTTTTAATAAACTCAATAAGATTGAAATACAAACGGCATAACGATGAGTAATTTTATCTAGCGGACGAGCCAAAGGATGGTGTAACTGGCTAGTAATGGCCTGGCGAATTTCTTTGATTTTTTCACCAATTGCTGGCCATTGCTGCTCATCTAGTCGTGACCAGTCAGCAATATAATATTTAAACAAGATAAAAGACAACATGTCATCATCCAGTTTAGCAAAATTACGATTAACCGACAGATAAACTTGAATTGATAAATCAACTGACATTTCTTTATTATCAACCAATTCAATATTATCTGATAAATATCGATAAAGATTATAAATTGCCTGACTCAAAACAGGGTCTTGACCAAGATGTTCTTCAATTTCACTGGCGCCAACCGCTAATAACCAATCAATTAATTGGCTGCGTTTCGTTAAATCTTGTTTTAATTTAGCCAAATTTCGATCAGATAAACCTCGACTAACCTGTTGACCTAAACTAGGCGCAGCAATATCTTTAATGGTCAAATACTTTTTAATAATAACAGCAATTTCATCAATTAAAACTGCTGGCAATTGATTATTAGGCAAATAACCGCCACGAATTAACTCAGTTAATAAATGACGACTAATCTCCGCCGGCTGACAATCTTTAAGACTACCCTCAATTAAAACTTGCCGACGTAAAATTCGCTCAATCGCTTCTTTACGCAAAAGATATTCTTCTTTATAATCAACGGCATTACGAATTTTTTCATAAAAAAAAGACATCCGCGAAATTACGCTAGAAACCCTGATTTTTGGTCGATCTGATTTATCTTGATGATGATGACGCTGCGCTCGATAAATCGCCTGTAATAATTTCTTGGTATTCTCGTTGACAGTCAGGGCAACTGCCGCCTGTTCGTGTATTTTAGGGTTGAGCATAAACAATTTATACCCCTTAAGAATAACTGAAAATAGACCAAGAGTAAAGGATAAAGGCGAAAACTAAGAAGTGGACCTTAAGGGACTCGAACCCTTGACCTCCTGCTTGCAAAGCAGGCGCTCTAGCCAGCTGAGCTAAAGGCCCTAATAATTTAAATACCCCCTTGATACCGAGTTAGCGGACTCAACATCCAGCCCAAAAAAC
>JAEWTE010000045.1 GCA_023459655.1 Candidatus Parcubacteria bacterium | reverse complement strand
GGTAATTCGCTTTATGGTATTAGAATTAAAGAGCAAGCCAATAGTGAGACCGCTATAAAAGTGGCTAAAAGTCCATTAATTACCGCCACCGCCAATTTAAAGTTAGAAAAGATTGCTCACCCTCAAGAGATCGCTTTGTTTGATAAAATTCAGAAAATTGGTTCAGCCTTGTGGGGTGTTAAGAAAAATAGTGTCAATCAAGATTTAAGTAATCAGATTAAAAAAGAAGCTGAGATTAAGCCGGTCAGGTTACCGGAGGTCAAGCCCGTACGTAAGATAGAGGTTAAGCCGGAGGTAGCGGCCTGTGTTAAGACGGCCATTGAAGATAAGGATACTGCTCTTAAGGCAGCTATTACTGAGCATAATCAAGTTATTTTTACTGCTATTGATGCCCGCACAGCTTGCCAAAAAGCGGCTATTGATCAAGCTCTGTCTGAACAGAGTGCAGCTAATCAGCTTTGTCTTAAAGCTTATCAGGAAGCTGTTGTAGAAAATAAAAAGATTCTTCAAAATCATAAAAATATCAATTGGCAAGCCTATCGTGATGACCTTAAAGCTTGTCAGGCAACCCAGACAGCCACTGCTACCACTAATATTATTAGTCTAGAAGAATTGATTATCGAAGACGGCGAAGATTTTGTTGAATAGTTGATTAATTGATAAATATTTTATTGATTCTTAAAAAAGAAGGTTAGCGCCTTCTTTTTTATTTGACTTAATTATCAGTCTGTGTCATTGTTAGGTTATTAAATTAGATTCGAGTCTCTGTCGCGTTTATAAGTGGCCTAGAAAATCGGGTCACTTATTATTTTTATGACTGAACAGACTGGACCTAAGCGTCCCATTGATACTTCCACGGAAGTGTTACCATCTTTTGCTGATTTGGGAATCAGCAACTTTTTATTAACCGTTTTAGATAAACTAGGTTTATCTACTCCTACACCAATTCAGCGCAAGGCTATCCCGATTGCTGTTACTGGTCAAGACTTAATTGGTATTGCTCAAACTGGTACTGGTAAAACTTATGCTTTTGGTTTACCCATGATTGAACGGCTCAATAATACTAGTGGTCAAGGTTTAATTATTGCACCGACTCGTGAATTAGCTTTACAGGTTGGGGATAGTTTGCAAAAACTGGGTCAATCTTTTGGCCTTAAAGTTGCTGTCTTGATTGGTGGTCAGCCATTTGATCGTCAATTAGTAGCTTTGCGTCGTGATCCACAAATTATTGTGGTTACCCCTGGTCGATTAATTGATCATCTCAAACGTCGAACCTTTAAATTAGATCAGGTTGATGTTTTAGTTTTAGATGAAGCCGATATGATGTTAGATATGGGCTTTGCTCCACAAATTAAAGAGATTTTAGATCAAATGCCGACGACTCATCAAACAATGTTATTTTCAGCCACTATGCCAGCGGCTATTGTTAAAATTGCTACTCAGTATATGAAATTGCCGGTTAGTATTGAGGTAGCTCCACCAGGCACTACAGTTGAGCGAGTTGAACAAGAAATTTTGATTATTAAAAATGAAGAGCGCTTGGAATATTTACAAAAAATTCTTAATGATTATACTGGCTCAGTTTTGGTTTTTGTCCGCACTAAACATGGTGTTAAAGCTTTGACTAATAAGTTAAAAAGTTTTGGTCAGCGGGCTACTGAGATTCATTCTAATCTATCATTGAATCGCCGCCGGGCGGCTTTAGATGATTTTAAGACTAAGAAAGAACGAATTTTAGTGGCCACTGATGTAGCTGCTCGTGGTTTAGATGTAAGTGGTATTGAATTAGTGGTCAATTATAATTTACCAGATAGTTGTGAAGACTATGTTCATCGAATCGGCCGAACTGGTCGAGCTGGTCAGCCAGGTAAGGCAATTAGTCTAGCTACTCCGGCTGAACAACGAATGATTTATTCAATTGAACGGTTAATCAATAAGACGATTAAAAAAACTGAATTTACCAAGCTTTATGCCATGCCTGCACCGCGTCGTTTTGGTGGTAATCGTCGCTCAGGTGGTTCACGCCAAGCTTGGCGTCGGCCATCAGCTAGATAATTGATAGTTTAAAAAATAACTCCAGCGAGTTATTTTTTGTTATAGTCAATTTTATGCTATAATATTAGGACAATTATTAATAATTAATAAAATTATGAAAAAACCTTATTTTATTTTGTCGGTTCTTGGCTCATTAGCGGTTACGGCCATTGTTATTGTTGCTTTGGTTATGGCTAATCGGATTAATAATCAAGATCGTTTTTCAGTAGTTGGTTCGGGGACTGTCTATGCTAAAGCCGATATTGCCAATATCCAGGTTGGTCTTAAGAGTGGTGTTAAAAAAACCGCAGCTGAAGCAACCACCGAGAGTACTAAAAAAATGAACAGTATTATTGAAGCTTTGAAAAAACTAGATATTGATGAAAAAGATATTAAGACTAGTGATTATAATCTTAGTCCTAGCTATAATTGGACCAATGAAAAAGGTCAAGAATTAATTGGTTATGAAGTTTCTCAAAACCTAATTTTAAAAATTCGTGATTTAAATAAGATTGGTGAAGTAATTGCTCGAACTACTGAACAAGGAGCTAATCAGATTGGTAATGTTGGATTTACTATTGATGATGAGTTTGAATTACGTAATCAAGCTCGAGAATTAGCGATTATGAAAGCTAAAGAAAAGGCTGAATTGATTGCTAAGCAATCAGGAATGAAGTTAGGCCGAATTAAGGGCGTCTATGAAAGTGCTGATTCAGCTCAACGACCAGTTTATAGTAATGTTAAAATGATGGATAGTTCTGTCCTGGGTATGGGTGGTGAAACTTTAAGTGAACCAACTATTCAGTCTGGTCAAAATGAAGTTAGGGTTGAAGTGACCTTAACTTATGAAATTAAATAATAGTTTAGATTAAATTTATGTTTGATATCGCTCAAGCAATTAGCACTAATCCTAATTTATTATTCATTTTAGG
>JAEWTE010000044.1 GCA_023459655.1 Candidatus Parcubacteria bacterium | reverse complement strand
CCCGACGAGATTATTCCCTATGAGCTAATCACTCAAGAAGATCCTGGCTATGTCTATTAGCTACTCAGTTTCAATTAAAACTTTTGCCGAGCATCACTATTTGAAAAAATTCGCTAAAAAATATAAGAAAGCTTGGGAAATAACTTATCGGGCGCTACTCGAAGAGTTGCAGCGCTTTGATTCATTGCTAACCACCTCGGTTGCTGAAGTTATCACAGCCAGCGGCGATATTATAATTGCCAAAATAGAGTTTCGCGTCGCCGGTACCACCAAATCGCGGCATGCTTCCGGCAATCGCTGCATTGTCGCCGTCAATAAAAAGCTAGGGGTGGTCAATATCCTGTTAATCTATAGCAAAGCCGACCTAGGCGACGGCAATGAAACAGCCAAATGGAAACAACTGATCAAAACAAACTATCCTGAATATAGCAATCTCTTTTAATTTATTGATTTAACTCCTTCTCCAGCACCTCCTGGGCGACTTGTGGGTTAGCTTTACCAGCACTACGGCGCATTAATTGACCAACAAAAAATTGTAAAAGGGGAGTTTTACCAGCTCGGTAATCAGAGACCTGCTGGGGGTATTCAGCAATAATGACTTTAGCTAGCTCAGCTAATTGATCACTATTATCTACTTGACCTAAGTCTAATTTTTCAATAACTTCAGCTACACTGGAGTTATTATTTTTAACTAATTCAGCTAACAGCACTTGTCCAGCCGTGGAATTAATCTTTTTATCGCTAATCGCTATTGCTAAATCAAATAATTGCTCAGGTCTCACCGGACAATTAGCAAAACTATCCAGCCGACAATGCTTTAATAATTCACTAGTCAGCCAATTGATTGCCACTTTAGCTACCGCTATAGCTTGTTCTGGACGAGCCGCTTGAGCTAGCTCTAAAACTTGATCAGTATAAGTCGCTAATTCTGGCCAACAAGTTAGTAAATCAGCTGTTTCTGCGGTTAATTGGTAGTCAGTTTGCCAACGCTTGGCTTTAGCTAGTGGCAATTCTAATTTATCTACCTCAGCTACTGTTTCCTTTAGCCACTGATCACTAATGACTAGTGGAGGAATATCTGGTTCTTCAAAATAGCGGTAATCAGCCATGGTTTCCTTGACCCGCTGTGGTTTAGTGGCGTTAGTGGCTTCATCCCAACCTCTGGTCTCAGCGGCAATTGTGCCACCGCTAGTCAACACTTCACCTTGGCGTTTAATTTCATAATCGATGGCTCGTTCCAAGGCCTTAAAAGAATTAAGATTCTTGACCTCAACTTTATGATTTAGAGTATAATCATCTTTACCCCTAATAATAGCCCCGTTAATCTCGTAGCGACCAACTTCTTGTAAACTAATATTGGCTTCACAACGCATCTCGGCTTTTTCCATATTGGCCCCAGAAATACCTAAATAGCGCAGTAATTTTTGAAATTCCTGACCGAAACGACGTGTCTCAATGCCTGAAGTTAGTACTGGCCCAGTCACTAATTCAATTAGGGGAGTGCCAGCTCGGTTATAGTCAACCAAACTATGCTGGTTACCTTTATCATGGGTTAGCTTACCAGTATCTTCTTCCAAATGAATACGAGTAATAAATATTTCTCGGCCGTCAATATCTAATTTTCCACTATACCCTAGTGGAGTATCTGACTGAGTTATCTGATACCCCTTGGGGAGGTCAGGATAAAAATAGTTCTTGCGAGCAAAGCGACTCTGCTGATTTACTTGGCAATTCAAAGCTTTAGCTAGCAATAGACAAAAGTGGACTGCTTGTTGGTTTGGTCGCGGCAAAGTTCCAGGATGCCCAAGACAAATCGGACAAACCAAAGTATTAGCCGCTTGACCTTCAGCATTATTATCACAACGACAAAACATCTTGCTCTTGGTCTTTAGTTCAGTATGTATTTCGAGTCCAATAACTGGGATTAATTTTTCCATAGCTAGAATTTAAGCCTAGTTTAGGCCTATTATTAAAATAATACTTTAACCGCTTGCCACAACTGATCGTTCAAATTATCTATGGGCTGATTGGCATCAAAACGGGGCCAACCATAGCGTTCGGCTAGCTGTTGATGACAATCACGAACCTTTTTCATTAACTCATTATTGCTTTCATGTTTGTGGCTCTGCTCAATACCACTAACAAAGCGCTCACCATCTAACCACAAAGCTAAATCTGGCTTAAGTAGTCCTTCATTAATAGCTTCTAAAAAATTAAGTTTGGCTCCAGCTCCCCAACCCCAAGCCAGGCCAGTACCAGTATAATCTTCAGCTACAATCCATTCGTCAGCTGCCAATTGTTTTTCTATTTCTGGCTGATATTGAAAACGATTTAAAGCATAAATAATCTGAGCTTCACGTGGCGATAACTGCAGTGGATTGCCTTCTCGCAAATAGGCATTGAGTAGTGGACCACTCGGTGCCAATTCATAAATTGGATATTTCAAATAGGTAGTGGAATAGCCTGCATCACGCAGACGGTCAACCAATAATTTGGCTTGAGTACTTTTACCTAAATTATTAATGCCATAGAGAACAATTAATTTTCCAGCCATAAATTCTTTTTAATGACTTAATCAGCTTTAGTCAATCGATGGTAGATAACCTCGACCTGCTCATAAAGAGCAGTTAGATCACCATCATTATTGACCGTAAAATCAGCCTCAGCAATTGCTTTGGGTATTTCTTGCTCGGCTTCACCTTGTTCATCGATCTTGAATTGCTCCAGGGTTTTGCTGGCATCATCCGGATTTTGACCACGTTTAGTCATTCGCTGATGACGCAATTCTTGCTCAGCCAGCACTGCCACTAAATGAAAATTAGGAAACTCTCGAAAAGCCATAAAATCACCATAGCGACGCATACCCTCTAGGAGTATAAACGGGCAAGGTTCATTTTGGACATCGCGCATAATCGCCCTTAAAATAATATCTTGACCAAATTGCTGTCTTAAGATTGACGACAGATTAGCCATATTCTCTCTGGTCTGAGGTAGAGTCAAACGATCGACGACATCTCTTAATGGTCCAGAAAAACCATAGACTTTCCCACCATATTTATTGGCTAAATACTGAGCTATTGTCGTCTTGCCAGCCGCCAATTGGCCAGTTAAACCGATAATCAATTTGTCCATAATAACTTTATTTCAACTATTTAGATTGCTCAGCGTTGATCGCCGCGCCATATTGTTCAGTATCATCAAACATGTCCTGGTCTTGCCAGTCTTTGACCCAATCGCTGATTTCATAAGTCTTCAAGCTACCATCAGCTTGGCGACCGACCAATTTTTCAATGCCGGCGTTAATAATCATCTTCTTACAAATAAAACAAGGGTAAGCATTTTGCGGTTTTTCCTGGCCGTCACGAATAACTGTCGAATATAAATACATGGTGG
>JAEWTE010000043.1 GCA_023459655.1 Candidatus Parcubacteria bacterium | reverse complement strand
AATTTAAAATGCCAGCTGGCGCAGAGATACACCTAGAGGATGATGGTGAATACAGTATTTTTAGCGGTGGTAAAAAGATAATTGGTGATTTAGAATTGTCAGCCGATGGTCAATTATCGGCGGAGTCACAAGCTGAACTAGCTAAACAAGGGATTGGTTGGTTATCTCAGCAAAATCAGGTAGCTGGAGCTATGGGGGCTCGAGAAATAATTGAACAATACAGGAAAGAGTTTGTTGATATTGCTCGGCGATTGTGGTATGACAACGACACTAAAATCTTTGATAAAAATGAATTACGGGTTTTTTGGGGTGGTCAATATGGTAGTGGTCTGGATCAAGATGGTAATATCTTATTGAATATGCAGAAGATGACTCCCGATGGTTCTTATCACTCTTTTGGCGGGCAAACACTATCGACTGATGCCCAGCAATTAATTAAAGATGGTGGACTCAAGCTGATGCTGTCTTTATCTAAGGGAACACAAAATCAGGTCATTGAAATACCAATTGGTCTTGATGGAATAGCGGTTATTCCTAAAGAGAGTTTGGCGGCTAGCCTGTTTAGCCATGCTGATGGGGTAACCAAATTTACTGGCCAATTTATGGAAGCTGCCCAAACTATGGGTTATGATCAAAATGGCGTTGAAGCTGTTAGAATTTTGGCTACTCAGGTTGGCCAAGGTATGCCTGATGGCTCAACAATTATTAATGAATTAGTTCATAATATTGATATTCCTGCTGTTACTGCTTGGGAAGTTCCGCCGATTATTCCAATAATGGGACGTCAGCCCTTGGAGCCAGCCATGATAGATAAATTTATTGGGTATAATGGCTATCATGATCGAGACCTTTCTGAAGAAGAAAAATCTAGTTATGAAAAATATTTTTCTCCTAGATTAAAAGATAATCCGCAAGCTAAATTAAATCAGAAACAAGAGCTAGATTGGTTATTCGAGCAGAAAGCGACTAGAGAGCCGGAACATTTGGCTGAAATAGATACTATTGTTAGTGTTGATAAAACATTAAGCAAATTACCAGCCAACACTAAGTTAATGGTTTGTATGGCAGTTGGTGCAGCTTATGAATCGGAGAATATTTACACAACCCTTAAGCTGTACTCTAAACAAAAGACCGAGGTGCTTAATAAAACTGTTTTTGTTTTAAATGTTAATTGGTTTGATGAGGATGAAAAAGATCCTGATAAAATGATTAAGATAAAAAGAACTATTGAAGAGATCAATAAGATTAAAGGGGATTTCCCGCAATTACAAATTGCCGCTTTTCAAAGGAGATATTTAAGAGAAGTCATGATTCAAGAGAGAGGCAATAGTATCCATGGTCAGTTTATAAAAGATGTTCATGATGTAGCTTTAAGATCGTTAAATTATTCTAGAATTCAAAATGATGTTGTTTTGCTTTCTAATGATGCTGATTGTCAGGGCATGTCTGATGACTATTTAACAAAAATGCTGGAAACTGCTGAGAGTAAAGAAAGCAAAGATGCTTTTTTGGGTAGAATTGAATGGGATACTAAACGTTGGCAAAATTATCCGGGCTTTCACTTGTCAGTTCGCTTTATGCAATTTTTAGATGTTGTTTGTCGTTATCCTAGCGCTAATCAGTCTCGGCATATTCCAACCTCTGGAGCTAATTCGATGATTAAAGCTTCAATGTTAGCAGCTATTGGTGGAGTTGACCCTGAAAATAATATTGGAGCCGGCGCTGATGTTAATTTGGGTCATCGAATAAAACATGCTCGAAAACAAAAAAACGAAACTCCAATTGACTATATTCATGGAGCCTGGATAGATACTAATGGAGATAGGGCTTTTAATTATTATGTTCATGGACAATCGGTTGTAAGAATGTGGTCAGATTTTAATAAGCAAGGCTATAAAAATCGAGAAGAAAGTGGGGTTGGCTCAGGTTCGGTTTCGGGTTATTTCAGTCAAGATCAAGATGTAATAGCTGGACCAAAATTGAAGCAGGATAATGATGGTAATTTTGTTGCTGAAGATATAGATAATGATTGGGAAAGTATTGTATCTCGTTTTGAATATCAAATGAGCTCTAGTCTTCAAGCTTATTTTAATGATGATCTATATTCTTGGCAACGAACTCTTAATTTTACTTTTGGTAATTCTCGACCAGCGCGTTGGGAAATTAATGGCAACCAAGTTAAAATAACCAAGGCTGGTCAAGAGTGGTTAAAGCAGCAACTAGTTGATTTTAAAGAGAATAATCGTCAAGATTTGCTTTATCAAAGAGGCGGAACAAGAGGTTAATTTTTTATAATTTTTAAAAACAATCCCTAGCATAGGGGTTGTTTTTATTTACTTTTAATAGGCCTTGACAGTATTTTTATTTTGTGCTATGATACTAAGTCGCCTTAAAACAGGTTGAGTAATCAAATTAATTGCGGTGGGTTAGGCACGACAAGCATGGGGATTTTTCTGTAAGCTGCATCTGGTTGAGACTGGGTCTGTCCTAGAGAAAAGTTTCTTGCCTGCCCTACCGGAGTTAATTTGTATATATAATAAAAACAGGTCATTTTTTGACCTGTTTTTATTATTGTTGTATTGGTTCAGTTGAAGTATTATTTGGAGTTATTGGGTCAGGGTTATCGGCAATGATTGAATTGGTAGAAGTAGTAGTGATTAATTGTTCAGTTGTAGTTGGAGTTTCATTTTCAATAATTATCTTTTTACCGATTAAACAAACTTCTTGCCAGGGGACGTAATGAGATTTAAAGCGTCTAGTTTTAGTTTCGCCATTAGAATAGTCAACCGAATAATCAAAATAGGCATCAGCTCCGTTGTGAGCTTTTTCAGTACATTTTAGTTCACCAGGTGGTAAGTCGGTGGTTTCAATTAATTTACGAGGAGCTGGTCTGATTATATTATATATGGTTGGTTCAGTTTTAGTTACTTTGCGACCATCGTTTGTTCCCCAGATACTAAATGATAAAATTCGACCGTTGAGTTCTCCTAATATTAAAATATAATGGCTAGTATCATTAATAAAACGCAAATCTGGCCAGGGATCATAAATAGTGGCATCAGTCCCGGCCGGCTCATAATAGCTGACTCGATAAGAGTGATTTTGTCGTTGAGTTATTGGTAGGCCAGCTTCTAGGGCTGTTCTAAAGATAGTAGTTGCCACTTGACAGAGTCCACCACCATATTCGGGAATAGTTTTATTTTGTTTAATGACCAGCTCGGGTTTATAGCCAGTGGCGGCATTGATTTTACCAAGAGTTTTTATTAGAGAAAATTCTTCATCAGGAGCAATTAAATGGCCGCTGACTTGGTCGGTGCCGACCTGAATATTGTGAATACGATTAGCTGAAGATCCAGAAAAGTCAGATGTTCCTGTGCCGAGTATTTCAATTATACCTAGTGTGGCGGGGTCATTATCGTTGAGTGGATTTTTAATTTCTTCAATTATTAAAGCAATGGTTGAACTACCAGCCAGTAATGATTGGGTAATGAGTGTTCGACTAGCTGGAATATCAAGGCGGCGACCGTCTTGGCCCGGTTTAAATTGTTCTAGGCGATTATTAGTTCGTTTAAATTGTCCTGGCTGTGGTTCTTGATTAATGTCAACGGCTAGTTTATCTAGATATTGATCTAATTTGTCACTGGAGGGGATTAGGCCAATTTGGTTTTCAATAATTTCTAAAGACAACCAGTCGGCTAATTCTGTTTTGGTAATATTCCAAGACTTTTTATCAGCAGTTAGGGTTATTGGTGTTAGGTCCAGATAATTGGTAATTTGTTCATGGAGGTCGCCAATATCGGCTTGTTTAATTGTTGGATTATCTGGGACAATGATTAATTCAATTGGTTTTTGCTCTAAATTAATTAATTGTAAACCTAATTGACGAAGACCGGTTGCATAGTCAATTTTTTGACCGATTATTTCTGGTTTAATTTGGTATTGACCATCAGTTGTTATTGTTATCTCGGCTGGATGACCAAGGCTAACAATATTTTTAAAATTATCATTCAGCTCTTCAATGATTTTTGATTCATTAATGCTGATAGCGGCGCGATTGGTCTGTTTGACTAACCAGCTATTAATAATAGATAAACTTTGTTTTAATTTATTGGTTTGACGATTTCCCCAGGCCTGATTTAATGTTGATTCTAAATTGATTGAAAATAATAATGGTGACCCTTCAGCTGAGCTGATTGCTGGATAGATAGTGGAGTAATGTTGATTGACTTGAAAAGTCCAGCCATTTTGGGACAAATCATTCCAGCGCTGGTTAATTAATTCAGTAGCTGATTGACGGCTAAGACCAGATAGATTAATTGAGCCAATAAAGGTGTTGGGATAAAAACGATCTTGAAAATAAACGAGGTTATACCAATTAACTATTATAATTAATAATAAAAAAAGACTAGCGCCGATTGCGGGCCAAAATATTTTTTTTATTTTTAGTTTATGATCAGCTAACTTCGGTAACGGCATATTTTAAGTTTTTTTCAATAATTCATTGAGAATAGCTCGAGCTAAAGTTTGGTCATCATCCGTCAAACTAGTCGGGTTGACTAAGACACAATTAAGAGTTGAACCGGGCTGACAATCTGGTGGCAATTGACTGACTGGCCAAATAAATTGCTGTTGTTGATTATTGGTTAAAATAGCTTGATCGCCGTTAATTTTGATCAAGGTTAATTGGCAATTCATGCTGATTGATTTTTAATTTTGATAATAATTTGTTTAGCCTGCGGGGCTTTTGGTAGAATAATAGTTAATACACCATTATCCATTGAGGCTTTGATTTTGTCAGCTTGAACATCAATTGGTAAAATAATTGACCTAGAAAATGGTCCCCAATAGCATTCACGAAATAGAAAATCAGCATCAACAATATCATCGGGTAAGTCTCGTTTGCCACGGACAGTTAGTAAGTCATTTTTTAAATAAATTTGAATATCATCTGGCTTAGCTCCAGCAATAGTTGATTTGATAATTAGATTTTTATCAGTTTGATAAATATCTAAAGATAATTGACCTTCATGTCCGCCGAACGATAGCCAGTCACCGGGGTCATCATCAGACCGTCTAATTGTTTGGTCGACTTTAGCTTGGTGGTTTTTTTTAATCATAGAGCTTATTATTGGCTAAAATATTTTTCTTGATCCTCGTCATCATCAAACTCCATATCGATTTTTGGCTGATCTTGATCAGTTTGATCATCATCGTTCTCACTATAGATATCGGCTAGAATTTGTTCTTTAGCAATTATTGGCGGGGAGTCTTCAGTAGTGGCTGAGTTGTCTAAATCTTCTATCTCTGGCTCTGATGACCAGCTGTCATTTTCAATAAAGTTTTCTGGTGCTTGGCTATTGGTGGGGTTGTGTAGGGGTTGACCGCTCATTGCTATTTTTTGTTGAGATTCATATTCTTCAGGACTGATATAAATTTCTCTTGATTTTGCTCCATTGACTGGACCAATAACGCCTTGTTCTTCGAGTTGATCAAGTAGGCTAGCTGCTCGAGGATAACCGATTTTAAACATTCTTTGTAAATAGGTAGCTGAAGCCCGGCCGCTTTTTATAACAGCTGATTTGGCTTTTTCTAATAAGTCGTCATCACTACCTTCGCTAATTGGACCAGTGCTCAAGATGCCACCATTGGGTAGGTCAGGGACATTGTGTTTTTCAATCACATCTTCAAGGTATTGAGGTTCACCACTGCGAGCTTTAATATAATTAACAATTCTTTTAATTTCATTTTCGCCAACAAAGGCACCTTGAACACGCACTGGCTTAGCCAGTCGTGGTGAGCTAAATAACATATCACCTTTACCCATTAGTCGTTCGGCACCAGCGATATCTAAGATGGTGCGTGAATCAACTTGAGAAGCAACGGTAAAGGCAATTCGGGCGGGCATATTGCCTTTAATAACACCAGTAATAACATCAACGCTTGGTCGTTGGGTGGCTAAAACTAGGTGAATACCGGCAGCTCGCGACATTTGAGCTAGGCGAATAATACTAGCTTCGACTTCTTTACGCGACATCATCATTAGATCAGCCAATTCATCGATAATAAAGACAATATAGGGTATTTTTTGATCAGGAAATTGTTGGTTAAAACTTTTAATATCTTTAGCGTGATGTTTTTGGAACATCTCTAGCCGACGACTCATTTCGTTGAGGGCCCAACCTAGTGCGTTAATAGTTTTACTGGCTTCATTAACCACTGGAGTTAAGAGATGAGGAATGCCGTTATAAACACTTAATTCGACTCGTTTAGGGTCAACCATAATTAAACGCAAATCTTCAGGACTGTTTTCGTAGAGCAAGCTTAAAATAATACAATTAAGCATAACTGATTTACCAGAACCAGTGGTACCGGCAACCAATAGATGAGGCATAGCGGCTAAATCTTCTAACCAAACTTTGCCGGTAACATCTTTGCCCAAGGCAATCATTGTATTATTTTTTCGTTGCCGGAAAGTGGCACTGTCAAACATATCGCGTAGTCCGACTGTGGCAATTGTTTGGTTAGGAACTTCGATACCGACTAGTGATTTACCAGGAATTGGTGCTTCAATCCGAATTGGATGAGGAGCGGCCAGGGACATCGATAAATTACCAGCTAATCCGGTTATTTTTTCCAAACGAATACCATCAGCTGGTTTGATGGCATATTGAGTAATAGTTGGACCAACAGTTATTTCAGCGATATTAATAGGAATATCAAAATTTTCTAAAGTAGTTTTTATTCTTTGGGCACTGACTACTGTGTCGCCACTCTCGGGTTTATCTAGTTGTCGATCTAAAAGATCAATCGGTAAATCAATTTTACCAGCCGATGACTTAATTGGTTTGTCTTTTTTATTATCTGAGTGACTTGCTTGATTATCTGGTTGAGTTTTTTGATTATCTGTTAATTTAGTTTTGACTGGGGTTGATTCAACTGGTTTTTGATCTAATAATTCGGCTAATTCAGCCTCAGGAGTATACACAGTAGTTAGTTCTTCTTCGGCGGATAAACCACTTTGGTCATCTTTTTTGGCGAATAAGCTTATTAGATATTGCCAACCGCTGACCAGCGGTTCAATAATAATTTTATTAAAAATACTGCGCCGGCCTAATAGACAACTAAGATTGGTATTAAAAATAAAAATAAAACTAATGATCAATAAAGCAATTGTTAAAATAAAGCTTGACCAGTAACCAATTAGGCTGGTAATTGCCCAATTAACTCCATAGCCGACATATCCACCACCAGCTCCATCAGCAATATAGTCCAACCAATTTTCTTCAGCTAAGCAAAAATGAAAGAAACTTTGTAAACCAATAAATAAAAGACCCCAGCCAATGAATTTAATAGTGGTAATGCGTAGACGTTGTCGGTAATAGATAAAAACGGCTAGGGCTAATAAGAATATTGGTAAAAACCAACGACCCCAACCAAGTAATTGGCTGATAGAGCTAGATAGATATTGACCGATTAAACCTTCGGGCTGGATTAGGCTTAATAGGCTAATAGCTGCCAATAAGGTTAAGATTATGGCGATTAAGCTTTTTTTGGCATCAGCACTTAAACTATTGCCACCAATTGATAGATAGTCTAGACTGGGCTGACTATTAAATTTATTTTTTCTTTTTTTGGACATATCATTAATAAACAACCGAAACGCTAGAAGCGGCGGTCGAAACTTGCTTTCTCGATGTTGAAAGTATAACATTAGTAGCAGATTTGAACAACTATTGAATTATGATTTAAATTAATAAATAGTCATTATGAATTGGTCAATTTGGCAAGATTTTTTAAATAATCGTCCAACTTTTCGTCGCCGTCAATTAAATCAGGCGGTTTTTCAACACTTAATTGATGATTGGTCACAGGCGACCGTTTTATCGTCAGATGATCGACACTGGTTGAATAATAATTTTCCATTAACTATTGACTTTAAATTGGTTGGTCAGTCAGATGGTTCGGCTCGTAAAGCTCAGCTTAATTTAGGGGATGGTCAATCAGTGGAGACAGTTTTAATGAGTCATAGTGATGGCCGGCAAACTGTTTGTTTGTCATCACAAGTTGGTTGTCCGTTGGGCTGCCTTTTTTGTGATACTGGTCGGTTAGGTTTTAAGCGTAATTTAATAGCTGGAGAGATTGTTGAACAAGTTTTATTGTGGCAAAGACTGTTGGCAGTTGAAAATCGGCGAGTGGATAATCTGGTTTTTATGGGGATGGGTGAGCCGTTGCTTAATTTAAATGAAGTTTTAGCAGCAATTGATTGGCTTCATAACCCTGATGGCTTAGCGATTGGCTGGCGACATATTGCCATTTCTACGGTTGGTTTGGTGCCAGAGATTCGCCAATTAATTAAATATGACCAGCAGATTAAATTAGCCTGGTCGCTACACGCACCCAATGATGAATTGCGTAATCGGTTGATGCCGGTTAATCGTCGCTATAATTTAGCAATAGTTAAGCCGGCGATATTGGAGTATGCTCAAAAAACTAATCGACGAGTTATGATCGAGTATTTATTGTTGGATCGGATTAATGATAGTTTGGAGTTAGCCAGTCAATTGAGTGAATTATTGGCTGATTTTCCTAAAAATTTAATCGTTATAAATTTATTGACCTATAATCCTGGAGCCGGCGATTTTAGGCCAAGTCCTGAGGCAGCTCGAAAAGCATTTATTAATGTTTTAAGAAGGGGTAAATATAAGGTAACGGAACGAGTTAGTTTGGGCCAAGAGATTATTGGTGCTTGTGGCCAATTATCTGGACTTTAATTGATTTTACTTAGTTGGAATGTTAAAATTAGAATAGAATATTAGATTTTATGGCCAAATTTTATTTAACTACTACCTTACCTTATATTAATTCCAAGCCACATTTAGGCTTTGCTTTGGAAATAGTTCGAGCTGATGCTATTGCTCGAGCCCGTCGTTTAATTGGTGATGAGGTTTTTTTTAATACTGGGGTTGATGAACATGGTTTAAAGATTTGGCGTAAAGCCGCTGAGCTTAAGCTTGATGTTCAAACTTATTGTGATAATTTAGCAGTAAGCTTTATTGCTTTAAAAGATTTGCTTAATCTTAGTTATGATAATTTCATTAGAACGACCAATCAGCAGCATCAGTTAGCGGTTCAAGAATTTTGGCGTCGGTGTTTAGCTAATGGCGATATTTATAAGCGACAATATATTATAAAATATTGTGTTGGTTGTGAAATGGAAAAAACTGACTCAGAGTTAGAAAATGGTTATTGTCCATTACATCCGACTCAAGAAATCGAGTTAATTGATGAAGAGAATTATTTTTTTCGTTTGTCTAAATATCAGGCAAAATTATTGGAGCTTTATGATCAACGGCCAGATTTTGTTGTGCCAGCTCATCGGTTAAAGGAGATAAGAAATTTTGTGGCCAATGGTTTACAAGATTTTAGCATATCTCGACTGGCTCATAAATTGCCTTGGGGTGTTCCAGTACCCGATGATCCGGATCAGGTTATGTATGTTTGGTTTGATGCTTTGGTTAACTATATTTCAGCATTAGGCTGGCCAGATCAAATTGATAATTTTAATAATTGGTGGCCAGGTTTTCAGATTGCTGGTAAAGATAATTTGCGACCGCAAGCTTTGATGTGGCCGGCGATGCTGATGTCAGCTGGTCTGCCAACTAGCCGACAGGTTTTTATTGATGGTTTTATTACGGCTGGTGGTCAAAAAATGAGTAAAAGTCTAGGTAATGTGGTTGATCCGGTTGATTTGGTTAAAAAATTTGGTCAAGACGCAGTTCGTTATTATTTATTAGCTGAGATTAATGATAATGAAGATGGTGATTATACCGAAGAACGGTTCAGCGAAGTTTATCAGGCTGATTTAGCTAATGGTCTAGGTAATCTTTTTTCTCGTTTGGGTAATCTAGCTTGGAAAAATAAGTTAAAGCCAGTCTATCCTGAAACATCTAGTCAGATGTATACAAAAGTTATTCAGTCATTGGATGAGTGGCGGTTTAATCAGGCGATTAGTGATATCTGGTTTGTTTTTAGAGAGATTGACAAGACTTTAACTGATCAACAACCCTGGAAAATGGAACAATCAGCCGCTCAAGCGGCTATTCAGCCATTAATTCAAAAATTAGTAGATGCTAGTTATTGTCTACAGATTTTTTTACCTCAATCAGCCAAACGGATTATTGATTTTTTTAGTCAGCCATTAATTGATAAGCCAGAACCTTTGTTTCCTCGGTTTGATAAAATCAATTAAAATTAAATTATTTGCTTATGTTAGCCGTTGACATTTTTTTCTTTATTATTCTAGGGCTAGCTTTATTTAATGGTTGGCGTCGCGGATTGTTTAAGGTGCTTGGCTCACTGGTTGGTTTAATTATTGGAGCTTGGTTGGCTAGCCACTATTATTTGGTAATTTTTGATTGGTTAGCGCAACGATTTAGTGAATCTTGGTTGGTTAATAAGATTATTATTTTTGTTGTTTTGTTTTTTTTGGCTAGTAATTTAATTGCTTGGTTATTCACCTTGTTGGGTCATTTTTTGGAAGCAATTACGATAATTCCTTTATTAAAGGGAGTTAATCGTTTACTGGGGGGTATTTTGAGTTTATTAGAATCAGCTCTATCCTGGTCATTAATTTTGTTTTTCCTGAGTCGTTATTTACCAGCCAGTACTGGATTAGGCCAGCAATTGAGCTCTTCAATGATTGCTCCTTATTTAATGACTATTGGGAAAATATTATGGCCGTTACTGCCGCTAGTTTTAAAACAAATGCAGGCGTTGTGGTAAGTTATGTCAATTATTAAACTCCCGTCCATTAATTCAGATGAAGGTTTAATTGAAGCAAAGCTAGCTTTATTAGCTGGACAGACATTATTATTACCAACTGATACAATTTATGGACTTAGTTGTTTAGCTAATAATGAACAGGCGGTGCGCAAAATTTTTGCCATCAAGGGTCGGCCGACCAATAAGCCACTGATTTGTTTAGTTAATGGATTAAAAATGGCTCAAGATTTAGCTGATATTGATGCCAAGACTAAAGCGTATTTATTATCAATTTGGCCAGGACCAGTTACGGTTGTTTTACCCGGTCTTAATAAATTATCAGCGGTAGTGACTGGTGGCTTGTCAACGATTGCTTTGCGCTGGCCACTGCACAATTGGCTTAATAAGTTAATCACCTTAGTTGATCAACCAATTATTTCAACTAGTGCTAATCTGGCTGGTCAACCATCGGTTATTAACTTAATGGCGGTTGAGCGATATTTTATTAATCAAACGCCTGACTTGGTAATTGATGCTGGAGAATTAAATAATGAGCCGTCGCAGATTGTTGATGGTCATAATTTGGCTGACATTAAGATAATTAGATAATTTATAAAAATTTAAAAGGCGCGTCCGGTTGGGGTCGCGCCTTGTTTTTTTAGGGGTTGTTTAATTTTTTTTGAGCTATCGTTACGATGCTTGGATGAAAATTATCCGGTTTAGTAACGGCTCCTCTCAGCTCATCTTTTGGCATCAGGTGAGCTTTAGCCAGCAGCATTTGGTGTGTTTTTTCCAAACACTGGGGGTGTTGAAGAAATTGATTAATTTCTTCAAGTGAATTGGCGGTTGTGGCCACAATGTGTAGGTCTTCTCCTGTTTCAACTCCAAAAATAGCACTGCTCATTTGGATTTCCTCCATATTTTTTTAGTCCCATTATGGAACTCTTTGTGTTTATCATTAATTGCTGAGTCTGTCAAGGGTAGGCTTGTTTTACTAGTGAAAAGCTGTGGACTAAGTGGCGTAGTTGTGATAGATTGAAGGTAGTCAGTTTTTCATTTTTGATGTCTAAATATGCGTCTAATCGATACTCACGCCCATGTTAATTTTAATGCCTTTAAAGAAGATGGTGATATCGTAATCAAGCGATCACTGGAAGCTGGGGTCGGCATGATTTTAGTTGGTTCTGAATCAAAAACATCTCGACGAGCGATTGATTACGCTAATCGCTATGAACAAGGTGTTTGGGTGGCAGTTGGTCTTCATCCGACTCAGTTGTTTTCGGCTCGGGTACAAGGCGATGATTATGATTTTGTCAGTCAAGGTGAAGAATTTGATCCAGAGGCCTATGGTAAATTAGCTGATTTTAGTAAGGTAGTAGCGATTGGCGAAATTGGCCTGGATTATTATCATTTACAAGAATTTGAGGCTAGTCCGCAACAGATTAAAGATAAACAGCAACAAGTTTTTAGCCAACAATTAATTTTAGCGGCTAAACATGAATTGCCAGTTTTATTGCATTGTCGTGATGCACACAATGATTTATTATCAACATTAAAAGATTTTCGTCGTGAATATCGGCAGGTTTTGCCAGCTGGTCGACCGTGGGGAGTGGTTCATTGTTTTTCGGGCAATGAAAGCTTGGCCAGTGAATATTTTAATATTGGTTTATTGATTTCTTTTAATGGGTTGATTACTTTTTGTCATGATTGGGATCATTTAATTAAAAAAATACCGGCCGATAAATTTTTAATTGAAACTGATTGTCCATTTTTAACTCCAGTACCATTTCGTGGTCAGCGCAATGAGCCAGGCTTAGTTAGTTTAGCTGCCGAACGAATTGCTCAGATTAAAAACTGGACATTAGCCCGAGTAGCGGAGACGACTACCGATAATGCTCGGCTTTTATTTAATATTAATTGGTAGAATATGGAAATAATTTTAGCTATTGGTTTGGTTTTATTAGCGGCCGCCTTAGTTTGGACAGTAGTTTCCAAAAAAGATGGTAGCGGTGATAAAATGATTGCTTTGGGTGAGAAAATTAATTTATTAGCGACTCAAAATAATGAATTGAAGATTTTGTTGGATGAAAAATTAAAAGAGACCCATCAGGCTAGCCAAAACCAATATCAAAACACCATGAGTGCGGTTCAATCAATTGCTAATCAATCCAATAGATTATTAGGTGATGTAACTAAAAATTTAACTGAATTACAATCGAGTAATAAACAGATTTTGGGTTTTTCTAGTCAATTACAAAATTTACAAGACATTTTAAAGAACCCAAAACAACGTGGTGTGCTGGGTGAGTATTTTTTAGAAGAAATTTTAAAGAATGTTTTACCACCAGGCACTTTTCAAATTCAATATCCGTTTAAAAATGGTGAAATAGTTGACGCAGTGGTTTTTGTTCGCGATAAAGTAATTCCGATAGATTCTAAATTTTCACTAGAAAATTATGAGAAGATTTTAAATACCAGTGATGCTGACCAAAAATTAAAATTAGAAAAAGTTTTTAAACAGGATTTGAAGAACCGGATTGATGAGACGGCTAAATATGTTCGACCATCTGAAGGAACAATGGATTTTGCTTTTATGTTTATTCCATCTGAGGCTATTTATTATGACTTATTGGTTAATAAGGTTGGTGCTATTCAAATTGAAACCAGAGATTTAATTGAATATGCTTTTCGTGATAAGCATGTGATTATTGTGTCGCCGACCAGTTTTTTGGCTTATTTACAAACTGTTTTACAAGGGCTCAAGGCTCTTCAGATTGAAGATAATGCTAAAACTATTAAGGTTAATGTTGAAAAATTAGGCCGTCACCTAGCTTCCTATGAAGAGTTTTTGAGAAAACTGGGTAATGGTTTAGGAACGGTAGTTAATCATTATAATCATGCTTATCAAGAATTTAAAAAAGTTGACCGAGATATTATTAAGATAACTGGTCAAGACTCTAGTGTTGAACCGATTGCTATCAATCGTCCCAATGATGAATAGCTTATGGTTAGCCGCTTTATAGAAAGACGACAGCAGGCCGATTGGAGTTTGGAAGCGGCGATTATCCAAACAATAGCTTATTTTTCTATTTTTAAATATCCATTGACTGAGTGGGAGTTATGGTCGTTTTTACCGCAAAAAGCTGAATTAATAGAGGTTCGCCAAGAGGTCCAGCGACTATTAACTAGTGGTCAATTAGCTGAAAAATGGGGTTATTATTTTTTACCTGGACAAACGGCGATTGTTGATTGTCGGCAACAGCGTTATCCAGTGGCGATTGCTAAGATTAAAAAAGCTCAACGAGTGGCTAATTGGTTGCGTTGGTTACCAGGCGTTCAGTTTGTTGCCTTGGCTAATTTGATGGGAGCTTATAATTTAAGAGCTGGTGGTGATATTGACTTATTTATTATTACCAAGCCAAATTGTTTGTGGTTTTGTCGTTTTTGGGCGGCGCTAATTTTGCAGTTATTAGGTCTTCGGCCAACGATTGAAAATCGGCGTGATAAAATTTGTTTAAGTTTTTGGTTGTCTAGCGATAATTTAAGAATTGATCAGTTTAAGTTGCCCGATCAAGCTGGCCTGCCAGATTGGTATTATATTTATTGGTTAGCTAATCTACGACCATTGGTTGAACAGGGTCTTAGTTATCAGCAGGTTATTAAACAAAATCCTTGGCTTAAAACTTATTTGCCGAACTGGCGGGCGGGTATTTTTAGTCGAAATAATACGGTTATTGATAAATTAGCGGCGGTAGTATCAAATTTGGGTAAATTTAAGGCAAAAATTTGGGAAAAAAGTTTAGCTGGTTGGCAACAAAAATTTTTACCAATTGGCGTTCGTGAATTAATGAATTTAGATCAAAGAGTGGTTGTCAATAATAAGGTAATCAAGTTGCATGTGATTGATCGTCGCGGTTATTTTCGTAATCGGTTATTAGAGATATTGAATAAATTTAAAAAAGGTGAAGTTGAGGTTGTTAAGACTGATCCATTAAATCATTGGCCATTGTTTAATTTTTGGTTTAAATTGAGCCACTGGTTAACTATTGGTTTAGTTTTATTTTTACCTTGGTCAACCCGTTGGTTAGCCAGGCCAGGCTATTTGGGTGGCGAATTTTGGGAGTATGGAACTATTAGTTGCTATGCCAGTGATATTTTATTATTTTTAGTTATTGTGGCGATTATTCTAGCTAAGCCAATAATTAATTGGCGAGTTCGATTAACTTCTTATAGTTGGTGGTTGGTTGGTTTTTGGTTAATTTGTGCTGGCGGATTATTGGTTAATCAAGTTGCTTGGCCACTGGTCTTGTTTTATTTGATTCGTTTGATTTTTTGGAGTGCTGGTTGGTATTTTATTTTGGTTAGTCAGCCACGACCACTACGCTATTGGGCTAATATATTTTTAATCAGCTTAATTGTGCCAGCTATTTTAGGTTTGGCCCAATTTGTGATTCAAGAGGCTCCAGCTAATAAATGGTTAGGACTAGCCCAACATATTCCTGGTGATCTAGGGGTAGCTGTAATTGAATCAATTGATTTGAGTGGTCAAATTAATGGTCGTTGGCTTCGGGCTTATGGTAGTTTTGATCAACCAAATATTTTTGGGGCAATTATGTCTTTGGCTATATTATTAGCTCTGATTATTAGTATTGGTCCGATTAGTAATTTATTAAAATTATTTTATTGGTTATTAATTGGTTTATGGTCGTTAGCAATGATGGCTAGTTGGAGCCGAGCAGCTTGGTTAGCGGTTGTTTTAGGCTGGTTAGCTAGTTTGGTAATTATTTGGTTTAAAAATCGTCGCATTGGTAAAATATTATTATTATCTTTTTTTGTATTGATCGCCTGGATAATGTTATGGTTTTGGCCGTTTAAAGATTTGGGGCGTAGTCGTATAACCACTCAGCCTCGTTTAGAACAAAAATCATTAATTGAACGACAAGACGGTCATCGCCAAGCCTGGTCAATTATTAAACAGCGACCTTGGTTAGGGGTGGGGCTGGGTAATTATACTGGATTTGTGAGTGGTCAAGCCGAAATTATCGGGCCAGCCTGGTTATATCAGCCAGTTCATAACTCGTTATTATTAATTATTAATGAAACGGGCTTATTAGGCTTTATTTGGTTACTGGGTGGTTTGATGATTTTATTTTGGCGAGCTCAGCGAAAAAATAAATTGATTTGGCCTTTATTTTTAGCCATTGTTTGGCTTTTATTAATGGACCACTGGTGGTGGAGCCTACATATTGGAATAATTTATTTTTGGTTATGGCCGGCTATTTTGTGGCAAATTGGTCGACAAAAGATAAATTTGCTATAATTAAATAATTATTTTATCAAATAAATAATTGCTTATGAAAAAACTATTATTTGGTGTTTTATTATTAATGATTGGCCTAGTTGCTTGGCGATCCATCCGTCAACCACTAGCTGTTAATGCGGCTGAAGGCGATTGTGCCATTAATTTTACAGTTTTTGATATTAAACAATATGATCCATCGGTTGTTGATATTATATTATTTGATAATAAATTAATTGCGAACAAGGGTGATTTTATTACTATTGTGGATAAAAGCCAGTTACCATTTACTACAATTAATGCTGAAGAAGCGTTAGTTAATAAGGCAATAGATGCAATTATTAATAATGTTTGTGGGGGTAAATGTGATGAGAATTTTTTAGCAATGAAATCAACCTGTGTTGATGAAATCAGTTGTTTTATTAATTTTACTGCCTTTGATCCTAAAACTTATGATAAAAAAAACACTGATAATATTATAACTAATTCAGGGTTGTTAAATAAAGGCGATTTTTTAGTTAAAGTCGATAGTCATATTTTTCCAATTAAAACTAAAACTGGCGACAAGAAAGTCATTGATCAGACTATCAAGGATATCGTTATCAATGTTTGCAAGGGCCAGTGTGTCATTGGATCTTTATCAATGTTTCCGGTTTGCTCCGATAGTTCGGCAATTTCATCAATTCAAACTACTCATTTAGAAAGAATTGCTAATATGAGTTTATGTCAAAAAGATATTTTTGATTTGATGCAAGTTAATAATAATGGCTATTTGGAGATAATTAAAAAAAATAATTCGGCTTATTATTCGACAATGGCTCCTATAACCAATACTTTTCGTCGTGATTATTTTGCAACCAATGATAAGGGGATTCGTCAAGCTATTTTAGATGCATATCGATCACAAAATAGTCAAATAAGGAAGGATCTTTATAAAAACCAAGCGGTGGCCTTGTCTAAATTTACTATTGAGGCTAATAAATTGAATAAATCGTTTGTTGAATGTAAATAATGATGGCTGACTTTAAACACATTTTGGAAATAACCAAACTAGATAAACCGCTAGTTATTTTTGATTTGGAAACTACTGGTTTGGCCCTAGCCTATGATCGAATTATTGAATTGGCTTTTGTTAAGATAATGCCTAATGGCCGTGTTTTGGAAAAAGATCTCTTTTTTAATCCAGAGATTGATATCCCTAGTGAAGTAACGGCTATTCATGGATTAACCAATGCTGATTTAGATGACAAGCCTTTGTTTCGCAATCAGGTGCAGGAAGTTTGGGATATTTTTAATGATTGTTATTATGGTGGTTTTAATGTAGCTAATTTTGATTTACCAATGTTGCGCCGAGAGTTCTTAAGATCAGGCTATGATTTTAATTTCACTAAAAAACAAATTATTGATAGCAAGATAATTTATCATGCTATGGAGCCGCGTGATTTATCGGCGGCTTATAAGTATTATTGTCGCAAAGAATTAATCAATGCCCATAGCGCTTTGGCTGATGTTCATGCCACTGTTGAAATTTTAGATCAACAATTAGCCAAATATGATTACCAGCTTATTCGACAGATTGGTGAAGCACCAGATGATCGTTATGTTGATGAGGAAAAAAGATTTTATTGGCGAAGTGGTGAGGCTTATCTTAATTTTTCTAAACACAAAGATAGGCCTTTAGCGGATGTAGTCAAAACTGACTCAGGTTTTTTGCGCTGGATTATGGGGGCTGATTTTTCATTAGAAACTAAAAAAATAGTTGAGCTAGCTCTACAGGGTAAGTTTCCTCAAAAAGATATAAAAAAAGTATCATCTAGTAACGATGTTTTGCCGCTGGCTAAAAAATCAGCTATTGGATTTATTGATGAACCCAAGCTTTTTAATTGATGAACGCTGATACTTCTAAAAATCTTGATCAAGATAATCTATTAGCCGCCGATTTAATCGATGATGGCGATAATCTTTTAGATTTAAGTTTACGTCCTAAAAAATTGTCAGAATATGTTGGTCAACCAGCTATTCGCCAGAGTCTGGAAATCTTTTTACAAGCAGCTCAGTCGCGGGGTGAAAACATTGAACACGTTCTTCTTTATGGTGCGCCAGGTTTGGGTAAAACTACTCTCGCCCATGTTATAGCCAATGAATTGGGAGCTAATTTACGAGTTACAGCTGGTCCAGCCATTGAGAAGTCTGGTGACTTGGCAGCCATTCTAACTAATTTACAGGATGGCGATTTATTGTTTATTGATGAAATTCATCGCTTACCACATAGTGTTGAAGAAATTTTATATCCAGCGATGGAAGATCGAGTCTTAGATATAGTTTTGGGTAAGGGGCCGTCAGCTAGAACTTTACGCTTAGATTTGCCACGGTTTAGCTTAATTGGAGCGACCACTAAAGTAAGCTCACTGTCAGCTCCATTACGCGATCGTTTTGGCATGGTTTATCGGCTTGATTTTTATGGTCTTAATGATTTACAAAAAATTATTAAACGCAATGCTCGAATTTTACAGACCGATATCGAATTAGCAGCGCTTAGCTTAATTGCTGAGCGATCACGTCGAACGCCACGAATTGCTAATCGGTTATTAAAAAGAGTTCGAGATTATTGTCAGGTTAAAGGTTCAGGGGCGATCAATCAGGCTGTTTGCCAACAAGCTTTTGGTCTATTGTCGATTGATGAATTAGGGCTTGATGAGGTGGATCGTTATTTATTAACAACAATTATTGACAGATTTGCCGGTGGTCCGGTTGGTTTAAATACTTTAGCAGCAGCCACTGGTGAGGAATTGATGACTATTGAGGATGTTTATGAACCATATTTATTACAACTTGGCTTTTTGGAAAGAACACCGCGGGGTCGTCGAGCGACAGCGCTAGCCTATAAGCATCTTAATAAAATTCCCCCGGACGGCTTATTCTGATATGGATTTAGCAGAATTTGATTATAATTTACCGATTGAATTAATCGCTCAGACATCAATAGAACCTCGCGATCAAGCTAGATTAATGGTAGTTGATCGCCAGCTGGGTAGCTGGCAATCAGCTATTTTTGCTGATTTGACTAAATTTTTACGGCCAGATGATGTTTTATTAATAAATAATTCTAAGGTTTTACCAGCTAGATTATTTGGTCATAAAACGGACAGTGGTGGTCGGGTAGAAATATTATTGGAACAAAAAATAACTCAAAATCAATTAACCGAATCTTGGCGTTGTTTAATTGGTTCTACTAGGCCACGGCCTGGATTAATTATTGATTTAGCTGAGGGACTGCAAGCTAAAGTAATATCAGCCGAAGGTCAGGGAGTTTTTATTGTTGAATTTAATAAACAAGGTAATGATTTTCGGCAGATAATTTATAAGATTGGCCAGATGCCTTTGCCACCCTATATTAAGCCAGATCAAGCTGGTTTAGATCGGGCAGTTGATGACTATCAGACAGTTTATGCTAATGATGATAAATTAGGATCAGTAGCTGCCCCAACTGCTGGACTCCATTTTACTGATAAGTTATTGACTGAAATTAGATTAATGGGGGTTGAAATTATTGAGGCTACTTTGCATGTTGGATTAGGAACGTTTGCACCGGTTAAAACAGTCAATATTGAAGAGCATCGTTTGCATCAAGAGGTAGTAGAAATAAAGGCGGCAACAATTAATCAATTAATTGATTATAAGCGACAAGGCCGACGTTTGATTGCGGTGGGGACTACTTCGGTGCGGATTTTAGAAGGAGTAGTGGCTCAGTTTATTAATCAGCCCGCTACAGCCGATTGGTTGGCACCGATTGATTTATTTATTTATCCTGGGTTTGAATTTAAATTATTAGATGGGCTGATTACTAATTTTCATTTACCGAAATCAAGTTTGATTATGTTAGTATCAGCTTGGTCTGGCACGGATTTAATTAAACAGGCCTATCAGACCGCAATTGATCAGCGTTATCGTTTTTTTAGTTATGGTGATGCGATGTTATTAATATAAGGCTGGCCAGGTTGACGAAACGACCAGTCTTCATTATACTAAACAACACTGAGATTTATTAATTTTAAACTATTTATATGGTTCAAATGAAGAAGCGGACTAAGAGTGAAACTCGTGGTCGGCGCTCACATCATGCTCTTAAGCCTAAAACCTTAGTCAAGTGTCCTCAATGTGGTCAAATGGCCCTACCACACACTGTTTGTGCTTTTTGTGGTACTTATAAGGGTCGTCAAGTCGTTAAAGATAAGACCGCTAAAAAAACTATAGCAGCTAAAACTGTTAAATCACCTAAAAAAGCGGTTGTTAAGAAAACTGCACCAGCCAAGGTTAGTAAAAAAGAAACAATTAAAAATAAATAATTTTATGGCTAATCGTCATTTGGCCAGAACAATTGCCATGCAGACTTTGTTCTGCTGGGACTTCAATCAACAAAAAGATAGTTTAGAAGAATTAACTAAGGAGAATTTTCAGCAATTTGCTCCGGAATTTGATGATCATGGCTTTGTTAATGACTTGGTCAAAGGAGTGGTAGCTAATTTGCCAGCGATTGACGCCTATATTGTTAAATATGCCACTGAATGGCCACTAGACCAAATTACGCCAGTTGATCGCAATATTTTACGGATTGGTACCTATGAACTGGTTTTTGATAAAAATATACCAGCTAAAGTAGCGATTAATGAAGCTATCGAAGTAGCCAAGAGTTTTGGTGGTGATGCTTCTGGTCGATTTGTTAATGGTGTTTTGGGGGCTGTTTATAAGGAGATTCCAATTAAGGAAATTGATCAGTTAGAACCAGATCAAGTTAAAAATTCTGAAGAGTCTCAATGAATATAGCCAATCAACAAAAACTAGCCGATAGTCTAGGTGTTAAATTTAATAATAGCCAATTATTAACTCAAGCGCTGGTTCATCGGTCATATCTAAATGAACATGAAGATTGTCCAGTTGGCCATAATGAGCGTTTGGAGTTTTTAGGTGATGCTGTTTTAGAATTGGTAGTAACGGAGTATTTGTTTTTAAATTATCCAGATAAAGCTGAAGGAGAATTAACCGATTGGCGAGCTGCTTTAGTTAACGCTAGAACATTATCGCAAATTGCCAAAGAAATTAATCTGGATGATTATCTGTTTTTGTCGCGTGGTGAAGCTAAAGAAACTGCTTCCAAGGGACGACAATATATCTTAGCTGATGCAATGGAAGCATTGATCGGGGCTATTTATGTAGATCAAGGCTGGTCAATAGCTCAGCGAGTTATAACTGATCTAGTTTTGATTAAATTAGATAATATTATCAAGAATAAGCTATATCTTGATCCAAAATCTTATTTTCAAGAAAGAGCCCAAGATGTCTATAGTTTTACACCGCGTTATGAGGTCTTATCATCGAGCGGTCCAGATCATGAAAAAATCTTTGAGGTTGGGCTTTATTTAGAAGATCGATTAATTAGTGTTGGCAAGGGAATGTCTAAACAAGAAGCACAGGTAGATGCGGCTGAAAATGGTCTTAAAAAGGAAGGGTGGCGTTAAGATTTTGATGTTTTTTAAAAATTAGAAATAACCCAATTAAGATTAAAATGTCGGCTAGATTAAAAAATGTCCACCAACTGGCAATATAATCGATTACTCCGCCGTAAATTATTCGATCATAGATATTGCTAAAAGATCCAGCTAGCAAAAAAGACCAGCCCCAAATTAGAAGAGGCTGTTTTTTTATTGATGAAATTGCACCAATTAGTAGGCCTAAATTTAAAACAAATAAGACAATAATCATTAATTGACCAGACCAGGGTAGTGAGAAGGCTAAATAATGATTAATACTGTGACCTAAGAACCAACCGCCAGCTAAATTAATAGGCTGTTGGGACCAATAAAGAAGTGAGACTAATTTTAGGCCACGATCAAGTGTCAACATTAAAACAGCCCAAATCAAGGCTGTTTTAATAAGCTTAGTTCTAATGGTTATTGGTTTTTTTGTAGCTGGCTTTTGCATTTGACGCAAGAGCTGGAAAAGGGTCTGGCTAATAAGCGTCGTTCGTCGATTTCTTGATCGCAATACTTACAAATTCCGTAAGCATTTTGATCGATTTTTTTAAGAGCTGAATCGACATCGCGCAAAGTTTTTTCTAATATTTGTTCAGTAGCTAGATTGGTTGAATATTGTCCAACTTCTTGGGCGTTTTCATCACTCTCATCACCATAGTCAGGGAATGTACTAGTAAAATCATTGGCATTGCCAGATTCTTTAGTGGCAAAAATATTCAAGGCCTCTTCGGTTTCTTGTTTAATGCGCAATAATTCGGCTCTAATTTCTTGGATTGTTTCCGGTTTCATATAACAAAAATAAAATGAAGATTTTTTCTTCTAAATTGATTTAATTATAGGCTATTAGACCAGGTTTGGCAAGTTAAAAACACTTATTAATGCCTATTGGGGCGGTTGCCAGCAGATTAATCGGCCAGTTCGATGGTGTTCAAAGTTGATTGACCAGGTGTTAGCTGGTAGCCAGTCAATTATTTTCTCTGGCCATTCAATAACTATTAGACAAGTTGGACAGTTAAGCCAATCATTAAGGCCTAAATTAATTAGATCAATACCAGATGACAAGCGGTAAGCGTCGATATGAATCAATTGTTTAATAGTCTGATGATGGCAATCGTATTGTCGTAGAATGGTAAAAGTTGGGCTGGTAATGATTTCTTTTACATCAAGGCTTTTACCAATTGCTTGAGTAAAAGTGGTTTTACCAGCTCCCAATTGGCCAGACAGGGCAATAATCTCGCCACCTTGCCATATTTGGCATAATTGTTTGGCTAAATTAGCCGTTTCTGAAACGGTTTTAGCCAATTGGCAGTGATTTAATAATTGTTGAGTAGTCATATAATCTTGGTGGGCGCACAAGGATTCGAACCTTGGACCTCTTCGATGTAAACGAAGCGCTCTAACCAACTGAGCCATGCGCCCCAATTGTGCCGAGGACAGGACTTGAACCTGCACGAAGTTTCCTTCACAAGCCCCTCAAGCTTGCGTGTCTACCAGTTTCACCACCTCGGCTAGCCGGTTAAGCGGCTTTCTTAGGAGTAGCGGTTTTTTTCTCGCTGATATCTTTTAGCCGCTTCTTATAACCTTTTTTCAAGAAAGTTAATTTAGCACGGTGGACAATCGCTTGTTTTTTAATTTCCACCTTATCAATAGTCGGCAGATTGATTGGGAAGATTTTTTCAACGCCAACACCATTGGAAATTTTGCGGACAGTAATGGTACCACCAGCTTCGTGGCCGTGTTTGCAGGCAATAACTAAACCGTCAAAATATTGGACGCGTTCTTTTTCTTCACCTTTAGGATTGAGTTCTTTAATGCGCTGATAAATACGGACAGTCATACCTGGCTTTAAGTCACCCAAAGTGGTTTTGGCCGTCTGTTCTTCAGTGGCAGCGGCAATTGGTTTAGTTTCAGTCATAAATTTATAGTAATTTTCGGCTAATAAAAAATAGCGCTTATTTGCTTAAGCTCTCTTAGCTTAAGCAATTTTAGGGTTGTTGTCAAGATAATATCCCGCCCGTCTTTACTTTTTCCCGTAACAGTAGCAAAATATAATCATCTAAATCTAAACCATTGATATGGAAAAATTCGGTGAACAGTTTTTGCATAAAAAGGAATCCAAATTACATACCTCAGGGCCAGTTGAACATGAGCTACAAAGACAAAAGGAGCTAGCCAGACGCAACAGTGAAGGCGGTAAACAAACCGTTTCACAAAGGCCGGACGAAAAGATTGCTAACTGGCTCAAGATTATTGAAAGAACTCATTCAAGCCACAATGATGACCCTAGAGTCTTAGAACGAATCAAACAGTACTACCGAAATGAATATGTCATCAAGGCTGAAGACGTCCCTGAATCAGCCTTCCTCTTGGAACAAAAGATTGCTAGACAATTAGGCCATGGCACAATTGAAATTACTGATGATTTCAAGCAGAAAAAGGCCGAACAGATTATTGGCGATCAAGCTCAAAGCTTAGATAAGTGGCTTGACTATCTGTCTTCGCCTGACGCTACCTATCCGACCTGGGCCAAGTATTGGGCTTTTAAGGCGATACTGACTATGGGCAAGTTCGAGAAGCAAGAAAATGAGATAACTCACGCTGAGTCCGGCCAGTTTCAGAAACGCACTAAAGATACCGTGGCTAGCTTCCC
>JAEWTE010000042.1 GCA_023459655.1 Candidatus Parcubacteria bacterium | reverse complement strand
CAAGATATTATTGCTATTTTGGGTATGGAAGAATTATCTGATGAAGATCGCTTGACCGTAGCTCGAGCTCGACGGTTACAAAGATTTTTATCACAACCATTTTTTGTGGCCCAGTCGTTTACTGGCACGCCTGGTCAATATGTTAAGATTGAGCAAACCGTTAAAGATTGTGCTGAAATTTTAGCTGGTCAGCATGACGATAAACCAGAAAGTGATTTTTATATGCGCGGCAGTTTGCGCCAAGCTTAGAATATGTCCGATCAATTATTAATTAAATTTGAGATTGCTACACCAGAACGAGTGGTTTATAAAAACCAGGTTAGACAGGTGACTTTGCCAGCCATTGAAGGTGAAATTACTATCCTACCTAGCCATGTACCATTGATTACCCTATTAAAATCAGGCGTGGTGGTTGTTAATTCAGCTGATGATCAAATTGAATATTTGGCAGTTCAGGGTGGTTTTGTGGAAGTTTCGGTTAATAAAGTGGTTATTTTAGCTGATACCGCTGAAATGGCTTCAGAAATTGACCCTCAAATTGTAGCTGCTGCTCAAGCTGAAGCTCAAAAAATTATGGCGGCTCAAGCTGAAAATACCCCTGAATTTATTGAAGCTAGAGCGGGATTAGTTGCTAATATTACTCGTTTAAAAGCAGCTAATTTACATCGTCATTATTCAGCTAGACACTAATTATTTATCTGCTTGACAAGCTCGGATAGCTTGCTATACTATTTAGCAGTCAAGTCTTTTGACTGCTAAATTATTTATTTTTAATTTATTTTTTATGAACCTACAACCTTTGCATGATCAGGTGATCATCAAGCCGATGTCGGCTGAAGAAAAAACTAAATCCGGTATTATTTTACCAGAGACAGTCAGTAAAGAAAGACCAGAACAAGGTGAGATTATTGCAGTTGGGCCGGGCCGTTTATTAGATAATGGTCAGCGCTCGTCAATGGGTGTACAAATTGGTCAGCAAGTTATGTTTAAAAAATATTCGACCGAAGAAGTTAAACTTGACGGACAAGACTATTTGGTGGTCGCTGAGCACGATATTTTAGCAATTATTAAATAATTATAAATATATGGCTAAACAGATTATTTTCGATGACAAGGCCCGAGCTTCTTTGAAGCGAGGCGTTGATCAATTGGCTAATGCCGTTAAGGTAACTCTAGGCCCCAAGGGTCGTAATGTTGTAATTGATCGTGGTTTTGGTAGTCCAATAATTACCAAAGATGGTGTTACTGTTGCCAAAGAGATTGAGTTAGAGGATAAATTTGAAAACATTGGAGCGGCTTTAGTTAAAGAGGTTGCTTCTAAAACCAATGATTTGGCTGGTGATGGTACTACCACCGCCACTGTTTTAGCTCAAGCCATCATTAATGAGGGTTTAAAACTAGTGGCTGCTGGCATCAATCCAATTGAAATTCGTCATGGTATTGAAAAAGAGGTTAGTGAGGTGGTTAATAAGCTCAAAAAGATGAGCAAGCAAATTTCAACTAAAGAAGAAATTGCTCAAGTCGCCTCAATTAGTGCCAATGATCCAGAGATTGGTAAAATTATTGCTGAAGCAATGGATTCAGTTGGTAATGAAGGAGTAATTACTGTTGAAGAAGGACAATCGTTTGGTGTTGAAAAAGAAGTGGTTGAAGGGATGCAATTCGATAAAGGCTATGTTTCCCACTATATGGTTACCAATACTGAGACAATGAAGGCTGAGATGGAAGATCCTTATATCTTAATTACTGATCGTAAAGTTTCAGCTGTTCAAGATATTTTGCCGTTATTAGAAAAAGTATTACAAACCGGTAAGAAAGAATTAGTGGTGATTGCTGAAGATATTGATGGTGAGGCCTTAACCACTTTTGTGGTTAATAAATTACGGGGCGTCTTTAGTGTAGTTGGGATTAAAGCTCCGGGTTTTGGTGATCGCCGCAAAGCGATGTTAGAAGATATTGCTGCTTTGACTGGTGGACGAGTCATTTCGGAAGAAGTTGGTTTGAAATTAGATAGTGCTGATTTAAGTGATTTGGGACAAGCTCGGCGAGTAATTGTTTCCAAAGACAATACTACAATTGTTGAAGGTAAAGGTGACCAGGCTAAGATTAAATCAAGAATTGATCAGATTAAAAAAGAAAAAGAAGTAGCTGATTCTGATTTTGACCGCGATAAATTACAAGAACGATTAGCTAAGATGGCTGGTGGCGTGGCCGTTATTAAGGTTGGGGCCGCCACTGAAGTTGAGATGAAAGAAAAGAAAGACCGGATTGAGGATGCTTTAAATGCTACCAGAGCGGCAACCTTAGAAGGAGTGGTGCCAGGTGGTGGATTAGCTTTGGCTCTAGCTAGTGAAGCTTTTGAACTAGGTGATAATAGTAATAGTGGTGTTGGTCGTCAGATTGTGGCTGGGGCGATTTTAGAGCCAATTAAGCAGATTGCTGCTAATGCTGGTCAGGATGGTTCGTTTATTCTTTATAATATCATTGAGAAAAATAAGAATAGTAAATCGGCGATTGGCTATAATGCGGCTAACGGTAAATTTGAAGATATGACCGCGGCCGGCATTATTGATCCAACCAAGGTGGTTCGTTGTGCACTTGAACATGCCGCTAGTGCTGCGGTAATGTTCTTGACCACTGAGGCAGTGATTACCGATAAAAAGGATGATAAATGTTCTTGTACCGATCAAGCTGGAGCAATGAATCCGATGATGGGGATGTAATTAAGGTTTTAGATTAAGATAGTAAACACGCCCAGGCCAAGTGCCTGGGCGTGTTTACTTTTATCACTTGCGTCGTTTGGGTGATTTATTGTATAATAAAAACATTATGATTGGCTAATTATTGCAAGTTTAATGCCCTCAACCAAGAGCCACATCAGTTTTTTATTCACCCTACTAGCGATAGTCTGGGGTGTTTTAATTGCTGCCAATACTTTACGAGCCCAATGGTCTAGTCCAACGGCTATTCCACCAGGGAATAATCCAGCTTCTTTTTTAACTACTGGCATTAATCCTGAATCAAAATCAGGCGTTTTAACTTTGACTAATAATTTTTATGTCATTGGTAGTGGCTCGGTTGGTAAGGTTGGTATTGGCACTAGCACTATAGAATCATCTTCTAGGTTGGTGGTTGAACCATATACTAATGCCTCGATTGATGCTGGGGCTGGGTCAATTAGGACTAGTTGGCAAGCAGCTCATAATGATGATGTAATTAATAAAAGTTATTTAACCTCAACCTTAAATGCCAGCATAGATTCGATAAAATATTGGACTTTGTCAGGTAATAATTTATATGCTTCTAGTACTGCTTACAATATAGCCATTGGTACTACTACCGCTGGTACAGCTAAATTGGCGGTGATTGGAGGAAATGTCGGGATTGGGACGACGAATCCTTCTTATAATCTTGACGTAAACGGAACGGCTAGATTTGTTGATACTGTATATTCTTCAAAAATAAGCAGTTCTGCACTTTCTTCCGGAAGAATTAATGTAGATTTGGGGTATTTTTCTATAGGCAGCAAACAAAAAAGAGAAGTTCGTATCCCGGCAGGCGTAACGAGCGCGGATGTTATAAATGGTGTGTTCAAGATTAGAGTGGTGGGGGATACTGGTTCAGTTGGAACTAGAAGTTATATAGAAAAAACTATTTATATTTCTACTTATTATTCACCTGGATATATTTATTCTCAAAAGTCGTATATTTCTGACTACATGCAGAGTGATATGGTTAGAATTTCCAATTTTGTTTATGACAGTAATACCGATGAAATAGTTTTGACTCTTTGGTGGGTGGGCAGTTCGTCAAGAGGTTATGATGTATCAATTGATTATTTTGGTAGACATGCTAATAAATTTTTGAGTGCAACTGTGAGTGAGCCGATCACTTATATTTCTGGAGAAGAGCCGGCAGTAGAAACACTTAGCATTGCTCCTGATTCTAACTTATATATTCCCAATAACGTCGGGATTGGTACCACTAATCCAATGGTTTCACTACATGTTGAAGGTAATGTTGTCGCTGATACTCCCTTGGCAGCTAATCATTTAGCTACTAAAAGCTATGTCGATACAGCTGCTCAAAGTTTGTGGGTTCGTAGTGGTAATCATTTATATGCTTCTAGCAGTAGTTGGCGAGTTGGCATCGGCACCACTAGCCCAGCTTCAGCTCTACATATTTATCCTCAGACCGGCATTGAAGGATTAAGAATTGTCTCTAGCAATTTTTCTCCTTTAGTAATTCGTAAGACTGATAATAGTGATGATCTTTTTCGGGTTAACCAATTTGGTGATGTTACCGCGGTTACTAGTTCAGCCACCAAGATGAGAT
>JAEWTE010000041.1 GCA_023459655.1 Candidatus Parcubacteria bacterium | reverse complement strand
CGAAAATATTGGTCAGGGACTGGACCGTAAGGCAGGCGGCGGTATTGCATACCACTCATACTCTCCAAGTGCTCATAGAACCAAGCAAAATCAGCCAAGTATAATAGCTTGGCCAGCTTAGTCTTGACGACCTTGCCGTCGCTAGAAGGATGGCAACGCAAGTAGGCCAAGATCATCTGCTTGTATTTATCGTAATTCGGCCTGAGGCCGCTCTCTACCTGCTCTAAAGATAAGCCGAAGAGATTGGCCAGCTGAGCGGTCTGGGAAAAGCTGAGCTCAACCTTGCCCTGTTCAAAAGCGATATACGAAGACCGGCCGATGTGGCAGCGGCGGCAGACTTCTTCTTGGGATAGGCCTCGTTCCAGGCGCAGGTTTCTAATCATGGTATGATATTTTGGGATCATAAGATTATAGTTAGTGCCCCCACCCAAGAATATTGTAGCATCGCTAAGTCTTAAAGTCAAACTAGCGATGTTTGAAATTTAGATATAAGTAAAATTCGGTTGCAACCAGATTTAACAATTATTGAAAGATATTTTTAATGGCTAATAGTTTTATTATTTTTCAACTAAAGATCATCAAGCATTTGACTTGCTATGAATTTATATGTTTTTATGAACGTCACTCCTTCCACCAGGCAGAAAATAGTAAATAAGGAGAATTCAATATAGTAATATTTGTGAATGAAATTACTCATTGGCAATATTAATACACTGGCCAAAAGAATTGAGAAAATTAAAATGATCGGCAATGATGATTTGTTGTTAAGTTCCTTTATCTTGTTCGCTATATTGTGTAATTCTTCAAATCGAACTACCCATGCAGCGCTTCTCATTGTCTCTATAAGTTTATTTTTGCTTTCTGCTGTAAGGTTCTTAAAAATATCGTCGTTATAGTTTTCAAATATGAATATATCCGCATAATTTATGATAATGTTGCAGGTCGATTTTAAATAATCAGTAATAATTTTTTCTTTGTGGCTAAAATAATTTTTTAGCTCTTGTTTTTTAAAAACAAAAAACACTCCAACTAATGAAATCATTGCTGCATTTCCTTGTAATAAAGCACTATAGAAATATAGAGAGGTTGATTCAGAAAAAAATAAAATTTTATACAGTAATCTTAATACTAAGATTAACGCAAGTATTGAAACAAATATAAAAGATAACCTTTTAAGCTTTTTCATGGCTAAATGAGTTTGTATTTTATTAAGTTAATTAAAATTAATGCGCTATTTTAAATCTCCCCATTTTTTTCAGCTTAATACTATTGTAGTTATTAATATCGTTAAATACAAATTGCCAGATAGAATAGATATTCGTTTTATCATCTTTTTCAAAAAATAAAGTTACGACTTTTTTCTTAGTGTGAGTCTGCCATTGCCTGAATGGATAATAAAGTTGTCTGATAATAGTGTCTTTTGTGCTTTTGTTCTTAGCTTCTATCAGAACTATTTGATCCTTACCCTCATAGCCAGCATCAACCTCTGTTTGTACGCTTGAAACATTAATTTGTTGTTTGCCGACAAAGAAGTTAAAATCGGGAGTATATTTTCTACCCCTAATGGTTAACACCAGAGTTGGATCCTCCATGAATGTTCTAATTAAGCTAGAGGCATAGGCAAAGTCTAAATGCTGCATTTCTGAATTGCCTATAAGAGATGAATCAAGATGAAAGTCTAATTTTGAAGTGTATGTAATAGCATCTGATTTTATCTCTGGAATATCAATATAACCCTCCCCTTTAATTATGTTGTAATGACCATTTTTAGTCGGCAAAAGAAATAAGCTATTTTTTACAAAAATATCCGGCCTATCTTTTCTAGAGTCTTGTTTGCACAGGATGCGGACTTCTTTTTCGGCTGTGTTTTTAAAATTTTGGCATGATTTTTTGATTTGATCGGCTGACAAACAAAATGGTTTTTTATCAAAATCGTGTTCTAAAATTTTATTATCTTTGAATATTTTTTGCCAAGATTTACTGTTAGCCATATATTTGTATTTAATTATACTAAAGCCTTTAGTCTTTGTAATGATAAGTCTAAGTAGTCTTTTTTTAAGTCTATACCGACGAATTTTCGGCCATATAGATTAGCTGCTACGCCGGTTGTTGAACTGCCAGTGAATGGGTCAAGTACGATATCGCCTTCATTAGTGCTGGCTAGGATAATTCTTTTTAATAGGTTGAGTGGTTTTTGAGTAGGATGTTTACCGAATTTTTTTTCTTCTTTTTGTGGTGTGTTTAGCGACCAGACCGACCTCATCTGCATTTTCGGTTTTTTAAACTCATCTTCTGACCACTCACCTTCTTTTATTACGTTATAGTTAAATGTGTGTTTGGCCTTCTTTTCTTTTCTGGCCCAGATTAAGGTTTCGTGGCTGGCGGTGAAAAATCGACAGCTCAAGTTGGGGGCAGCATTGGGCTTGAACCAAGCGATGTCGTTTAATAGGTGAAATTTGGTATTTTGTAGAATAAAACCGCATTGATAAATTGAATGATAGGTGCCGCTAATCCAAATTGTGCCATTCGGTTTTAAAACTCGGCGGCAAGCCTTAATCCAGTCCAAATGAAATTGGAAATCTTTTTGAAAACCTTGGCTTAGGTCCCAGTCGCCTTTTTTAACACTGACCATTTTACCATTTTGACAACTAAAACTGCCGCTAGATAGAAAATAAGGAGGATCAGCAAAGACCATATCAAAATAATTCTCCGGTAATTTATTGAGAATTTCTAGACAGTCACCCTGGTATAGGGCGAATTTTTTATTGCGGAAGAATAAAGGCATTCATTTATAGTTTCTAACTACCACCTCGCTAACATCGCCCCTCTTCTCGGCAATGCAATTGATAAATCGTTTAGCATTAATCTGGGTTATATGCCACCTCTTATAGAGATTTCTAATGAATTTAGTGTCAGAATTGCTAAGCATTAGTAGGCAGCCACGATGATCGAGCTGCTCAAAAATATCTGCCAATTTTTCCTGCTCTTTTTCGAGAAAACTTTCCTTAGTGTATGAGGTAAAATCAGAGCCTTTAGTTAAGGGATAATATGGCGGATCAAAATAAACAAAGTCACCTTTCTTAGCATATTCTAGAATATCCTCAAAACCGGAATTTTCTATTTTTGCGTGCTTTAAAAGTCGGCTGGCTGCCGACAAACCTTCTTCGTTGACTGTAAACTTTTTATGTTGTCCAAAGGGAACATTGAATTCACCCTTTTTGTTGACCCGATAGAGACCATTAAAACAGGCCTTATTGAGGTAAATTAGATGGGCGGCTTTATTAATATTGTCTAGCTCATTCGCATTATATTCATTCCTAATCTTTAAGAAAAAATCTTTGCTGTGGTTTTGTTGATAGTGCGCTAAGGTTTTAATTATCTCTGTGGTATGGTTTTTGAGAACTTTGTAGGCGTTAATAAGGTCTTTATTCAGATCAGCAATAATAGCCTCACGCGGCTGTAGATAAAAAAATACTGCTCCACCCCCGACAAATGGTTCAATATAGCGTTTATATGAATCGGGTTTGGGAAATAATGGCTCAAACTGTTTTAATAGTTGAGATTTCCCACCGGCCCATTTTAAAAATGGCTCGATTCTTTTTTTTGTTTTTTGTTGTGACATGTATGGTTTGTTCAACTATATTGTAGCGCATTTCGAGAGTATTTGAAACCAGGTTTTCGGTGGATAACTTGATGCAAACAGAATTTATATTGCAAAATATTGCCATTTTTTGCAATATAAAAATCCTTATTGCAGAAAAAGGCGATTTCTTGCAATAAGGATAATTATATTATCAGTTTGAGCTTATTTAACCAAGCTTTTTCACTTTATCAATCATCACCGGCTGATGCCGCCAATTATTTTAACAAATCATCCAATTCGCAAGAAATTAAAGTTGACTTAGTTAAGACAATCTGTTCTTTTTGATTCAGGTTACTAGCGGTCATTCTGATGGTTTTAGTTACTATGCCATCCCCCAAGATGACGTGATTCATTTTCTTTAGGTATCTTTCGGTTTTCTGATAAAAAAGATTGGCATATTCAATCAGCTTGTCTTGCGGGTCTGGGCTAGAGCTGGAGCCATTCTTAGAAAAAGTAATCTTATCTCTTAGCTCTTTGCTAGTGCTTACCTTCAGCTCACCGGCCGGGAGCTCAATCCAGTAGTCGCTCAGCGTGTATACTATTCTCACTGACTTACTATCATCGGCCCCGTAGTGCAGGATAAAGTAAAAATTATCAGTGCGGAAGTCCTGATAAATTTCAATGCTATCCAGGCCATTGACGGTTCTAATATTGTAGTTTTCCAATAGCCTCAAATAGGTTTCCAGCCAATTGCTCAGCCAATTGGCAATATAATTTTGATTAACAAACAAGGGTGAAAGATCGTCTTTAAGATTTTTATTATCCACCTTGTTCATCTTTAGGGTCAACTTGTCAAATAGAGTTCGGGGATTTTTAATCTCAATATCTTTAGCGGCTAGATAATCAAAATCCGGGACAATCTTTTTGCCCATATACCACAGTAGGTCATAAATATCTCGGCCTTTTTCTTCGTAGATATCGCTGCCCGTGCCTCGGGAGCCGCGCAGAAAAATGGCGGCTAGCTTGCTAGCCATCAGGGCTGACATATTGTAGGTCAAGATGACGAAGGACAGCTGGTTATGATTTATCGGCTGGCGCTCGGTCACCGCTTTAGGAACGACAAAATGATTTAAGTCTATTTTAACATGCACCTGGTCTGAAGAATGGCCCAGGTTTAAGGCTTGGCCGATGTGAAATTTCAGAATCAAGCCGCGTCCCGCTGTTATTTTGACAGTCAGGAAGCTGTCATCGGCTCCGTAGGTTTCTCGGAAATAAGTCTCAATGTCATTTTTTAACTCCTCTAAAAACTTTTCAGTCACCGAGCTGGAGATTTCAAAGTCTAAGTCCACTGACATGCGATCTAGGCCATGAATTATACGCAAAGCCGAGCCGCCATACATGATCCATTTGTTATAGTTCGGATGGTGATAGATAAAATTGAGAACATAAAACTGCAGCTCTTCTTTGAGAGCGTTGCGGGCTATTTCGACATTAACTCCGGCGTGGCCAGAAAATTCTTCCAGCTTTCTTTGAAGAATGGCGGTTATTTGTTCGCTCATATATATTTTTCCAGCAGTGAATAAAATTTATCTCGTTCCATTTTATCCATTTCTTCAATATCTATGCGTAATTCGTCTATTAAGGCGTTTATCTCATTAAGTTTCAAGCCGCGAAACTGATTGGTTCGGAAGTATAATAAATCAAACAAGGCTTTAGCTGGCGTGGCGATAAAGAATTTGAATTTATTGTCAACCAATAAAAAATCCGAGAACAGGTCTTTTTTGATTGACTGATAAGTAAAATTACCAGTTTTTGTCTGGTAACTCCTAGTTACTTTGGGGGTGACCGAAGTTATAGAGTAAATTGCCTCCGTGGCCAGATTATAATACTGCAAAGCAGCCCATGAGCTGATGTAGGATGGCTGGCGTAAAATATTGGCCAGATAAAAGACATAGGAAATATCACCGTGATTTTTCTCAAAGAAATCATTAGAAACATAGAGGCCTTTTTTGAGCTGTAATATTTCTTTGTATTTCAAAAAGCGGCTGACATAAGTCTTCAGCGTCGTTTCCTTTAAGCCTAGTTGTATTCCTAGCTGGTAAATAGTGGCTTTACTGAAGTGTGGTAAGGGCTTCAGTTGCTCCAGCAGGTTTATCTTGCTTTTCATAATGTTGACACTATTGTATCATTTGTGAAACGCTATGTCAAGAGAAAAAAGCCCAAAAGCGGGGCTACTTTAAAAATTCTTCCACCAACTCCTCGGCCTCCTGCAGCGGATTATCGGTATTAAGCCAATGAATCTCCCGACCTTGCTTGGCCCAGCGCTTGAACCAAGTTTTCTGGCGCTTGGCGAATTGACGGATCGCCGTATGCAGCTGTTCAACTAATTGGTCATAATCAATCATATCCCTGAGATAGCGGCTAATATAGCGGTATTCCAAGCCGAATGACTCCAGTCGCGGCCAATCCAGCCCCTGCTCGTGCAGCTTGTGGACCTCCTGAATCATATCTTCGTTTTCTAGGCGTTGAATCAGCCGTTGATACATTCGTTTTTCTAAAACTTCCATCGGATAATCAATACCCAAGATCAGCCAGTCTATGATTGGCTGGGCGCTAGCTGGCTGAGACTGTTGGTTGGTCGCTCCAGCGGCGATTTCCAAATAGCGAATCAAGCGTCGTGGATTGTGGCGGTCGCTATTATTTAATTTTTGCGCCAAAGCCGGCGCGGCTGCCAGCAATTGCTTGTAAAGCTGCTCGGCTGATAATTCTTCTAAAGTTTGCCGGCGCTGATTGTCCGGCTTGACGGCGCTTAATTGATAATTATCTATCAGGGCTTGCAAATACAGGCCGCTGCCACCGGCGACAATCGGCAGTTTCTGGCACTGGCTGATATCCAGCAAAGCCTGCTGAGCCATTCTTTGGTAAGTAGCCAGATCAAAAACTTGTTGCGGATCGGCCACATCAATCAGATGGTAAGCAATTGGCCGGCCGTTATTGGCATAATCTGGCAGGTCTTTGCCAGTGCCAATATCCATGCCGCGATAAACTTGGCGGCTATCGGCACTGATAATTTCGCCATTGTAGCGATCGGCCAAAGCAATGGCCAATTTGGTTTTGCCGGCGGCGGTTGGTCCGATAACGGCGATTGCTTTGAGTTGCGCCATAAGAATAATTTATTTTATAATAATTCAGCGGTCAAGCCGAAGTTTTGGGCCGCGGTAATCTTGACTTGGTAACGCTGACCAATAGCGTACTCTTTATCCTTAGGGGGTATCATTAGAACACCATGATTGCGGTCAGTCCGACCAAAGAAATTAGGGCCGCGTTGACTCTCAATAATAACTGGTATAGTTTGACCAATTAGGGCTTGACGATTGGTTTTAGCATTTTTTTTAACTATCTTATCTAAATCCACTTCTCGTTGTTTTTTGGTTTCCGCTGACACATCGTCAATCATTTTGGCCGCAGCTGTGCCCGGTCTAGGGCTGAATTGAGCAATATAGACTTGATCAAATTTGAGGTCGTCAATCAGTTTAACGGTATCTTGGAAATCAGCCTCAGTTTCACCTGGAAAACCAACAATAATATCGGTAGTTAAACTAACATCGGGCCAGGCTTGACGAACCTTGTCAATGATTTGCCGGTAATGCTGATTAGTATAGCGGCGATTCATGGCCGCAAGTACTTGATCACTGCCGGATTGGACTGGCAGATGCAAATGATGGCTAAGATGCTGGCTATTTTTGAGTACGGTAATTAAGTTATCACTAATATCCTTGGGATGGCTAGTGGCAAAACGCAACCAATAGTTGCCCAATTTATCTAGTTGTTCTAAGAGCCCGGCAAAATCTAGTTTGGTTATGGGATCGCGATAGCTATTAACATTTTGAGCGATCACTGTAATTTCCTGGTAACCGTCAGCTAAGAGTTGGCTGACTTCAGCGATAATCTCAGTGGCTGGACGATAGCTTTCGCGGCCGCGGGCGTAAGGGACCATGCAGTAGCTACAATAATTATCGCAGCCATTGCCGATTGGCACCAGAGCGCTAAATTTAGATTGATAGTCGGGCTTAATTTGCAGATAATCAGTTAGATGGGCCAGGCTGCCGGCCATTGAGCTTGGAATAATTGTCTCTAATTCGGTTAATTGTCCGATATTAAACCAGTAGTTTACGCTGTCAGCCAATTTGGCTTTAATGTCTTGACGATACGATAAACAGCCGGTCAAAGCTACGGCTGTTTGGGGGTTATCTTGTTTGATTTGTTTAATTAATCCGTAAATACGATCTTCAGCACCTTGGCGGATGCCGCAAGTTACTAAAATAGCTAAGTCGGCTTGGCTCCTAGTTGCAGTCGCCTGCCAACCTAGCTCATTTAAGCGGCCAGCTAAACGTTCGCTGTCGCTCTTGTTCATAGAGCAACCAATAGTGATAATGAAATAACGCTTGGCCATATTTAGACTTTAATCTAAAAGCTCTAGAGCCTCTTTCTGTTTTTTATTTAAGCTGGTTGGTGTTAAAACTTTAGCTTCTACTAAATGATCACCACGGCCATAACTGTTTAGTTTAGGCACACCTTTGCCGCGTAGGATAATCACCTGGCCGCTTTGAGTGCCGGCTGGAATTTTTAAAGTTGCTGGACCATCGACTGTTTCTATTTTAAGTTTGTCGCCTAGAGCTGCTTGACGAAAAGTCAGACCAACTATTGAGTGAATATTGTAGCCGTCACGTTTGAGTTGAGGATGGGGCTTGACGCTGATATTAATATATAGATCACCGCTAGTCGCGCCACGTAGACCAGCCTCGCCTTGGCCAGTAAATTTAATAGTTTGACCACTAGCAACTCCGGCTGGTATTTTAATGTCTAATGGTTTCTTTTCAACTGTTCGCCCTTGGCCATGACAATGTTGACAAGGTTGATCAATAATTTTACCTTGGCCACTACATTTGGGACAAGCCGCTTGGGTGCGGATATTGCCAAGCATGGTTCGTTGGATTTGATCAATTACTCCCCGGCCTTGGCAGTCTGGGCAAGTCTTGGCCGTGCTGCCAGTCTTAGCACCGCTACCATGACACTTTGAACAAGTGCTTTGCTTTTCCAGATTAATGGTTTCTTCACCACCAAAGACAGCGGTTAAGAAATCTATTTTTAAGCCGATTTCTAAATCACGACCGCGTTGTTGATTTTGACGAGTTGACCGACTACCGCCAAAACCAAATAGATCGCCGAACATTTCGCCTAGATCGCCAAAATTGCCTTCAAAACCACTGCTCTGACCACCTTGATAGAATTGGCTAAAATCAAAACCGCCCATGCCACCTTGTTGGTTAAAGCCACCGCCCATATTGCCAGCGGCGCTGCCAAAGCGGTCGTAGTGGGCTCGTTTATCTTGATCGCCCAAGACTTGATAAGCTTCATTAATTTCTTTAAATTTAGCTTCATCGCCATGAGCCTTATCTGGATGGTGCTGATGAGCTAATTTGCGAAAAGCTTTTTTAATTTCTTCCGCTGAAGCGCTCTTGCTGACCCCGAGAATCTGGTAATAATCTTTAGCCATAAAATATTATCAATTTAATAAGCAGCCCGAGGCGTTAAAGCTTCAGGCTGCCTAAAAATCGTTAATTATTTTTGTTCTTCTTCAATTTCGCCTTCAACTGGTCCGCTCTGAGCGCCAGCGGCTTGATCATTGGTTTCAGGTGCACCGGCTTCAGCTCCTTCAGGGGCAGCACCGGCAGCAGGATTGGCTTCAGCCGCTTGCTGATACATAGCCGATCCAATCTTTTGAGCAACCTCATTGGTTTCTTCTAGTTTCTTTTTTAGAGTCTCCAGATCGCCAGCTTCTTTAGCTGCCTTCAATTCAGTAATCTTGGTTTCTAATTCAGTCTTATCTTCAGCTTTGATTTTATCGGCTGAATCTTTGAGTAGTTTTTCTAATTGGAAAATAACACTGTCGGCCTGATTTTTTAATTCAGCCGCGTCTTTCTTTTGCTTATCTTCTTCAGCGTGCTTTTCGGCTTCTTGGCGCAGTTTTTCAATTTCTTCTTTATTTAAGCCAGATGAAGCGGTAATAGTAATCTTCTGTTCTTTATTTGAGGCTTTATCAGTAGCTTTGACATTTAAGATACCATTGGCATCTAAATCGAAACTGACTTCAACCTGAGGCACACCGCGTGGAGCTGGTGGAATACCATCTAAAATAAAGCGACCTAGTGATTTATTGTCAGCCGCCATCGGGCGCTCACCTTGAACAATATGAATCTCGACACTGGTTTGACCATCAGCCGCCGTAGAGAAAACCTGGCTCTTGGAAGTCGGGATGGTGGTATTTCGTTCAATTAATGGAGTGGCTACACCCCCAAGGGTTTCGATACCCAAGGTCAGTGGGGTTACATCCAAAAGTAAAACATCTTTAACATCGCCCTGTAAAACACCGGCTTGGACCGCCGCGCCCAAAGCCACGACTTCATCAGGGTTGACGCTCAAGTTTGGTTCTTTGCCAAAGAATTCTTTAACTTTAGCTTGAACCATCGGCATACGAGTCATGCCGCCAACCAAAATTACTTCTTCAATATCTTCAACCTTATAACCAGCATCAGCTAGGGCTTTTTTACATGGTTCAATGGTTTGAGCAACCAAATCGCCAACTAATTTTTCTAATTGAGCTCTAGTCATTTTCATGACCAAGTGTTTTGGTCCGTTGGCGTCGGTAGTGATAAATGGCTGATTGATTTCGGTTTCATTTAAGGTCGATAACTCAATCTTAGCTTTTTCAGCTGCTTCTTTAATCCGTTGTAGAGCCAGAGTGTCTTTAGATAAATCAATCCCCTGGTCTTTTTTGAATTCATCAATAATCCAACTAATAATTCGTTGGTCAAAATCTTCACCACCTAGATGAGTATCACCATTGGTAGCTTTGACCTCAACTGTATCTTCGGAAATATCTAAGATGGAAATATCAAAGGTACCACCGCCTAAATCATAAACGGCAATTTGTTGACCTTTTTTCTTATCAAAGCCGTAAGCTAAAGCGGCTGCGGTTGGTTCGTTGATGATGCGCTTAACATCTAATCCGGCAATCTTACCGGCATCCTTGGTAGCTTGACGTTGAGAATCGTCAAAATAAGCTGGCACAGTAATAATTGCTTCAGTAACTGATTCACTCAAGCGAGCCTCAGCATCAGCCTTTAATTTAGACAAGATCATAGCGGAAATTTCTTGTGGCGTATAATCTTTGTCTTGTAATTTAACTTTAACACCATCACCAGCCTGGACAATGGAATAAGGGACATTTTTGAGGTCACGTTGGATTGCCTCGTCTTGAAAGCGACGGCCGATTAAGCGTTTGACGGCATAAACAGTATTTTCTGGGTTGGTCACAGCTTGGCGTCTGGCAGTTTGGCCGATTAGGCGTTCGCCATTTTTGGAAATAGCTACGACCGATGGGGTGGTCCGATTGCCCTCAGCATTTTCTAAAATCTTGGGCTGACCGGCCTCCATGATAGCGACAGCACAATTGGTTGTGCCCAAATCTATTCCGATAATTTTACTCATAACTTTTATAGGTAATTTAATTGATTAATTTATTTATTTTTGGTAGTAATCTTAATTGTTTTTGGCTTGGATTCAGGAGCTTTGGGAATCATAATTTTTAAGACGCCGTCTTCAGCAATAGCTTTAGCCTCACCGCCTAAAACATGAGCTGGTAGCTGGATGCTACGGTAGAAGCTGCCACGACGAATCTCTTTGCGATAATAATTTTTTTCATCAACTTCACTATGGCGTTCGCCTTCACCTTTTATTGACAAAGTGTCGTTATCGATAGAAATCTGGACATTTTCCGGCTGGATACCGGCTAATTGAGTTTCAACAATAACGTTATCTTTGTCTTCATACATATCAATGGCTGGCACAAAATTGTGCTGGTCATTGCGCAAAGCTGGTAAGAAATCGCTGAAAACTTTTTCAGCTTCTTCTAGACTGTCAAATAATGGATTCCATTTTACTAATCCTCTCATATAATTGTGGTAGCCGCTATTATTTTCTTAGTTAGACAAATAACAGCTAGCTTTAATTAATTATTATGATCAATCGGCTCAGGGCCGGCTTGATGTTCAATTTTTGGGTTTTTAATTGGTTGGTGACGATAAACTTTGACTCGAGCTGGGGTAATGACCTTTTTTTCTAGCTGATAGCCTGGTTTAATTTCTTCAGCGACAATATCTTCTTGTTGTGGTTGATCGGT
>JAEWTE010000040.1 GCA_023459655.1 Candidatus Parcubacteria bacterium | reverse complement strand
TGCTGGCCAAAGAACTGTCGGTTAAACAAGTTCAATTTATGCGGGAACAGTTGGGAGAGGAACTTATGAAAATCCTCCCCAAACAACTTCCCGTCATCGGAAATGGCCTCTTGGATATGTTAAGTCTATAATCCAAGGGTCCAACCCATAACAACCCAGAGCAGCTCTACCATTGCGGTATCTGCTCTATTTTTTTACTTTTTCATTTGTGCCTGACGCCACTTGGCAATCTCCTGATGATTACCAGACAATAAAACTTCGGGCACAGCATAATTTTTTCCAGCTAATTTAACAATTTCTGGCTTGGTGTATTGTGGATATTCTAATTGACCAACTCGACTATGCGATTCTTGGAGTAAGCTATCGGCATTACCTAGAACACCGGGCAGAAGACGAGCAACTGAATCAATTATAATCATCGCCCCCAACTCCCCGCCAGTTAAGACATAATTGCCAATTGAGATTTCTTCATCAATCAAATTATTAATCCGCTGATCAACCCCTTCATAACGACCACAAATTAAAACGACTTCGTCTAATTTACTATATTGACGGGCTCGAGCTTGGGTCCAAGTCTTGCCTTTGGCCGATAGCAAAACTATTTTCTTATTTTTATGTTTAGTTTTAATTGCCTCCAGCGCTGTAGCAATCGGCTCAGCTTGCATAACCATACCTGGTCCACCACCATAAGGCGTGTCATCAATCCGCCGCTGTTGATTAAGCGACCAATCACGTAAGTCATGAATTTTGACTTGAAAATGACCTTGCAATTGACCACGACCGATAATTGATTGATCTAAATAACCAAAAGCCTCGGGCAAAACTGAAATAATTTGGAATAACATAGAATTATTATAGCATAAAATAAAAAGACCAGAATAATTCTGGTCTTTTTATTATGAGCAAAAATATTAAATGGATAAATCTTCAACCGAAGAAGTATCAATCTTTTCTTCAACCGGCTGTTCCTGTTGGAATTCCCGATTAGGCCGCTGACCGCCATTTGGATCATAAATCTTTAAATTGACCCGAGCGCTATTCTTAGCGCCAACAATCTTTAATAAAGTGCGAATAGCCTGCGCAGTCTGACCGCGACGACCAATAACATAGCCCATGTCGGCCGGATTAATTTTTAAGGTCAACAGGACACCCATCTCGTCAACAGTGCGATCAACGGAAACATCTTCCGGATTGCCGACGATGGCCTTGACAACATACTCTAAAAACTCTTTGTCATGAAGCTCCATACTTTTTACTTTACTTAAGATTAGGCTAAACTACCTAACATTATGCCAAAATAATAGCATGGCTAATTAGGGCTGTCAATTTAATTAAGACCAAAAACTTGCAAATGTAATTTCTTGGCTGACTGATCATCCAACTCTTTATAAACTGCTCGCACTGTATAACGATAACGACCATTGGGCAGGGCAAATTCATCTACCACTGACAAACTCCATAAACCCTCATAACCAACTTTAGCTGATATTTCAGCTAGTTCAGCAGTCAATGCTTGACGATTATCTAGTTCAAGATTGGCATCTAAACTAACCAGTTTTTGAGTTAATTCAACCGTCGCTGGAGTGCTATCAATAGTCATTAAATGGTTAATCAATAAATTAGCATCAATTTCAGCCGCGGCCATAATCTGACCATTATAATCATCAGCTAATTGGACCAAAATACCTAAAGGTTGACTATCTAACAAAATCTGCCAAGCAGCATAAGGATTGGCCACCGTCGGCCCAACCTCTAATTTAGACCAAACCAATTGATCAACTCCAGCCCAAGCCAAAAAGCCAGTCACGGTCTGGCGCAGCTGTTCAACTACCGAATCCGACCCAGCCAATAGCCAGCCTAAATGTTCAGCTTCTTGATAATTATCATCTAAGCGACCAAAAACCTTACCAATTTCAAAAATCTGTAAATCAGGTACCTGCTTTTTTAAATATTCACGCGATTGCTCAACTAAACTAGCCAAAATAGTCTGTCGTAAATCAGGATAATCTTCATTAATCGCATTTTGAGTACTAGCAATCGACCAAGGCAAATAATTAGTTGCTTGATTATTAGCTCTAGTAACCATGGTCCAAGATAAAACCTCATCCCAACCTTGAGCTACTAACCAATCACGCCAACGCTCCTTAGCTTTAATTAATGGCAAGGTAATTTCGGGAGTGATAGTCAAGTTTGGCAAAATAGCTGGAATTTTATCAAAACGATAAAGACGTAAAATTTCTTCAACCAAATCTTGGGCCATTTCTAAATCAGTTCGCCAAATCGGCACGGTTACAATCCAAGGGGTTTGTTGATCATTAACCGTAAAACCAAGTTGTTGTAATAATTGTCGACTCTGTTCTTGACCAATTACAACACCAGCCATTTGAGAAACTAATTGTGGATCCAATTTAATATCTAATGACTGAGCTGGATTAGGATAATGTTCAAATAATTGACTAGCTACTTGAACACCAATTTGATCAATTAATAAATTAATCAATAAATCAAAAGCATAATCTAGTCCAGCTAAACTTAAATCTTTTTCCAACTTATTACTAGCCTCAGTCACGATATGTAAACGACGAGAATTCTGACGCACTAAACTATGATTATAGGCGGCCATTTCTAATAAAATATTAGCTGTTTCTGGCTTAATCGCCGCATAACTAGTACCAACAATCCCAGCTAACGCAATAATCTCTCGCCGATCGCTAATTAATAACTCACCACCAGTCAAATCAATTTGACTACCGTCAAGCGTGGTAACCTTGGTTACTTTATTATTAATCGACCAAACCATATCACCATCGAGACGATCGTAATCGATTAAATGAGAGGCATAGCCAGTTAAAACCATGACATAATTAGACAAATCAACCGCTAAATTAACACTTTTAATATCGTAAAACGCTAAATAATCAACCAACCATTGTGGGGATGGCTTAGCAACAGCTTTAGCCAATTTAACCGCTCGCACTCGTCGAACCTGATCAGTATCAATTCGAATGGGTAAAACAAAATCAGTCGACTGCCAAGCCTTAGTAGTTGGCAGTTTGAGTGGCAAATTAAAATAAGCAGCTACTTCACGAGCAATCCCCAAAACCGAAAAACAATCCGCCCTATTTTGACGAACTTCTAAACTAAATAAAGTATCGGGTTGACCATTATAATTAACAGCGGTTAAGCTTTCTTGCATTATTCCCGTCATAGTCAAGGCCTCACCAACTTCAGCTGGCGTCGCCACTAGACCTGGAACCAATTGTTTAATCTGATTATAAAGTATTTTCATGGTGGTAGGGTTTATAACCTAAATTACCGCCCAATAAAGTGCGGATATCTGTAATATTATGATGGGCCATCGCCCAACGATCAAGACCAAGACCAAAAGCAAAGCCTTGCCATTGTTCCGGATCTAGTCCAGCCATCGTTAAAACCTTGGGATGAATTAAGCCAGCACCGCCCATCTCAATCCAACCAACTCCTTTACAAATTGAACAACCTGAACCCTGACAATTAAAGCACTGCATATCTGGACCAACGCCGGGCTCAACTTCAGGATAATATTTATTACGAAAACGAATTTTCACTTCCGGTCCATAAATCGATTGAAATAAAGCTGTAAATGTACCAAATAAATCAGCCAAACTAACCTTTTCCATAACCACGATGCCCTGATAATGGTGAAAAATAAAGTGATTGCTTTTATTAACAGTCTCATTGCGATAAACCCGACCGGGACAAACTACCTTAAAGGGCGGTTTATAATTAGCTAATAATCGCGCCTCAACTGATGAAGTTTGAGTTCGCAGTAGAATATTAGGTTCCTGCAAATAAAATGTATCCTGCATGTCACGAGCCGGATGATCCATTGGAACATTAAGACGCTGAAAGCAAAATTCATCAGTTTCAATTTCTCGATCTTCCATCACGCTATAACCCATTTTAATAAATAAATCATTGAGCTGACGAATAGTTTGAGTAATTGGATGCAAATGTCCAAGCTTAACCGGTTTCAAACTAATCTCTTGAGCTTCTGTTTGACAAGCAGCTTGGCGACTAATAGCAACCAATTCAGCCGCCCGACTATCTAATAATTCTTGAGCTGATTGTTGAGCAGCCTGCCAGACTGGGCCTTGTTGCCGTTTTTCTTCAATTGCTAAAGCTGACAACGCCTTAACCTGCTGTTTAATTAAGCCTTGTTTACCTAAATATTTTTGCCAAACAGCACTCAGACCAGCCTCATCAGCTACTGCTGCCAGTTCAGAACGCAATTGATCTAATAATTCATTGGGTAACATATATTTTACATTATTTCAGGGGCCTGAATGCCTAAAAGATTAAGTCCATTAATTAAAACTTGACGAATCGCTGCGACCAAGTGTAAACGGAAATCTTGCTCAGCCGAACCAATAATCCGCACTCGCTGATAATAATCATTAAATTGCTGAGCTAATTCAAATAAATATTTAGCCAAAACTGATGGGTCAGCCTGCTGACCAGCCTGACTAACCACTTGACCAAACCGAGCCAAAGTTAATAAAAGACCTTTTTCAGTTGATAAGTCTACTGGTATGGATAACTGCTCAGCCAGCTCAGTTTGGCGCAAAATAGCGGCCAGACGAACAGCAGCATATTGGATATAGGCAGCAGTATAACCATCAAAACTAAGCGCCTGATTAAGATCAAAACTAATTGGCTTATCCGGACCAACTTTAATCATTTCAAATTTTAACGCACCAACTACAACTTGCCAAGCGGTTTGTTGACGTTGCTCTTCACTCCAATCACTGTGGCGACTATTTATTTCAGCTAATTCTTTATCTAATAACTCCTGTTTTAATTGTTCATAGGTAATAACATTGCCCTGTCGCGAAGCCATCATACCGGTTGGTAACTTGACAAAACTATAGGACAAATGACGAATTGGTTGATTAATCCCCAATCGACGTAAAACGGCGGCTAATTGCTGAAAATAAAGACTTTGTCGTTCATCAATCACATACCAAGATTCAGCTAATTGATATTTGGCAAACTTATCTTGAGCCAGTGGTAAATCAGCCACTGGATAAAGAGCAGTACCATCACTCCGCAAAAATAATAATACACCTAATTTATCAGCTTCTAAATTAGCCAAGACTGCTCCCTGGCTTTTTTCTAAACGACCATCAGCTAACATTTGATTAACCAATTGACGACCCTGATCTAAATAATCACTTTCAAAAAAAGTTTGTTCAAATTTAATATCTAATTGACGATAAATCTCATTAAATTGATCGATACTCCATTGTCTAGTTTCTTGCCAACGACTATATTCTGGCTGTTGTTTAGCTTCCAGATGTTTCATAATCGCCCCGACCAAGCCTTGACCAATTGGATCATTGGGTAGCTCCTGGCTAGCTTGAGCATATAATTGCCCTAAATAATAACCACGATTTTCCGGTATCGGCTGATTAGCGGGCTGTTGGCTCAATTTCCACAAAACTTTAGCCGTATGAATGCCAAAGTCATTTAAATATGACACGGGAATAGCCTGATAACCAGTAAAATTTAAAATCCGTTGAATGCTATCACCAAAAAATAGATTACGCAAATGACCAATATGATATTCTTTATGAGTATTAGCATTGGAATATTCAATCATGATCCGCTGATTCTGACCATTAGTAGAACGACCGTAATTTTCTTTTTCTTGGTTAATTTCTTTTAAAATATCTTTAGCTACTAATTGCGATGACAAAATAATATTTAAATAAGGACCGGAGGCTTGCCAACCAGAAATTAATGGATCATTAATAACACTTAATTTGGCCACTAAATTCTGAGCTAATAAACCCGGGGCTAACCCTAATTGTTTAGCTACTTGAAAACAAGGCCAGCTCAAATCACCCATGTCAGCTTGCGGTGGAACAACAATCTCTTCAGCCCTAGTTAACGGCTCTGACAATTGCTGATTAATTAATTCAGCAATTCTTGAAGTTATGTTATGGTAATAATCACTCATATTATTCAGTAACTAAATACCAGAACTGTTTCTTGCCTTTTTGTAATAAAATCGGTTCATCATTTAGTTTAACCAACGACTGACTATCCGTTATCACCTGTTCAGACAACTTAACTCCACCTTGTTCAATTAATCGACGAGCCTCACCACGACTAGTGGTTGCTTTAATTTCTAATAATAAATCAATGATTGACCATTCGGCTTTAGTTAGTTTAATGGTAACAATATCTTCTGGCCGAGTTTTTTGTTGGACAACTTTGATAAAATAATCCTCAGCTTGATCAGCAGCGGTTTGACCGTGATAAATACTAACAATTTCTTTAGCCAGAGCCATTTTAGCATCACGCGGATTACCACCATTATTAATCGCCTGTTCGTATTCTTGGACTTGGCTTAGTGGCAACCGCGTCATTAAAATAAAATATTTAATAATTAAATTATCACCAATGCCCATTACTTTAGCATACATCGCCGTCGGCTGATCGGTAAAATTAATAGTATTACCCCAACTAGAACTCATTTTACGACCATCAGTACCTTCAGCCAATTCAGTCATAATGATATTTTGCGGTGCTTGACCAAAGTGCTCTTGTAATTTACGACCGGCTAGTAGGTTAAAACGCTGGTCAGTGCCGCCCAATTCAACATCAGCCTTGACCACAACACTATCATACCCCTGCATTAATGGATATAACATTTCCCGAACTGACACCCGCGAACCAGTCTCTAGGCGACGGCGAATATTATCACGAGCAATAAATTCAGCTACTGAAAACTGATCAGCCTGCTCGCCAATCTGACTATAGGTTAATTTGCCTAGCCACTGACTATTATAATGAAATTCACAATTATCTAAGTCAATCAATTGGCCAACTTGCTTGAGATACTGAATCATGTTTTCCTTGATTTTTTCTGGCGACAACATTGGCCGTTCACTATCCTTGTCTGAGGTATCACCAATCACCCCAGTAAAATCGCCAACAATGAAAACAATCTGATGACCCAATTGCTGCAGGTCACGCAATTTAAGTAAAGGAATAGATCGACCCAAATGTAAATTGGGGCTGGTTGGGTCAATACCTAACTTAATCCGCAACTTTTGGCCGCTTAAAAGCTTTTGACGCAGTTGATCTTTAATAATAACTTCGTCAACACCACGCTCTAATAATTCATCAATTAATTTAGAATCGGTTTTAATCATATATTTAGCGACCAACTAGCGGACAAGACCGCTTGGCTAGCTCGATGGTCAAATTCTTTAATAACTCATGACGCACTGTCATCTCATTAACAGCATTATCAATTTTAATAGATAATTTAAATTTCAAACCAGCTGAGGTTAATTCTTCAAAATAAAATTTAGCTGGTGTCGGCTTAGCCTGATATTTTTTAGCCACAATTTGACCAGCCACTATAGCGCCGGCCTCAATTTCTTCTAACTGACTACCTGGTCCAGCCACGGCGTTAATAGCAACTGTCCAATCTTTGTCGGTCTGACCACGGCTAATAACCTTCTGATTAGCAAATAAACGATTAGGCATGATGATTTTCTCGCCACTAGGGGCCTTAAGCCTAGTCGATCGCCAAGAAATATCTTCCACCTTGGCCACTGTGCCATCATCTAGTTTAAGATAGGCACCAACATGAATAGTCTTATCAATAATAACAAAAAAGGCCGCAAATAAATTGGACAAGGTCTCCTGTAGGCCCAAAGCAATGGCTATCCCAGCCACACCAAGTCCAGCCCATAATGGTCTAATATCAACACTCCAAATTCGACCAATAATTAATAAGCCGGCTATATAAATCAGAATCTGAACCGCCCGCTGAATAATCAAGCGCATAGTCGGATTAAATGTAGTTATTTTAGGCTGACGATTGGCCCAATGTAAACTAAAACTAGTCGACCAACGAGCTAGCGACCAAGTAATTAAAGCGACTAATAAAGAAATTAATAGATTTAAAAACCACATATCATTTAGTTATTTGCTGATTTAAAGTAGCTAGCTCAGCTTGCCAACCAGCTAGTTTATTTTTTTCGGCTAAAATAATTTTTTCTGGCGCTTTGGCTATAAATTCAGGATTATCTAATCGAGCACTCAATTGCTTAATTGCCGCAGTCAGCTCAGCAATCTTCTTAATAGTTTTTTCTTTAGCTCCAGTTTGATCAATTTGACCAGACAAATAAAAACTCAGCTGACCACAAGCTCCGGCTAAAGAATCAATTGGAGCTTGACCAGTAACAACAACCTCGACTTGATCCAAGCCAGTTCGCAATTTCATTAATAAATCTATTTGACTATTCAAAATCTCAGCTTGTTGCCCGGCAATGATTAAGGCAGATAATTTCTGACTGGGAGCGATCTGATGATTACTGCGCAAATTACGAATCTCAGTAATTAATTGTTGAACTGTACTAAACTCATCGGCCTCAGACCAATCATTGTTTAGTGGCTTGGGCCATTTAGCAATTAACAACGATTGATCAATTCCTAATTGTTGCCACAAAACTTCGCTAACAAAAGGAATAAATGGTTGCCATAAAATTAACAAATTCTTAAAAATATAACCCAAGATATTGGCCTTCTGACTAGTCGGCTCCATCTTACTAATCTCTAAATACCAATCAGCTAAATCGTTCCAAGTAAAATCTCGCAAAGCCTCACCAGCTAAAGAAAATTCATAATGACTAATCCGCTGACTAACTGTTTCGATTAATTTATCAAACCGACTTAAAATCCAACGATCAGCTAAAGTTGTCTGAGATAAGTCTATATTATTCTGGACAAAAACTGCTTGATCTGGTAAGGTCGACAAAATATAGCGACCGATATTCCAAAGCTTATTAACGAAATTACGATAGCTAGCAATCTTATCGGCTCCCAGACGACAATCATTACCTGGAGTAATACCAATTAGCAGTGACAAGCGGACCGCATCAGTGCCATAAAGCTCAATCATATCTAATGGATCTAGACCATTACCTTTGGACTTACTCATCTTTTTGCCATGTTCATCCAAAACTAAACCGTGCAAATAAACATCAGTAAATGGCACCTCGCCTAAAGCAAAGATAGTCATCATCATCATTCGTGAAACCCATAAAGTCAAAATATCATAACCGGTTTCTAGAACTTGAGTTGGGTGAAAACGACCCAAGTCACCATTTTTTTGACCATTAACTAAATTATCTGGCCAGCCTAAGGTAGAAAAAGTCCACATGCCTGAAGAAAACCAGGTGTCTAGAGTATCTGGATCTTGACGCCAACCACTACCACTAGGCGCTACTTCACCAACCACAATTTCTTCATCTTTATACCAAACTGGAATCTGATGACCAAACCAAATCTGTCGAGAAATACACCAATCATGTAAATTAGCCATCCAATCTAAATAGCGTTTCTGAAAACGCTCAGGCACAAATTTAGTTTGACCTTGCTCCACGGCCGCCATGGCTGCCTGTTTCAACGACTGACCGCCCAATCGTTCTAAGGGCTGATCAACGCCAATAAACCATTGTTTAGATGGCAATGGTTCAATAGCAGTACCGCAACGATAGCAAATAGATAAATTATTAGTAATCGTTTCTTGGGCAATTAATAATCCTCGCTGTTCCAATTCAGCCACCACTTGTTGACGAGCTGCTTGAACCGACAAATTACTAAAATGACCCAAATTTTCGGCCATTAAACCATCTGGATTGATAACCTTAACTACAGCTAAGTCGTGTTTTTCTTTAAACTGCCAATCGGTCATAGAATGAGCTGGAGTCACCCCAACCGCACCGGTACCAAAAGTCATATCAACAGCCCGATCAGCAATAATCTTAATGGTTAACGGTTGACCACAAAAATCAACCTGATAGGTCTGACCAATATATTGTTGATAACGCTCATCTTGAGGATTAACAGCTACTGCCGTATCACCCAACTTGGTTTCTGGACGAGTGGTAGCAATAGCTATAGGAAAATCAGTCGAATATTTAAAAGTATATAATTCGGTCGGCTGTTCTTTATATTCAACCTCATCATCAGATAGAGTACTTTGACAACGTGGACACCAATTAACCACCCGTTCACCACGATAAATCGCTCCCTCATCATACATCTGTTTAAACATCGTCCGCACTGCCTTTTGCCGCGGTTCATCCATAGTAAAAGCCATCCGCGACCAATCTAGCGAGGCCCCCATTTTTTTGATTTGATGCAGAATAGTCTCTCTGGTTGGCCCGACAAATTCCCAAACCCGACGCAAAAACTCTTCTCGACCATAATCATGACGAGTCTTACCCTCGGTCTGATAGAGTAACTTTTCAACCACATTCTGGGTAGCGATAGCGGCGTGGTCGGTGCCAGGTAACCACAGCGTCCGATAGCCACGAGCCCGATGATAACGAATCAATAGATCTTCAATAGCCAGCATGGCAGCATGACCCAAATGCAACTTATCAGTAATATTGGGTGGCGGTAAAACAATAGTATAGCTGGGGGCCTCAGCTGGTAAGGGCAAATTATCTGGATTAAACAAGCCGCTATCTAGCCAGCGCTGATAAATTGCCGCTTCGTGATTTTGCGGTTCGTAGGTTTTAGCTAATTCAGTCATAAAAATCAATAGAAACTGCTGTTAGCATAACAAAAACACCTTGGAAAAGCAAGGTGAAAAATTCAATCTTTTAAAGATAATTTTCTTAACCAAATTACGGTCAACCCATAATAAATCAAAATAATACCTATCCGCCAATTATCCGACCACTCCACAACAAAACCAGCAAAAGGCCAATTAGCTAAATTGGCAATTATAGCTAATAAACTATTTAATAACCAACCAGCTGGAGCAAAGATAAAAACACCACCAGTTGGCCACAGCCAGGCTAAGGGACTAGCTAATAATAAAAAAATGGTCAACCAGGGCAAAGACCAAATAACTAATAAATTGGCCAGCGGCGCAATCAAAGAGATTTGACCAAATTGCCAAAAAATTAACGGCCAAGTCCAGACTTGAGCAGCCAAAGTAACAGCCAGATTTTCACTAATCAATGGTTGACGCAATAATGGTAAACGCTGAAACCATTTCTGCCACCAATCAGTCCAATAAATCAAACCGAAAACCGCGGCAAAAGACAAACTAAAACCTAAATCACCCCAAAAATAAAAAGGATTAACTATTAGCATCAAGGCGGCGCTAACTAAAAGTAAGTGACCAACTCGACTTAAATAACCAAATTGCTGACCCCAAAGCATTAATAATCCTAGTAATCCAGCTCGAACCGCTGAGGCTGGCGCACCAATAACTAGAACATAGGCGGTTATAATTAAACTAGTCATAATCGTCGCCCAACGCCGGGGCCAACCTAGTATAATTAAATTATTAACAAATAACATAACTAAAAGACTAATATTAAAACCCGATACCGCTGTAATATGACTTAGACCAGTAATAGCTAAACGCTGGCGCCACTCGACTGACAGCCGACCAGCTCCACCCCAAACCAAAGGACCAGCCAAACTAGCCGCTGGTTCTGGCAAACTATTAGACAAAGCTTGAGATAGTCGTTGTTGGCTATTGACCAAATAAAACCACCAATTTCTAGGCTGATTAGCTATCAATTGACGCTGATCAGCCTTTAAAACAACTCGGACTCCTTGATTAAATAAATAATAGCGATAACTAAAAATACCACCAGTCGGCCAATTGACCAGCTGGCCATTAAATTGCCATTTTTGACCAATCTGAGCAGCAGTTAACCAAAGATCAGGCCCATAAATCAGAACTCGCCCGGACCAAGTCTGCCAGGTTGAACCACAATTATAACGCACTTGTTTAATAACCATTTGCGAACCACCACTAGATCTAGCCTGTGGTTGGTTGACTAATTGACCACTAACCATGATATTACGACTAGGGCAAGTTAAGGCTTTAGTTGCTACCTGAGCTGACTGCAAAACACTAGTCGCTCGCCAAAACCCACTAGCCAAACAGATAATAATTAAGAGACTAGGCCAATTTAATCGATTAATTAAACCACTAAATAATAATATTCCTAATAAGCTACTATAAAAATAAGCTGCTGGCCAAATTGCTGGCCACAAGCCCACTAGAGCAATACCTAAAACAAAAGCTAGCCAATAACGGCTAGCCGGAAAGAATTGTCCCCCTCCGGACATAAAATTATAAATTATTATTAATCAGATTTTTCAACCTGACGACGCTGCCAATCCCAAAGCCAATAAGCTTTTAAAAAACAATCCAAATTACCATCAAAAACTCCAGCAATATCACTGGTGCTAATATTGGTCCGATGATCCTTAACAATCTGACTACCATATAAAAAATATGATCTAATCTGCAAACCCCAATCAGCCTTGATTTGCTGACCTTTGAGTGCTTGTTTTTGCTGATTTAATTCTTCAACTTGTCGTTGAGCCAATTTTGATTGTAAAACCACTAAAGCTAGGGCCTTGTTTTGATGCTGTGAGCGCTCACTTTGACAACTTACCACTAAACCAGTTGGCAGATGAGTTAAACGAACTGCTGAATCAGTCGTATTGACCCCCTGGCCACCCGGACCAGAAGATCGAAAAACATCAACTTGTAAATCATTATCAGCAATAACCGGTGCTTGACTAATTGGCAATTCAGGTAAAATTTCGACCATAGCAAAAGAAGTTTGACGCAAATGCTGAGCATTAAAAGGCGAATTACGCAATAACCGATGAGTACCACCTTCACCACGCAGATAACCATAAGCTAATGGTCCGACTAAACGTAAAGTAGCACTTTTAATGCCAGCCTCATTACCAAGCTGTTCATCTATAATCCGACTAGACCAACCCTGTCGATCAGCGTAACGCAAATATAATCGCTCCAACATCGCCGCCCAATCTTGAGCATCAACCCCACCGGTACCAGCATGAATAGATAAAATAACCGGCAAATCATCATGCGGTTGATCAAAAAAACGACTATTTTCTAATTGATCTAAAATTTGAGACAATTGTTCTAATTCATTTTGAACCAAGTCAGCCGCCATTGCATCGGTCTGACCAGCAATTACTAACTCGGTTAAATCATCCAACCTCTGCAATACCGCTTGGTAATCATTAATCTCAGTTTGGATAGCTTCAATTTTTTTTAATAATTGCCCAGCTTGTTCTGGATCAGACCACAAATCAGTTGCCTGAGCATTTTCTTGTAAGATAGCTAATTGTCGTTGCTTAGTAGCTAGGTCAAAGCCACCTCCCAATTTCTAGAAGGCGCTGACGCATCGCCTCAAAAGTCTGATTATTAATTGTTTCTAACATAAATTAGATTTATACAAATCAAATAAATCTTTTAATAGCGGTGGTAAATAAATTATACTGGCAATCAATGGAATGATGATGATGATTAATTTAATCCATCCCCACAGGCGCTGACGACGAATATATTTATAGGTCAATCGAGAATTTTCTCTAATTTCAGCAATAGCTGCGGCTTGTTCAGCTAAAATACGCCTTAAATCTTCATCCATAAGATCAAAATTAAGCTAGCTTATTTCAATATTATAGCAAAAAAATCTCAGTCGACCAATTAACGAACTTGAGCAGTCGGTACCTTAGCTTGAGCTAAGACCAATAATTCAGCCATTTCAGCATCGGTATAAGTTTGTCCACCAATTAAACTGGTATCGAGTAAATCACCGGTCAATCGACCCTTTTGCAAATACCATAGTCGGGCCCCAACTAATTGTTCGGCCATTAATTGAATATCTAGTATTGTTGTTAATTTTGGAATAACTGTGGTTCGAAATTCATAATCAAGCGGTTTATCGGCAATTAACCATTCAGCTGTTGTTCTAGACTCCTTGGTTAATCGGTTTAAAATATCATCCGGCAAAGACATAATCTGCCCATATTTATCCCAGGGAGCTTTAATATCCATAGCTAAATAATCAATTAAACCATCTTGCACTAACTGTTTAGCCATTTGACTGTTTGTGCCATTGGTATCTAATTTAACTAATAAATCGCGCCGTTTTATTTCGGCAATAAATTCTGGTAAATCGCGATGCAAAGTTGGTTCACCACCAGTGATTACCACTGCTTCGAGACGGCCTTGCCGTTGATCTAAAAACGCCCACAGGTCAGCCAGCGAATAAGCTGGCTGACCTGTGGTATTTGTGGCACCAGCCGTTGCCGGCCGGACAAGCATGGGATTATAACAATATCGACACTGAAAATTACAACCTTGGGTAAAAATTATTGCCGCTAATTTATCAGGATAATCTAATAAACTAATCGGTTGTAACCCGCCAATAATCATGAACTATGACTAACAATCACAACCAGCTGATTCATCACCAACTACAAAGGTTTGACGATTAGCAAATTCAGCTTGCTTAGCATCATTCCATTGTTTAACTGGTCGTAAATAACCAGTTACGCGGCTATAAACTTCACAAGGAGTGCGTTGGGTTTCTAAAGGGGACATAAAATAAAATTAAATAATTAATAGCTAAATAGTTCGAGCCAAACCAGGCTCAGGATGATAGCCAATCTCTTCATCACATTTGGGACAATAAGGATGTTCACCAGCAATATAGCCATGTTTAGGACAAACTGAAAAAGTTGGGGTAATCGTAAAATATGGTAAATGATAATTTTCGGCAATTTTACGGACTAATGTACGAACAGCTGAAGAACTTGGCAAAGACTCACCTAAGAAAAAATGTAAAACCGTGCCACCAGTATATCTGGTTTGCAGACTATCTTGTAATTCCAAAGCTTCAAAAATATCACTAGTAAAATTAACCGGTAATTGGGTTGAATTGGTATAAAATGGAGCTTGTTCTGGATTAGAGCTATTGGCCACCTTAATATTTGGATAAAGATCGCGATCCAGCCGAGCCAAACGCCGGGAAGTACCTTCAGCTGGAGTCGCTTCTAGATTATACAAATGATTGGTTTCTTCCTGAAATTTACCCAGGGTTTCACGCATAAACTCTAGAATTTCTTCAGCAAATTGATGGCCAGCTGGACTAGCAATGTCGCTAGCAATTGGCGCAAAATTAATCAAGGCTTCATTCATACCAACCAAACCGATAGTTCCAAAATGATTATTCCAATAACCACCAAACCGCTCCTTGATACCCTCTAAATAATGACGAGCATAAGGATAGAGTCCGCCTTCGGTTAATTTTTCAATAATCTCTCGTTTAACCTCCAGGCTCTCTCGTGCCAATCTCATCAAACTAGCTAATCGTTCAAAGAATTCTTCTTTGGTTTGGCTCAAATAACCAATCCGCGGCAAATTAATAGTCACTACACCAATTGATCCAGTTAATGGATTGGCTCCAAATAGACCACCGCCACGCTTGCGTAATTCACGATTATCTAACCGCAAACGACAGCACATTGACCTAGCATCATCTGGATCCATGTCAGAATTAATAAAATTAGAAAAATAGGGAATACCATACTTGCGAGTCATCTCAAAAATCTTGTCAGCCACCGACGAATCCCATTCAAAATTTTTGGTAATATTATAGGTTGGAATTGGAAAAGAAAATACTCGCCCCTTGGCATCACCTTCCATCATTAATTCAGCAAAGGCAATATTAAGCATATCCATTTCCGGTTGAAAATCTTGATATCGCTCCGCCTTCAATTCACCACCAATAATAACATTTTCTTCACCCAATGATTTAGATGGTCTTAAATCCATTGTAATATTGGTAAACGGTGTTTGAAAACCAACTCTAGTGGGCACATTAACATTATAAAGAAACTCTTGCATGGCCTGCTTGACTTCAGCATAGGTCAGTTTGTCATAGCGGATAAAAGGCGCCAAATAAGTATCAAAACTAGAAAAAGCTTGGGCTCCAGCTACTTCACCTTGAACAGTATAAAAGAAATTAGTTATCTGCCCTAGAGCGGTTCTAAAATGCTTTGGTGGTTTGGATTCAACCTTGCCACCAACTCCACCAAATCCCTTTAATAATAAATCTTTAATATCCCAACCAGCACAATAAGCCGCTAAAATCTGTAAATCGTGCAAATGAAAATCACCATTTTGATGAGCATCACGGATTGGCGCATCATAAACTTTATTTAACCAGTAAGTTGATGAAATAATTGAAGCTAGATGATTATTTAAACCCTGCAAGCTAAAACTCATATTAGAGTTTTCTTTAACTCGCCAATCAGTTTGTTTTAAATAATCATCCATGATCTTTTCTGAATCAATCATCAAAGAAAGATTGCGCAAACGAGCATGTTGATCACGATACAAAATATAGCCCTTGGCTACTTTAATTAAACGATTATTAATCAAGGCTTCTTCAACTGTATCTTGAACTTCTTCAACCGCTGGAATACTACGAGCATGAAATTTTTGATTAATCAATTTAATAACCTCGTCAGCAATAACTTGAGCTCTGACTTCGTCTGGTTGGCCAGCAGCAATCATTGCCTTATTAATTGCGGTAAAAATTTTAACTTGATCAAAATCAACTATTTCCCCCGAACGCTTACAAATTTTGCTAATACCTTGACTCATAAAACTTAAGTTTTAATTTTTTAATTTAAGTAGCCGGTTTAATTCTTGACTTAAATCTTGCAACTCGAAATCAGAATAAACACTAGCAAAACGAATGTAAGCAACTTTGTCGATTTTTTTTAAGTGACGCATAACAATCCGACCAATATCTTGACTATCAATTTCACTTTGACGCTTGGCCTGAATATCTCGCTCAATTAAATTGACTAGCCGCTTAAATTGATCACTGTTAATCGGTCGCTTCTCAGTAGCTTTGCGCAAGCCACAAATCATTTTATCTCGACTATACGCCTCCTTATGACCATTGCGTTTAGCTATTAATAAGTCCAGAATTTCTGTTTCTTCATAAGTAGAAAAACGAAAACTGCATTTTAAACATTCGCGGCGGCGGCGAATCGACAAGCCGTCACTAGCGACTCGCGAGTCCACCACCTTGGTCTCAGAATGATAACAAATCGGACATTTCATAATTTTTGGCTAAAACTACATATTGTGTTAAAACTAATTGCTTATCCACAAAATGTAGTTATCTGATGACTTAATTATAGCACTTTTAAAAAAGTGAACAAGGGCTAAAAAATAGGCTAAAAAATAATAAAAAATGCCACCCTATAAAAAGGTGACATTTTTTTGTATAAAAATTTTATTCGTTTTACATCAATTTTTTTCGCAAAAAAGTTGGAATACTTAAATCATCTTCATCTTCATTTTCAGGCATCGAGCTGGCTGGTACAATCGGTCGAGCTGGTTCTGATTGAGCTTTCTTTAAGGCCGACATTAAACCTTTACGATTTTCTTTAACTTCTTCACCCTCATCATCTGGCTGATTTTTTTCAACAAAGGTAGTTGGTTTATAAAAATGATCGTAGTTCTTACTATTAGATTGACTATCGGATCCAATCTGACCATCAAAGCCGGTCGCAATTACAGTAACTCGAACTTCATCTTTAAAATTATTATCAACTGAAGTACCAAAAATTATTCTAGCCTCTTCATCAACTGAATTAGTAATAATCTTAGCCGCCTCATGAATTTCATCTAAAGCTAAGCTCGGTCCACCAGTAATAGTAAATAGCACACCTTTAGCCCCGTCAATTGACATTTCTAATAGCGGTGAATTAATGGCGGCTTTGGCTGCTTCAATGGCTCGATTCTCACCACTAGCCTGACCAATCCCCATCAAAGCACTGCCAGCATTCATCATGATTGATTTAACATCAGCAAAATCAACATTAATCAAAGCTGGAACATTAATTATTTCAGAGATACCCTGAACACCTTGTCTTAAGATATCATCAACAATACCAAATGCTTCTAAAATGGTAGTCTTTTTTTCAATCACCTGGAAAATACGATCATTGGGAATAGTAATAACCGCATCAACTTTATCAGTCAATTCAATTTGACCACGCTCAGCAATCTTGCGTCGTTGAGCTCCTTCAAAAGTAAATGGTTTAGTAACTACAGCAATAGTTAAAGCTCCTAAATCATGAGCTAATTCTGCCACAACCGGCGAAGCACCAGTCCCAGTACCCCCACCTAAACCACAGGTTACAAAAACCATATCAGCTCCTTTAAGAGCATCTCTGATTTCATTTTGAGATTCAGCGGCAGCATCACGACCAAGATCGGGATTCATACCAGCTCCTAAACCCTTGGTAACAGTTTTGCCAATATGAATTTTAACTGGCGCTTTATTGTAGTTAAGATCTTGGATGTCAGTATTAATAACAATAAATTCGACACCCTTGATACCACCTTCAATCATCCGATTAATGGCGTTTCCGCCGGAACCACCGACGCCAACGACTTTAATTTTGGCTGGCGCCTCAACTGCTGGCTTGATTTCTGTCATAGAGATATTAGCTAACAAGCTATAAAATTAAGAGATATAATTGTCTTGATTGTAGATTATCTAAGCAAAAAAATCAAGCTGGCTATTTTAAAAATAATGAACCAAACCAATCTTTAGCTTTTTTAATTGCTTGACCAGGTTGAAAAATTCGGCCACTAGCCTCTCCGCCATTTATAAAATCATAATGATCACCCCAAGCTACTAAACCTAAAGCTGTTAAATAGCTTAAATCATTAACCTTATCAATTACTGCCGCAACATTACGATTTGCTCCTAAACAAACCGGCAAACGCAAATTCTTTTTAGCCAAATCGGTTAAGCCAGCTAATTTGGCACCACCACCTAATAAAACTACTCCGGCTGGCAACATTCCTGAACGATTAATTTTTTTTAATTCAGCATCGATTTTATGAAATATTTCAGCAACTCGAGCTTCAATAATTCCTGATAGATATTTCATTGGCACAGTCATCGGTTCATCAACTTCATTATCTGGCGAAATTAACGGAGTAATATCTACCTCATCATCTTTATCAATTTTATCTGGATTGGCTTGACCAAATTCTAATTTGATTTTCTCAGCTAAATTAATTGAACAACGCAAACCAATAGCAATATCAGCCGTAATATGATCAGAACCAATCGGTAAAATAGCCGCATGCAATAACTCACCTTCTTCAAACACCGCCAAACTAGTAGTTAATGAACCAATATTAACTAACGCTACCCCTAATTCTTTTGATCTAGCACTGACCACTGCCTCAGCCGCGGCCAATGGAGCTAAAACTGGACTAATAATCGATAAACCTGATTGTTCAATGGCTTTAGTTAAATTGCGAATCTGATTAGCCAATGATTGAATTATTAAAACTTCAACCTCTAAACGAATACCCGACATGCCCACGGGATTCTTAACATCTTCTTGATTATCAACTCGATATTTTATTGGTATAACATGTAAAACTTCATAATTGGCTGGTAAAGATAGGGCCTGAGCTGCTTCAATAACTCGATTAACATCTTCTGGAGTAATCTCATTATTGAGTTGATTAATCGCTACAACACCTTTACTCCGCTCACATTTTAAATTAGGTGCACTAACTCCGACATAAACACTGTCAATTCGAACACCGATTAATCTTTCTGATTTTTCCAGACAAGCTACTACCGAAGAGGCAACCTCTTCAATATTATTAACAATACCTTTGTTCATACCGGCGGCCGGAGCAGCCACTGCCCCAATAACCTGCAATTGTCCGGCTGTAGCCTGACCGACCACCAGTCTAATCTCTGTTGATCCAATATCTAAACCGGCAACTAATGCTTGATCTCTCATATTTTTTATTGAAAATATTGATAAACAAAATTAAATAATGGCCGAATGAACAATAAAAAACCAATTGTCACGGCAATAATAGCGGTTACAAACACACCCGCGGCCATAATATCTTTAATCTCTTTGACACCAATATCTAACCGTGGTTTTAATAAATCACTAACTCTTTCCACGGCACTATTAAGCAATTCCGCCAATAATACAAAACCGATAGTTAATAACAAAATGGCCCATTCAACCAGACCAAACTTTAATAAACCGGCCAGAATAACCGCTATTAAACCAATTAATAATTCAACCGCAAAATTCTGCTCTTCATGAGCAACTCGCTTTAAACCAGACTGAGCATAACGAAAGCTTTTCCATAAACGACGACGACTCAACATATTTGATGATTATCAATAAAATTTTGACTAATTTTTTCCATGGTCTGCCAACCTAATTGATCATTATCATCATGACCTAGTAAATGCAATAACCCATGAGTAGTTATAAAAATAAACTCCTGCCAAACTGAATTACCAAAACGCTTGGCTTGTCGTATAATTTGCTGATAATCAATAATAACCTCACCTAATTGCCCAAAATCGGTAGCAACAAATGACAAAACATCGGTAACTTTATCTTGCTGGCGATATTGTCGATTTAAATTACGCATTCGCTGATCACCAACCACCACCAAACTAACTTCACCTTGACCACCCTGTTCATTTAAAAAAAGCTGACTCAATTTTTGCCATTTTAATAAATCTACTGATTGTCTAGTTAGGTTACGACAAAATATCATAACTTTAATTATCAATCGTCAGACTATCTGACATTAAATGAAAAATATTATTATAACTCAATAAATTATTAGACTCCGGACTATAAGTCAAACTGATTAAATAATCAAGTTCTGGCTTGGTAATATAATAAGTTAAACCATCCGGACTAAAAACAGCTTGATGTTGATCAATTATTAAAATGTCTGGAATTTGTTCAGTAAAAACTTTAAATATTTCTTGATACCAGTCAATTAATGATTGATTAACCGGTTTGTTGGCAATGTTCAATTGAATAAATTGTCCATCATCAGCTCGAAAAATAGCTGAATTATCACGACCCAATTGACTACTCCACAAGCTTGGCATCAAAATTGACCAATCACCATGTTTAATCAATCGCAAACCCTTATTGCCACCTAATTTACCACTACCAGCCGGATTATAGCCAGATCGTAACTCCGTTAAATCATCATAACCATCACTATCACTATCAGAACTATTGGGATTAGTACCCAAAATAATTTCTTCTTTATCAGTTAAACCGTCTTGATCAGTATCAACATCTAAAGAAAATTCTTTGATTATAAAATCATCATTATCGTCCAAAATTGGTTCATCAATAATCGCGGGGCTAGACGTGGCTGGTTCAATAAAATTATCTTGCCAACCCTCATTATCAAATCGCCACTGACCATCTTCCAATAACAGCTTAACAATCGCTGACCGATTGGTATCTGCTTTAGTAATAGTAAGAGTAGCTTGATTACCATTAATTTCTTTAGTAATTTGATCAGCCGATGATAACGGAATCAACATAGTCTTACTAATACTAAGCGTGCTTGATTTTTGACTAGCTGATAATGCCTCTAGACCAATAGTCTGCTCATATAATTGATGAGCTTTATCTTGGCTAGCACCAGCAATAAAAATATTAAGATAATCTTCAAGAGTCAATGCTTGATCAAGTTTTAAGCGTAATTGCAAATAAGCTTGTTCGGGATCAGATAAATCAATACTAACTTCTTCAGCCTGATTAATTGGACTAGGAGTAGTAGTTGGGCTAATAGTATTAGTAGGAGAAACTGATTCAACTGAGTTATCGGGATTAAAATTAAAAATTGGCTTCTTACTTAAAACTAAAAAACCAACATAAACCAAAGCAATAAATAATAACAAACCAAAAAACATAACCAATAAGCCAACTTTATTGCCTGAATTGGTTTTAGACCCAAAGCGAAAAGCTCTAGGCATAGTATAAATATATTGGCCATCTTCACTACCTGGGCCAGTCTCACTCTGTTTTACAAATTCAAGCTGTGTGGCTGAAGAATTGATTTCATCAGAATAAGCAATATTAAGGTTTTTAGCCGGAGTTTCCGACATAATTCAAGGTCTCTCCATTATAATTATTGGTTTAAACGACCCTCTCCCAACGGATTATAACCACCTCTCACTTCATCACCATCTGAATAACCATCACCATCAGTATCGGGATTAAGGGGATCAGTGCCATAGATATTGACCTCATCACCATCAGTTAAACCATCACCATCAGTATCGGGATTAAGAGGATTGGTGCCATAGATATTAATCTCATCAGCATCGGTTAAACCATCACCATCACTATCTAAATCAACCACAATCTGTAAAGAAGCTGGATCATTTGTATCATCAAAAAACTCTTCATTCATCGCCAGATCGTCACCACCCTCTATAATTTCAAAATTATCCCCAATTTCTGGTTCAATTATTGTTTCATTTTCAACAATCTCTGTTTCAACTATTGGTAAACTCTCCTCTAAATTAACAATACTTTCTGGAATAATTACTTCAGCTGGCGCTTTCTTAAAATATTGTAAATAAACTAAAACTCCACCGGCTAAAATAATTAAAATAACTAAACCAATTAATACCAACTTGGCTTTATTACCAGACTTACTGTCCGGTTGACCAGTATTGGCCTCAGTAGGTAAATTGGCTGGTTGACCAAACGGTTGAGAATTTATTGGAGTAACTGGAGCCGCCGAAGTAGTTGGTTCAACATTGGCAAAAATATCTTGGACAGTCGACTCAGAAGGTTCAACCGACTTAGCTGGTTCAGCGGCTGATGGCTCAGCAGGCTTAATTGGCTCAACTGATGTTGGCTTAATATCTGGATTATTAGTCGGCCCGCTAGCCGGTGCCGAAGAATTCTGGTCATTAACTTCCTCAAACATAAATTTAATTTTATAAATAAGCTAATTTATTATAACACAAAGGTTGAACACAACCAAACAATCAACAACCCCCAACAATTGGATTTTGAACAGAACTAATATTACCAGCTGCATCCACTGCCTTAACTTCAACATTAATCTGGCTTGGACTAATCAATCCAGAAATAACAGCAGTAATTTTATTTCCAGTTAATGGTTGATCAATGACCATAACCTGACCAGCCCCAAGTGCGTTCTTGGCTCGATACTCCACTCGATAAGCCACGGTATCATCAAGATTTCTTAACCATTGTAAATCTATCTTATTAAGACCAATAGCTTGCTTTAAACAACGAACAGCTTGAGGTGCAACTCGATCTAATGGTGTTTCGGTTATCTCTGATGATAATGGCGTTTCTACTAAGGTTGTCTGATCAATCTGTAATATAGCTGACACAGCAATATAATAACGCTGACCATTAATTAAACCATTAATAGTGGTTTCAATTTGACCTTTAGGAATATTAATTGGATCACTAAAATATCGACCACTGCTTAGACCATAATAAACCTTATAACCAACAGCACTAGGATAAGCATTCCAGGTCAACCTAATTGAGCCACCGGTTGGAACAGAAGTAGCACTTAAATTAGTTGGCGAAGTAGTTGCTGGACTATATTGAAAGAAATAAAAAGCCGGATTAATTGCCGCTGGATCAGTACTGCTAACCACTTTAAGACCTGGCAAATCGGTTGACTGGGTATTGTCTTGACCATCACGACAATAATAAAATTGCATATTGGTAGCATAGTCAGTCCATGGACTCCAACTACCATCAGCTTTACGAGCTGGCCAAGGATTAGCACACAAAAATACTCGAATAGCTGCATCTTTATAAAAATTGGGCAACGGTCCACCAGAAGATGTCTGATCAACTTGGACTTGAGCGGTTGCTCGGACATAAGTCTCAGCATCTTTTTTGTTTTGTGGTCGAACAATTGCCTGATCATTATTAGTCTCTAGTTGAGCAACGGCTAGATTACCAACTGACCACTGCCAATCCCAATTATAAGCCGAACTTGGTGATAAAACCTGACCGGAAAAACCAATGGCTGAGGCAGTTAAAGTACTGCTAGCTTGTAGATCAGATAATAATAAAGATGCTGGTGATATTTCAATATGATCAATTCGACAAATTTGATCTCCAGTTTTAAACGACCACTGTAATGCGGAATTGATTTTTAAATTATTAAATTTTAATGGCTGCCCATTAGCTAAACCGATACCGGCCTGACTTAATAGACCTTCGGCCTGATGATCATTAAGATTACTATCAGCAATCATAACTACAAAAAAACGACGATTAGCTGGTAAAACGCTGTTTGGTTTAATTACTAAATCTTTGTCGACCATATTAGCCGATTGAGCAACAGCACAATAAGTATGACTAGGATTTGGTTCTTCAGCAATAACTGCTGGTCGCAACCAGGCCAATAAACGATAGCGTAATTTAAACCACCAATTATTACTGAACTGGCCAAGTGCTAAATAAGAAGTTCCAATTGGACATTGCTGGTCAGTGCCATAATCAGCTATTAATAAAATATTACTAGCTAAACTAGCCTGATCAAGTGGTTGACTAAATGTCGCCTTAATAAGGCCGTTGCGACATACTCCATTAGTATTATTAGCTGGTAAAACATTCTTTAAAACTGGCCGAGCCTGACAACAAGTGTCACTACCACAACCATTATTTTGGCTATCACCACACTCAGCATCACTCTGACAACCACAACATAATCCTCGTCCCGAACCAGTACACTGACCACGATCAGCCACACAAGATAAATTAAGACTCAATTGGCTACATTGATCATTAACGGGATCACAACAACAAATTCCACAATCAGCCTGATTAGTACTAGTGGAACTTAACCCATCAGCTACTCGACAACTAAGCGGTGCTGAACAAAACTGATAACCACAACCAATTTGTTGAACATAAGCACCACTAGCACTAGTAGTAGCAATATCACAAGATTGACCCTGTAAACTAATTACCCGACAACCCGCCTCACAAGCAGCTGCAGTAGTAAAAAGACCAGTTGGTTTTAATTCACTAGCACAAAAATTACCATCACAATTATAATAACCACAATAACCATCTTCCAGTCGATTATTATCAATCGCACCACGACATTGACCAGTTTTACCATCAAAACAACAAGTTGAATGATTAATACAGTCACCCTCACTTAATTGAGCACAATCACCACAACGACCATTGGTGGTTGAGGTGTCACAGTATTTACCAGTTGAACCAAGACAATTACAAGCAGCATCTCTTTCAATAACCGATGATCCCACCATAGCACAACCAGAACAAAAACCAAATGTTTTGCTACCATCAGCACTGCTACCAGAACCACAGGTTCCAGCACAGGTCAATGGCGCACAACAACCCGGATTACCTTGATCATTATTTAAATTTTGATCACAACAACATTCACAAGAACCAGTCGGACTTTGACAATTTTGACCATCGCACTGAAAACCAGTAGCACAAATTTTCTGATCTAGACCACAATATGATTCATCTTCCTCAGTAATTAGACACTTTAAAGGATTAGCACAATCTGAACATTCTTTTTCACTTTGACAAATATTATTAACTAATAATTGCCATCCACCATATTCTTCAGTAGTCGGCGGACATTGTCCAGCAGTTAAACTAGTTGTCCAACGCTTATTTTGACACCTTAATTGATAACTGACCTGATTTTGTCCTAATTGAAAATCAACCATTTTAGACAAATCGCAAGCCTGATCTTTATTTAAACAATAATTAACTGTATTAAAATACATTGTCTTCTCCGTTAATACCCCCTGTTTATCAAACAAAGTTCGACAATAATCATCACCACACTGACCACCAATAGTTGACCCAGCTTGCTGACTACACCAACCCGGTGAATTTGGACAATAAAGAGCCCCATCACATTGATGATAATTATTACAAGACAATAGCTCATTATTCTGACAAATATTATCAAAACAAGTTTGATTATCATTATTACAACACTGACTACCACACATAGTTGTTCCTTCTGGACAACTATTATTACCACTACCGGTAGTAAAAGACCAACGATAAACACAACTAGCAACCGATCCGTAACAATCGGCTAAACTATCTTGACACTGACCACCATCTGGTGAGGCGGCTGGACAACAAATCTGTCCAGGACAATCACTATTGCTTTGACAAGCACCAACTCTAAAATTAAAACTATTACTGACTCCACTACTATTAATAACTTGAACTGGTCCAGTAATTGCTCCACTCGGAACAGTCGATGAGGCACCACTGAGAACACCATTATCAAACCAATTAATCGAACCAATGTTAATATTAGGATTAAATCTCAATCGACTACTGGCTGGACTATGACTACGAAAATATTCACCCCAAATTTCAATCTGACTACCAACTCGACCAATCGTTGGATTAATCCGACAAATACTTGGATTTAACGCATTAGTATTAACCGCAAAGGGCTCGCTAGCTAATAAATCTTGACCATCACCTAATTTTACCGAAATAAGCTGACTACTATTACCAATCAAGGATCCAGGTACTTTAACTATAATTTGTCGATCTGACCAAACTGAATCAGAACATTCTTCAGGGAACTGATAATTAGCCTCAGTTGTACCAAAAAAAACCTGACTAGTTCCACGAATATTACCAAACCCCTGTCCATAAATAGTGACATATTGTCCCGGTGGTCCACTAATTGGACTAAAACTAGTAATTTGAGGCTGACTACCTGGATCAACCAATTTATTAAATAATAAAAAATTACTAGCTGGACCAAGTAATGATCCACTCTCATGACGAACAAAGGTGGTTACTTGTCCTGGCTGTAGACTGGGCACTCTCGCCCGAAGTAAAGTCTGACTAATCGTTTCCGATTCATTAGTAGGAATTGGATTAAATAAATCGCCATAAAGCGCCATAGCTGAAACACCACCACCCGGACTAAAATTAATCCCTAAATAATCAATTAATTCATTAGTGGTTGCACTAGTTTGACTTAAAGAACATAATCCGGGACGAGAAATATTATTAATAACTACTTCTTGTGAACTAGTAGCAATAAAATTATCACTATTTTTAACCTGAATTTTTCCACTAGTAACACCAGTCGGAACCTGAACAATAATCTGATTATCTAGCCAAGCATTACTACCGCAAACTGATAAATTACCTAATTGGCTATCAGTAAAAATAACTGAACCAATTGATGAACCAAAACCACTACCAAAAATAGTCATTAAATTACCAGCCTTAGCGTTTGGTAAATCAATATCACAAACACCATCAGAACCACATTGTTCATCAGTTAAACAATATTGATTAGGATTGTTCAGACAGAAACCACCTCGTGGCGTTAAACCAGTAATTTTTGGTTGATTCTTACATAAACAACAATCGGTAGTGCCCGCAGGATAACCAGCAGCCAAACAAGCGTCAGCATCAGAGCCTTGTTGAGTACAAAAACCAGATTGACATAAATTATTATTACAACTCGAAGTTGGCAATTGTTGATCATTGGCACAAGCTGCTCCATGACAATTTAAACAACTACCACCACAATCAATGCCAATTTCATCACCATCTTTTTGACCATTACAACAATGGGTTGGTAAAAGTTGACCATTTTGTTGAACAGTGGTTCGACGACCAGCAATATCATCAACTAAAGCCTGCAAATTAAAATTAGTACCCGCAGTAGATAATGGTGTCCAGTTGGTACTAAATAAATGTTCACTACCAAAACTACCAGTTGTCAAATCAACCGACTGGCCGTCAGCCAATAATTCAAATCTAGCCAAACCACTATCATCGCTAGCTAAAACCTTAATATTATTACTAACACCTGAACATAAACCAATGTTAGTAATAAATTCAGCTTGCGGATTTTGACAATCAATTGTTGACCCAGTTGAAAAAGATAAATTGCAAGCCACACCCAGACCATCACAGGTTAGAGGTTTTGGATTTGAACCAACACTCTTAATTTCAGTATTTAATTGAACTATTATTTCACCATTTTCTGGTAAACAATTAACCTCTCCACAACTACCTTGACAAATATTAGCTGGCTGAAAAACTATTTCTCGCCCACTAACTAGCCATTGTCCATCAACCGGATTTCCAGCTGAAATAACACTAGCATTAGTATTATTAATCGTGCTAGCATCGACTGAACCATTAAATTGAAAACGAATAATTGTATTACGTGGTAAACCAGTAGCGTTATTAGCTGGGCTAACCCCAGTCAACAAAAAATTACCAGACGGAACAATTGGATCAATAGGTCCGCCCGGTCCGCCCGGTCCGCCCGGTCCATTAATTGCTTGAGTTAAATTATTTAATACAAAACTAACAATCGCAAAAGCTGACAATATAATAACTAAACCAATAACCGCCGCTTTTAGAACATCTTTGGCTCGTTTAATCTTATCTTCATTGCCGGCGGCAGTCATCCATAAAAACCCAGCATAAATAACTAAAACAACCGCAATTGTTCCCAATAACCCCAAGCCAATCTGAATAATTCTGGCAATAGTAATACGAGGATCCTGAGCACTTAGTCCAGTTGATGAAGCGTAACTGACACCCAAATCATCAATCGTTTGGGCCTGCACTAAAGAAACAGCCGAGCGACCTGCAATAGCCAAGCTAATTAATAATAGACCGCTAAAAAGAATTTTTTGACTTCTGGACATGTAATTAGTTTATTGAATGCAAGTTGATGAAGCAAATGGCTGGCCGTTGCAACAAGATGCTGAACTAGCTGAACAAGCACCATCATCACGACAGGGCTTAAAACAATTTTGACGAGAATCTTTAACACCAGAACCTATTTCTATAAAATATTTGGTAGCATCAGATAATTGTCCATGATTAATAATAACTTTAGTAAAATCAGGATAGCCATCAGGCACACCAGAGTCAATTGCTTGACTAACCACCCAATAACTAGGGGCGACGCCAGCACTAAACAAATTGATTAAACGATGATTTTGATTATTAATAATTATATCACCACTATTTAAAGTGCTAGCCATCATTAATTTGTCAAAACTAAATTCAATTGGCTGATTCAATAACCCACTAGTCAAACCTAAACCAGGCAATAAAGATGACGATTGCAACCGAGGTGGAGTTAAATCAATTTCATCATTAACAAAAAATGACCACTTATAACTATCCTTTTGAGCAAGATTCTTTGAATTCTCACTATAAAAAGAAGTTGGACCAGTTGTTTTAGAGTCACGATTTCCATCCAGCGAATTAAAACTGGCGTCGACTAAACCACTAGATAAAGGTAACGCCGCTAATGGATAATAATCATCTGCCGCCCGCCGACAAGATCCACCAGCACATTGATTATATGGAGCTTTATTAAAACAATCAGGGTTACTAGAACAACTAGCCAAAGGGGCGGCTCTTAGCTCGACAGCAATTGAACTACTAGCTGGCAAACAATAAATTTTATCACCACAAGCATTGACTCCACATTCAACATTAGGAATAAATTCTAAAGTCTGATATTGATTAGAAATAACAAATCGTCCACTAACTGACTGATTATTATCAGTATTTATTACTCTAATAGTGCTACTAACATAATTACTATCACCAACCACAGTTAAAGGATTGATTGGTTCAGAAAAATTTAATTGAATTATCGAATTACGCGGCGTATCTGGAAGATCTTGAACATCAATTGTTTCACGTCGATCTAAACCACCACTAAATGATGAAACATATAAACTAGCACTGTCAGTCGATAAATTTAATGAATTTCCACTACTACCAGCTACTTTACTTTGTAATAAAATAACATTAGACCCAATATTAGAAGCACTAACATCAATGTTAGTTTGATTAATTTTATTAACAATATTATTAACCATAGCGCCTAAACTAGTGGCAGTAACAATATGGTTTGGATTATTGTCCGCCGAATTAACAAAACGATATGATTGACTACCCACTGATAAAATTTCACCATGCCTAAATGCTTTAACTATAATATTCCAACCGTTACCGGCCTCTAAAGTCCCGTGATTATCGGGTGCCAAACTACCATTTTTAATTAGAGTCAAACCACAACCCAAACTAATCCGTCCGTCACTAACATCTTCATCATTAATTAGCCCAGAAATACCAACAGCCTGCGCCCTTAATGGATTACCAGCCACTACCGAAACAAAAATTGTTCCATCATTAGCACAATTATAATCACCCTCAATTCGGGCTGATCCAGAGGCACCATAAGGTACTGGCCCACCAACTGAGGCGATAGCAGCTGATTGAGGAATAGACAAAACCTGAATAGTAGCCGTGGCGACCTGAGCCGCCTGAACTCCCAAATTAAGATCACGACCATTATCTGGAAAAGGTAAAATTCCACCCAATTTAACTTGCGGAGGGGTTAGGTCAACCTGAGTACTAACTTCAAATTGCCAGGTAAAATCTCCCAAATTAAAAGCTGGCTGATTATTAGCTTTGCGCAGTCCAGTTGTTAATTTAACCGATTGCCAAACATTACCGCTAGCTGAACCTAAATAATCAACTGGTGCAAAAACAAAAATTAGCCCATCATTTGTACTAACCTTAATTTTATTAGCCGCTAAATTAGTAGCCGAATTATCACCAACTTCTGTTTGAAAAAATTTAATATTATCAGCCACTATATTAGCATTATTACAAACACTAGTAGCATCATCACCTCCTTGACAGATAGTTGAGACCTTCATCTTTTCACGAAAAGTAATAATTATGCCAGTATTTCTGGGAACATCGGTTTGACCAGGCGAGGGATAAACACTCTGGACAATACCACTACCTAAAGCACCTAAACCAATCAAACTATTATCCGGGACTGAATCAACCGTTGTTTGACCTGATCCACCATCAAGTGCACTATTAAGACGATCAATTACAAAAGTTACGATAGCAAAAGCCGATAAAATAATCAGCAAACCAATGGCCGCTGATTTTAATATCTGTTTAGCTTTTTGTAATTTATCAGCATTGCCTTCACTGGTCATCCATAAGAACCCAGCATAAATAACTAAAACAACCGCAATTGTTCCCAATAACCCCAAGCCAATCTGAATAATCCGAGCAGCCGCTACTCGCGGGTCTTGTTGCGATAAACCAGTCCCCTCCATATAACCAACACCTAAAGAATCATCAGCTGAACCGATTTGAGCCATAGCCAATGGAGCAATGATCAAAAACAGTAAACACCCACCGGCTAATAGCCAGGCAATATGACGCGATGAACTTTTCATGATATTTTGACTGATTAGCAAAATTAAAGTATAGTTTTAGTATAGCATAAGCCAACCTGAACCAACAAGAGCCTATTGATTATGACAATCGATCAAATCATTACTAAAACCAAAAACCACTTATCCGACTCTGATTTAGCCATGCTTAAAAAGGCCTATCTTTTTGCGACTAAAGCTCATAAAGATCAGAAAAGAGCAACTGGTGAACCATATATTCAACACCCTCTCCATACCGCCTTCATTTTAGCCCAAATCGGCGCCGACGCTAAAACTATTGCGGCTGGTTTATTACATGATGTTCCTGAAGATACTAACTATAAATTAACCGACATTAAAAAATTATTCGGCGAAGATGTCGCTTTTTTAGTTGACAGTGTAACTAAGTTAAGCCTGGTTAGATATCATGGCAAACAAAGATACCGCGAAAGTCTAAAAAAAATGTTTTTGGCAATGGCCAAAGATTTGCGAGTTATTCTAATTAAATTTGCCGATCGATTACATAATCTCAGGACACTAGAATATTTACCTGACGAAAAACAACAAAAAATAGCCAAAGAAACACTAGAAATTTATGTACCAATCGCTGGATTACTTGGCATCTGGCATTTAAAATGGCAGATGGAAGATATCTGTTTTAAGTGTCTTCAACCCGATGACTATAAAAAATTAGTTCAAAAATACGAAGTAGAAAAAAAACTAGAATTAAACCAATATATTAACCGCACCGCCACCGAATTAAGTAAGCTACTGACCAAATTAAAAATAAGTCACGAAATTAATGGACGATTTAAACATCTCTACAGTATCTGGCAAAAAATGCAAAATAAAAATCGTAAATTCGATGAAATATACGATGTTTTTGCTTTAAGAATAATTGTCCCTGATATTGATAGTTGCTATCGAACCCTGGGAGTCATTCATAGTTTGTGGCGACCAAATGCTACTCGTTTTAAAGATTATATTGCTCTACCTAAGCCAAACGGCTATCAAAGTCTTCATACTACTGTCTTTGGATCAGAAGGACGAGCCACTGAATTTCAAATCAGAACTCAACAAATGCACGAACAAGCTCAATATGGTATTGCCGCTTATTGGAGTTATAAAGAATATGGTGGTCAAAGTCCTGCTCCTAGTCCTAATTGGACTAAAGAAATTTTAGCTACTCAAAAAGACCACCCCAATACTCAAGACTTTATTCAAAAACTACAATTAGATATTTTTAATGATCATTTATTTGTCTTAACTCCCAAAGGGGATGTTTATGAATTACCACTTGGGGCTACGCCAATTGATTTTGCCTACGCCGTTCATACCGAAATCGGCAACAAAGCCAAGGGGGTTTTAATTAATAATAAAATAGGTCAACTTAATGAATCCTTACATAATAATGACCTAATAGAAATAATAATCGATCAAAAACAAACCTGTCCTGATTTAGCTTGGCTCAAATTCGTCAAAACCAGTAAAGCTAAAAATTCCATTAAACAATACGCCAGACAATCGGCTTTAGCCAGACTAGCCAATTTAAAAGATTTACGATCTTTATGGCATCGTTATGATAATAAAAAATCAAACGAATTATAAATAAAAAACCGCGTTCAACGCGGTTTTTTATTTGTAGTCAGTGAATTAATTACCATTGACGAAATTCATCTTTAAGTTTGCCAATTCTTCTCAAATAAGCTCTTTTTTCACGCAAACCTTTACGAACTAAAGCGCTTAAACGAACCTGTCGCTTATTTGGATCATCTTTATGATAACGGCTTTTGCGAACTAACATTAATTTGCCATCAAGTTGCAGCCGCTTATTAAAGCGACGCAAAAATCCTTCAAAACTTTCGCCTTTTTTACGTTTAAATTCAACCATACTACACCTGCCTTTCTAGCTTTATATAAATTAATTAAAGATTAATTAAGTTTGTTTAATCTCTTAATAATCGACGATTTCGCCTTCTTAAAATCTAATACCTCTTGTGAACCCGATTCCATATCCCGAAGCAAAATAGTGCCATCCAACAATTCTTTTTGACCAATAATCAAAGTATATTTAGCTCCTAATTGACTAGCTAAAGCTAATTGACCCTTAAGACTATCTTTAGTAAAAGATTGTCGAACAACTAATCCAGTCTGCCGAAGATCTTCAAATAATAACAACGACTTTAAACGAGCTCCATCACCGAGTTGAGCCAAAAAAATATCCGGCTTAACCAGGCTGGCGGCTAGCTTAACACGATTATCATCAAGATGCAAGAGTAGTCTTTCCACTCCAAAAGCAAAACCACAAGCTGGAGTAGGTCGACCACCTAAATATTCAACCAATTGATCATAGCGACCGCCACCGCCTAGCGACAATGGTCGCTGAGCTGATTGACTGGGCACAATAATTTCAAAAACCGTCCGAGTATAATAATCTAATCCCCGAACTAATTGAGAATTCAAATTGTAGGGAACCGCTAAACCATCTAAAAACTCTAAAATCTTAACAAGATGTTGTTTACAAGGTTCACAAAGATGATCAACCATTTGCGGAGCCTCTTGGGCCGCGGCAATACAAGCTGATTCTTTGCAATCAAGCACTCTCAATGGATTCTTTAATAAACGCTTACGACAATCTGGACATAGTTTATCACGATGTTTTTTCTCCTTATAATGAGCTAATAATTTATTAATATAACCAGGACGACAATCTGGACAACCAAGACTATTGATATCAATTTGAGCCTCAATTTCCAAATCTTTGAGCAATTGATGAGCTAGAAAAATAAGCTGAACATCGGCCAACGGACTATCCTCACCAAAAATATCAAAATTTATCTGATAATGCTGACGATAACGACCAAGCTGAGGCTTATCGTGACGAAACAATGGCCCATACCAAATCGTTTTAACCGGTTGAGGTAAATTGAGCCAACCATGTTCAATATAAGAACGAACGATTCCAGGAGTTGCCTCCGGGCGCAAAGCTACCCGATCACCACTCTTATCTACAAAACTATACATTTCTTTGGTAACAATATCACTAGTTCGGCCACTAGATCGTTCATATAAACCAAGATTTTCAACTACTGGAGTATCGATTCGTTCAAAACCATGGGCTTCGGCTAAACCTAAGGCTGATCGCAACACCAAATCCCAAGCCGGATAATCACCTGGTAAAACATCTTTCATTCCCTTAACTCGTCGAAAAGGATTAATTGTTGTTTCACGTCGGACAGCCTGACTAGCTGCTGTTTTATTTTTGTCAGTCATAATCTACAATAAAATTAACTCAAACTTAAATTTAATCTATCAAATTACTATAGATCGGGGCTTTAAAAAACTTAGCCCGATTAATCGGCAAGCCCCTAAACATCACTCGACCAGTTAAATAGCGGCGATTTAATGGACCAAAGAAACGAGAATCACGCGAATGTTCACGATTATCACCTAAAACAAAAAATTCATCCGGCCCTAGCGTAACTTGACCAGAATCAAAAGCAAAGGTTTGACTGGTTGAACCTAAATAATCTTCATTGATTTCGGTCCAAGAATTATTAGACTTATCAAATAAATAAAGTTGACCATTTTCAATCTTTAAAGTTTCACCTGGTAAACCAATCAATCGTTTAATAAAATACTCACGGGGATCTTGAGGATAACGAAAAACAACAACCTCACCACGACGAGGAGCTTGAAACCGATAACTAATTTCATCAATTAATAAATATTCTTTATCATAAAAAGTAGGCTCCATTGAGGCCCCTTTAACATAAAACGGGCAAACAATAAATAGTCTGATTGGCAAAACAATGGCCGCGGCAATCAAACCAATCTTAATTACCTCTAGAAATGATAGCCAGCGCAATCGCCAACGAGCTCGAAAATCATGAGTAAATATCATTAATTTTGTTTAATATTATTTAAAACAATCAATAGCTTTGCGAAAAAAGCCTAGGCTTAATATAACACTGGCGAACTGGTTGGTCAAGTTGCTTAAATTCATAAAATCTTTTATACTAGAAATGGTTTTGTGCCTGACAAAACCATTTTTTTGTCATAAACGATCAAGAAAATTATGGATAATCAAACAAATAAACCCATGACCGATATTTTTGAAGAAATGTTAGACGATTCAACTACCAACGAAACGATTAACCCCGGACCATTAGAACCGGCTGATCGAATTAATCAACCAATTAAAATCACAGTAGAACCAGCCAATCAACTTTACCGTCCAACAGCACCAATCAATCAATCTCGATATAATGATCAAGGCTCAGTTCGGTTACAATCATCAGCAATTGAACGACCAAAACAACGTCATCCACGATTTGGTAAATTATTTCTAATCATTGCTTTAATACTACTTGGCTATCTAGGCTGGCGGGTTTGGCCAACGACTTCAAGCGGTACAGCCGCCAATGGCCAAAATTTTTCTTTTTGGAAAAGCCTGTCTTTGTTAACAAAATTCAAGTTGGGGGTCAGCCAAAGAACTATTCTTAAAGGAGAAGACCAAGATCGAATTAATTTTATTCTATTGGGTGTTGGTGGCAAAAACCATGACGGCGGCAATCTAGCTGATACAATTATGGTGGCTAGTTTTCAACCATCAACCAAAAAGGTTGCCCTTATGTCGATACCCCGTGACCTAACCGTACCAATAACTGGTTATGGTTGGCGAAAAATTAATAGTGCTAATTCACTAGCTGAAGCCAGAGAATCAGGTAGCGGCGGACAAGCGATGGCCGACTTAATTGGATCAATTTTAGAACTACCAATTCATTATTATTTACGGGTTGATTTCGCCGGTTTTGTAGAAATGATTGATGATTTAGGTGGCATCGAAATTGAAGTCGATAATACACTAAACGATTATAGATATCCAATTGCTGGTCGAGAAGATCATCCTGATTATTATAGCCGCTTTGAACATTTACAAATTGAAGCTGGTTGGCAAAAAATGGATGGAGAATTAGCTTTAAAATATGCCCGATCACGACATGCAGCTGGAGTTGAAGGGTCTGATTTTGCCCGATCCAAGCGTCAGCAAAAAATATTAGCCGCAGTTAAAGAAAAGCTCTTTGATGCTGCTAATCTATTCAAACCAAAATTAATTATGAATATTATCGGTGATGCCGAAGAACATATTACTACTAACTTACAACCAGAAGAACTAGTTAGTGCCTGGCAACTGGCTAAAGATATTTCACCAAATGATATTATTAATTTAAATCTAGACAATAGTCCAACTGGCCTGCTTCAAGATCAAATTGGCACTGATGGAGCCTATTTACTAATGCCTAAAGGTGGAGATTTTAGTCAAATAATTGACCGCTTTAACGGAGCATTAATCCAGCCGATTACTGACTCAGCCCCAATTGAAACAATTGCCAAAGATAATAAAATAAAGACTGACCAAGCCACTACCACTATTAATCCAGCTGATCTACCTAGTCGAGCTAATGCTAAATTAGACATCCGCAATAGCACTACCATTAATGGACTAGCCGCTCGGACCAATACCAGACTACAAAAATATGGCTTTACTATGGTCAATACCAGCAATACTGAAAAAAAGAATCTGGCCCAAACAACTATTTATGATTTGACCTATGGGGCTAAGCCCGATGATTTAGCTTTATTACAATACCAAACCAAGGCAACTTTATCAGCCGAAATACCTGATTGGCTAGTCAATGAAACTAGTCGATTAATCAAACAACAGCCAGCCATGACTCAACCTGATTTTATTTTAATTCTAGGACTAGACTATTCCAATAACCCCTAAAAATATGCCGACTATCAAGCCAAGCCAAGTTATTATTTTCGGCCGGACTAATGTCGGCAAATCAACCTTATTTAATCGTTTGGTTGGTTCGCCGCGGGCTTTAGTAGCTGATCTTGATCACACTACCCGCGATGCCAATCAACACACTATTAGCTGGAATCGACGGCGTTTAGAACTGGTCGATACCGCTGGTTTAAATGAATTAATTTATCTGACGATGAGTCAGAAAAAATCCAAACAACTAACCGAATTAGAAGAAAAAATTCAATACCAAACTGGTCAATTATTAAAAGAAGCGGTGGTGGTTTTATTTATGGTTGACGGCCAAGCCGGACTACTACCCCAAGATCGCGAGTTGGCGATGGCTTGTAAAAAATTATTACCTAAACAAACCCCGGTTTTATTAGTAACCAACAAAATTGATAGTCCCCGTCATCGAGAAAAAATTAATGAATTCTATCAATTAGGCTGGGGTGAGCCTTGGCCAGTTAGCGCCGCTACTGGCATGGGAACTGGTGATTTACTAGATGAAATCGTCAAACAAATTGGTCGTCAACGTCACCGAACCGCCAAGAACAAGTTAGCTCAATCAATTGAATTAACCTCAGAAATAATAACCGATCAGTCAATCATTACAGAATTAGAAATTGTCGCCTATACTGAAAAACCAGACTACAAGGTCTGTCTACTGGGCAAACCCAATGTTGGTAAATCCAGCCTACTCAATGCTCTACTTGGCTATAATCGCGTCTTAGTCAGTGCTATTCCTCATACCACTCGCGAACCACAAGATACTTTTATTAAATACCGTGATAAAATAATTCAAATTGTTGATACCGCCGGAATTGCTCGTAAAGACCCAGGCAAGAAAAAAGCTTTAGAAAAAATGGGCATGACCAAAAGTCTGCAACGACTCAATCAAGCCGATATTGCCATTTTAATGGTTGATATTAGTGAACCAATTAGCCATCAAGAAGCTAGTCTGGCCGAAGAAGTTGTTAACCGTAAGAAGAGTTTAATTATTGCTGCCAATAAATGGGATAAAGTCGAAGAACGAGATACGAACCACTTTACCGAGGCAATCTATCATCGCCTACCGTTTATTAGCTTTGCTCCAATTGCTTTTGTTTCAGCCAAAACTAAATCTAAAGTCCACAAAATATTAGACTTAATTATTGAGATTGGTGCCCAACGATCAATTAGTTTAAGCAAGAGTCAGCTTGATCATTTTCTATCACGAATTGTTAAATATCATCGTCCAGCCAAAGGCAAGGGCCTAAAACACCCCCATATCTATAGCTTTATTCAAACTGAAGCTGGCCCACCTTGTTTTACAGCAACGATTGGCATCAAAGACAACCTCCATTTTTCCTATTTACGGTTTATTCAAAATCAATTGCGCCACACCTACGGCTTTATGGGCACACCAATTAGTATTCATGTCGCTCGTGGCCGTCAAATCAATCCCCAGCATAAAAGCAATCACTAATGATATGAAAAAAATTATTGTTGGGCTCGGTAATCCCGGCATTAAATACGCTAAAACTCGCCATAATGCTGGTTGGCTAATTCTAGATCACCTGATTAACGAATTACAAAAAGAAACTAATCAAACAATCACTTGGCGAAGTAAGCGAGATTGGTTAGCAGAAATTGCTGAGATTGACAATATCCTTTTAGTCAAACCACAAACCATGATGAATAATTCGGGTCAAGCGGTTCGAGCTATCTTAAGTTATTATGACCTGGTAGTAACCGACCTGAGTAATAGACTACTGGTTATTCATGATGAATTAGATCTACCTAGTGGCACAGTTCGCTGGTCAAACAATAGCCGTTCAGCTGGTCATAACGGTGTCCAGTCGATTATTGATCACCTAGGGACACAAAACTTTATTCGCTACCGTATCGGTATTCAACCAATTGAACCACCAACCGACACAATAGCTTATGTTTTAAAAAATTTCTCAGCTAGTGAATTAAAAAATTTACAAAATATTGATTTAACGGAAATAAAAAAATTTATTAATAATTAACGGCTATTTATTTTTACTAACAAAGGCTTTATAATATCTACATTACTATCCTCCCGCCAAAGAAAATATGTCAATTATTAAGCAGGCTAAAGATTTAGCCACCAGAGTAACATCTGGCCGAAGCATGCCGGCTGGACTAATAGAAATGCATAGCTATTTTAAAAATAATGGCCCGATTAAATTTGATCAACACCGCAAAAATGGCCTAATAGTCGTTGTTAGTAGTAATTTTATCTACGGCTCTATCATCACCTCAGGAAAAAATGCCAATGAATTAGATAATAATATCAAAGATGCTATCTTGACCTCTTTTGAAATTCCCTCCGCTTACGCCAAAGAAACTGGCTTACGCCAGATTGGCGAAAAGAAAAGGGAATATGCTATCGCTTAAGTATTTGCCTGACACTTTACCGCAAAGAAAATTAGCTGCAGCTTTAGAAAAAATCGGCTTTACAATTAACAAAACTGGCGGCAAGGGCAGCCACTATAAGGCGACTTATCAGATAAACCAAAAATTAATCACTATTCCAAAGCACTTAAACAAAGTTGTTTTGCTTTATTTATTAAAAGAAATAGAAAAAATATCAGGAATTAGTTGGGAAGAGATAAAAAGAGAACTATAACCTAATAATCAATCTTCATCTTCTCTCTGACCTCAGCCATAGTCTGACGAGCCCGATGATTAGCCTTAGAGGTGCCATCACGAACAATATCGCGAACCTTGGGCATATCGCTGGCATAGGCACGCCGCCGTTCTTGGAGTGGGGCTAAATAAGCAATCATTTTAGTGGCCAGATTACGCTTACAATCAGCACAACCTAGGCGACCAGATTGACAATCTTTAGCAATATTTTTGGCCTCAACCGCGTTAAAAATCTGCTGATAGCCAAAAACTGGACAAATCTCTGGACGGCCCGGATCATTTTTACGAATCTTCTGCGGATCAGTCTTAGCAGCTTTAATCTTTTTTTCAATAATTACTGGTTCATCGGCAATATAGATAGCATTACCCAAACTCTTGCTCATCTTGGCATTACCATCCAGTCCTGACAGTCGAGGAAAATCACCAAGCAAAGCTCTTGGCTCAGGAAAGGTTTGACCATAAATATGATTAAATTTACGGGCAATCTCTCGGGTTTGTTCCAGCATTGGTTCCTGATCTTGACCAACTGGCACCAAATCGGCTTGGAAGGTTAAAATGTCAGCCGCCTGGCTAATTGGATAGCCCAAAAAACCATAGGTGACGCCACCCTTAAATAGATCTTTTTTCTGTTCTAATTCAGTCTTAACTGTTGGATTACGTTCTAATCGGGCCAGTGTTACTAGATTAGAAAAAAAGACAGTTAGTTCAGCAATTTCCGGCACCAGTGATTGGATAAAAATTATTGCTTGATCGGGATTGAGACCAGCTGCTAAATTATCTAAAACCACCTCATAAACATTATCCCGAACCTTGTCGGGATGATTAAAGTTATCGGTCAGAGCCTGAACATCGGCGACCATAACATAAGTATCATAATCGTTTTGCAATTTAACCCGATTCAGTAATGAACCAAAAAGATGGCCGATATGCAATTGGCCAGTTGGTCGATCACCGGTTAATATCGTCTGCATAGGCTAAATTATTTAACAGCCACTTTGCTGGCCTGTAATTCTTTCTTTTCTTTAAAATTAAACAAATCTTTAATACCAACACTAACCGCCGTGGCGACTGGAATAGCAATCACTGCCCCAGCCACTCCGGCTATTTTATAGCCAATTAATAGAACAATAATACTGGTAATTGGATTAACATTGGCTGCTCGTTTCATAATTTGCGGCACTAGGATATTATTTTCTAATTGTTGTATGATTAAATACATAATTACCACAACTATAGCTAATCGAGGAGATTGGGTTAAGGCTAATAAAATTGCTGGAATAGCCCCTAATACTGGACCAAGATAAGGTATGGCCTCAGTTAGGCCAGCAAATAGGGCTAATAATAGGGCGTAACGAACCCCCAAGATCGACAGACCTAAAAAGGTCAATAGAAAAATAACCAAACAAAGAATTAGTTGCCCTCGAAGCCAATAGCCAATTTGTAACTGCATCCGACCAACTAAATTTAAAGCATAGGCCTGACTACGAGCTGGGGTCAACGACCAGACGGTTTTTTTAATGGCATTTTCCTCAACCACCATGTAAAAAGTCAAGACCATGATCAGAAAAACTGAGAATAAACCATTAAATGCTCCATAAATAGCGTTGACCAATTGCAGTGTCCAACCGGATAAGGTTCCGGCTAAATTATCTAAATTGCTTTGAAAGTTATCGGCCAAACCATAATGACCGAAAGTTTGACGTAAACTATTAAATAAATCAGATAATTTATCAAAATAATAAGGAAAACTAGCCGCCAGATCAGTCGCTTCTTTAACAATAACCGGCACCATCATATAGATCATCGCCGTAATTAGTCCAAGTACCACTAGATAAATCAAGGTAATACTTAAAACTCGTGGCCATTTACGACGCTGCAAGAAATCCACCCACGGATCAAAAGCACTAGCAAAAACCAGAGCTACAAACATCAGGGCTAAAATTTCTTTGACTAGAAAAGCTAAATAAAGCAAGAGCAAAATAGCCATTGCCTTAACAATGGTGGCAGTGGTAATACTAATGCGAATTGGGTTATTAATTTTGATTGACATAGATTATTATTCAACAATCATTTTGCCTTGACTGCCAAAAATATCATTACGGAAAAAATATTCTCCAGTTTCATTGGGAGCATTAAAAGCCATGACCCGATTTTCTCCACCATACAGACCCATAGTCAATCCTTGTAAATCCTTATCTTCAAAAACCAAAATATGAGCCCATTGATCCACGGCTGAAATTTTTATTATCACTGGCTCCCCGGCTTTAACTTTAAATTCATTTGGTGAAAAACCATCACGACTAATATTAATTTGGATACCATCTTGAGGAAGTTGTTCTTGAGGAATATTCTTACTTAATTTAGGAGCCTCAGCTGAATATTCTGGCGCACTATTATCCGCTGACTGACTTAAATCATTAATAACCACCCCATCTTTAATGGGACTAGTCCCTGGCGCAACAATAGTAGCTCCATCTATATTAATAATTGGGCTAGTCTCAACCAATGGTTGTTGGTTGGTTGGCTGATCAATTTTAGTCGGCGGAAAAATCCAAGTAGCTATGGCAAAACCAAAAATAAACGAGATAAAACAATAAATAATAATTTTTTTCCACATAAATAAAAGTTATAAAAAATTAATCAGCTAACCAGCCCGTAAGAGAATTGGTGCCAGTGTTAACACATAGCCAGGTGGTGACATCAGTTGGTTGTTCAACAGCTAAATCGTTATATTGACACATCATAACCAAACCACAACCAGAAGCAGTTCCACCACCAATAATACAACCATCTTCAGCCGCCATAACCGGTTTTATTTTAAAAACAAAATCAAAAAAATTATCATGACGAGAAATTACTTGCTGATCATCGCATTGTTTCAAACTGCTACAACCGCAGCCTTGATTACATAAAGTTTTAAAACAAAATTTATTATAACCAGCCCCACCAATACTCCGATAAATACAACTATTAACTGATACATGGGCTGCTGTTGAATTAACTGCTCCGCAAACAACTGGTTCATTATGATTACCACTCCAACTACTAAAACGATTATACCAATTACCACTGGAAAAACTTTTAATATTTTCTGTTCTAGTTCTAATCTGTACTTTAGTAAAACCAGCTGGGCAATTACAGGTCATACTAGAAACTGGATTAGGCGAAGAAGTGGCCATTCCCCAACGATCAATTCGAAAAAAATCAGTCGATTCCCACATTTCACAACCACCAGCGATTCTTTTGGCTTGTCTTAGATAGGCCGAAGAAGTAGCTGCAGCAATAAAAGAATTGATGGTATTATTACCAACTATTGCTCTTGGATCGGAAGCAGGAGTGGAGATAGCAATACCACCACCGCTTATAACTGTAAACGACCAAGCTGACCAACCACCAATTAAAGATAATAAAACCAAATGGCCAACCACATAATACTTAATAAATTTTTTGCCCATAATTTTATTCAAATAAAAAATATATTAACATTATACCACTTTTGATAAAAATAAAAAACCATCAAAAAGAAAACCGACAGCAGATTACTCTGTTGTCGGTCGTTGGTTTATTATTTCATCAAAATCATCTTCCGCGTAGCCGAATATGACCCTGATTTCATTTTAAAGAAATAGATTCCGGCCGCTGCTAGTTGACCGTTATCATTTTTACCATCCCAAGTAAACAAATGTTCACCTGGTGACAGTTTCTGACTATTCACTACGGTCCGAATCAGTTGACCGCGCAGATTATAGACAGTAATAGTAGTTGGGCTATTATCTGTCTGTTCGATTTTGATATTAGTGCTACCTCTAAATGGATTAGGGTAACAGGTAAGTTTTAAATCGAGAGAAGGGGCTACAGGGTCATCATTATTTACCGGATTACCAACATTTAACCGATAAATCTTACCGCTATGAGCGATATATAAATATTCACCCCAATAACATATTCCATATGTCTGACCACTTTGATCCGGCATATCGACTGGTTGAACTAACCAATTCCAGCTGGTTCCGTTATTTAGTGAACGGATAATACCAGGATGAGTATTATTGCCATCCCAAGTAGCACCGACAGCATAGATGTTTTGATCTTGAACGCTCATGACACAGTCAGTTAGTGAACCTAACATTCCAAAATCACCACCCAGTCCAGTAGTATCTGCCTCTGACCAGCTATTTCCTAAGTCATCTGAATAAAGATAAGTGGAAACTCCAATAACTAGTCTATTACTACTCACTAAAACCGAGGAGGGTGACCAAGTTAAACCATCTTGATGAAACTCCCAATTTAAGCCATCAGTACTAACTAGAACGCCTTTACCCTGAGGATTAGATTTAGCTAAAATCATGAGGTTCGATCTAAAATCGGCCGCCATATAAGAACCATATATGCCAAAAACTAAGTTCCAATTTTGACCACCATTAGTAGTTCGGTAAATCTTCAGATGCTCACCGAAAACATTAAACGGCTCAATTACAATATAACCTTCTGTTTCAGAAACAAACTGGATATGCTTCAGCCACTGACGACTTGTGTAGTCTTCAAATTGATAGGTCCGGGTCCAAGTTTGACCACCATTGGTGGTTTTGTACAGAACCGGTCGACTCAAATCAGGATTGGCCGGGTACCAGATTGATCCGCCACAATAGCCCACTAACGGAGTAACCATGTGAGCTGATTCCAAATAAAGCGAGTCAATATCGTCAACAACAACATTTTGGAAATTTAAACCATCTATAGATTTCACAAAACATTTCCATCCAACTCCATAAATTTGACCAGCTGAGTGTCTGAGCATTTGTAACTGCTCTAAGCTAGCCGTATACTGCAATTCCCAGTTGACCTCTCCAACCAAAAGCTGGAGAGTAACCACTAAGGCCAGAAGAATTAATATCTTTTTCATTTTAGCACCTCCCGTGCTTTTGGTTTTTATTATTGATTTTTTAAAGTCCAAGCAATTTCAATTATACTCAGATTATTCAAGCTTAAACTATACCACTAAAACAATGAAAAGTCAAGGTTATTGCCAAAAACCAGAAATACTGGTGGTTGATATGGTTTCTTCTAAATAATCTAATAATGCTCCTCTATAAACCGCTGCATCATCTTTAGTTTTCCATTCATTATAGATAGCATCATCAGTTACACCAGTAACAGCTGGATAGGCCGTGCTAGGATCACTTAGAACACCTCGCTCGACACTAAATGCCCCAACCTGCAATAAAAAACCAAAAAGAAAAGCTATAGTGAGTAAGGAGACAGCAATATATTTAAACATATGGGTTTAATTAAAATTAATATTGAGTTCCCCCTGACGGTGGTAACCCCCAATTATTGTCCCAACCATTAACAGTTGTTTTAACACACAGCCAAGCCTTATTAGTCGTTGCAATTGGTTCATACAAATCATTAGGCCAAGGATGTAACACTATTAGAACACAGCCATTAGCCTTGTCTTCAGCAGCTAAAGCCGTAGGAGAAAGATAGTTTCGCAAAATATAACTAAATATCGAAGATTTTTGTAGTTCATGATTAAAAGACATGCTTTGGAGGTTATTATAGAAATCTTCTTCTTCAATTGCCTTATCGCAATCACAACAACATTGAGCACATGAATATTTATAACAAGAAGTATTGCCGGATACTAATAAAGGATGACCACTAGTGGTCGCTGTTCGAGCGCAAAGAGGATAGATTGGCGGATTACCAGTCGAATAATAATGACTACGCCATTCATCAGCGGCGATGTGTACATTAACAACTGACGAATTAGTGGTTCTTATTAAAACTCTATTTGAACCACTAGGACAATAACAGTCAGCCGTATTAACTGCTCCATTATAAGTAGTGGTTGCCGCTCCCCAAGTCTTAATACGATAATAATTGTCTGAATCCCACATTTCACAACCGCCAACTACTGATTTAATAGACTTAATAGTCCTCTCTTTATCGGCTTCAATTTTAGCAACAAGTGCTGCTCGGCTATTAGCTGATTGAACAGCTGTAGTTGGGGTTTCTAAGAGTATCAAGCCGCTATACATTGAAAAAGCGGCCGCCCCCATACCCAAAACTAAAGCTAAAACAATAGCATGAATTAATACATAAACAGAAAAAAGTTTTGATTTTTTCATATTATTTCAATAATTTATCTAGATTGAAACCTTCGTGTTCACTGTCACCATAATTAGTCCATTTCTCACTATCAAACCGTGGGGCAGTCAACCGATAGGAAACCTCAATACTAGTCCGATTATCATTATCTGGTCGGGCAAAAATATTAATCGAGCGACTAGCCCAATCCTTTTCATACCAAGCTTGACCAGCAAAATTAGGTGTCAATAAGCAAGCGGTTTGATCAAAATGATTTTGATTATTAATCAAGTTAGCAGTTCGACCAAACAACCAAATATCTGATCCAGCTGGACTATTTTGAAAATCAATTTTAGCCATAAACAAACCAGCTGATTGCTTATCTAAAACTAACGCACCACTAGTTTCTTCTTTAACCCCAGTCATACCAGCCATATAAGTAGCATACCTTGTCTCATCAATAGTATAAATCGGATCAACCGTACCAACATCCAACTTAGAATTAGCACCACCATCGCCAACTGTTAGTGTTATAAGATTAGAAACACTTTTAATATTCATCCAGTTAATAGAGCCATTACTTGACTTAATATTTACGCCTATAGAATCTGTAGTGTTTATCATTAATCTTTCGCTACCACCAGTAAATAAACCTAAGCCACCATAGCCACTTAAAGCAATCGTGTTCAAACCAAAAGAATTTCTAGTCAAACCATAATGAGCGGTTTGACCACCAGAGGTAGTAAAATCATCAACGATAGAGAAACCAATACTTCCAGTACCCGATTCAACATAAGAATCAATATTTCCCTTTACGTGTAATTTTTGAGTTGGATTAGTTCTATTAATACCAATATTGCCATTATTAAGAATAGTCATGGCATTAGTTCCACCACTATTACCAACTTTAAAAGACATATTAATGCCTGTTGGCGTATTGCCAGAAGCAGCAGAATTACCTTGAAAAGTTAAAGTATTATTAGCAGCTGTGCCGCCAATTAAATTTTGTCCACCACTAACTCCAGCTAATTTAGCATAAATACCATCAATAATTTTAAGGCCGGTTGAGTTTTCTAATCCACCACCGGATGCTAATTGAACTGCCGATCCAGAAACTTTATTAGCAGTAGTAATTGTCGCTAACTTAGTGTCAACAATGCCCGCCGAAGCAGAGATCTGATTATTAGTAATAGCATTAACTTTTAAACCTAACTCGGATTTACTAAGCGTTGTTCCATCTAATTTTAAACTAAACATATCACCAGATAACTCAATACCTCGCCCATCAGCTGAATAGGTACCACCAGTTGGCAATACTGTACAATTTTGAGCATTGCCGGATGCATCTATTCCCAGCGGATAATAACCAGCCGAACAATTTGCACCATCAGCTGCTAAAGCACTGGCTGTGTTAATATTACCATTAATAGTGACAGTAAATGTCTTAGCTCCAGCAAATGTCTGTGGGCCGGTGGTAACAACACCACCAAAATTAGCACTAGCTGGCTGTAACATTAATTTTTGATCGTCCAAACTAGCACCTTCAGCATTAGGACTTGAACCAATATCACCTAGTGTTAAAGGATTATGGCTACCAGCCGCCGCCCCCCAGACGCCAGCACCGGTGCCATCAGATGTCCAGACTTGTCCACTAGTACCAGCTGAGGTTATAAAAAAGCTTCCATGTTCAATCTTTGAGGCTGCGATGGCTGCTGAAGCATTAATATCAGCATTAGTAATGGTGCCATCAGAAATTGTTCCTCCTGTACCACCCGAAACTGCACCTAAAGTAGCTAATGCACCCAATCCTAAAGAACTACGGGCAGTAACAGCATTTAAATTAGTGCTTGTACCAGTCCAATATTGATCAGTGGTGACAAAGGAAGTACTTCGGCAGTTAATTTCACCAGTGGAATTAGCAATTAAACCATTACTACAATTATTAAGAGCACTGTTTTTAAAAATAGTGGCAGAAATTGTTCCATTAACTGTTAGCTTATTGTTTGGTGCACTTTCACCTATACCAACATTGCCGCCAGGATTCAAATTAAGATCAGTGGTACCACCAGTACTTATAGTTTTAGTTCCCGAGGTTGAAGAAAAACTAAGTATAGCACTCGCAGCAGATAGGGTAAGTGGTGTGGTGCTAAAAGTTTTAGCTCCACCAATAGTCTGAGTACCAGTAGTTCTTACTACAGTAGTATTAACACTAAAAACTGAATCCGTGAGCGTTAAACCACCACCCGCTGTATAAGCCGTGCTAGCTGGTGTGCCACAAGTTAAAGTATCACCAATTGCAGAAATAAACTGACCGGCCGAACAAGCAGCAGGATAATCCATTAATTTAGTCCAAGCAAATTCTAAACCATTAATATAAGAACGATTAACAGCATGACCAGCCGCGGTTGGATTTTGAACTGTAATCGGACCACTAAAATAAGCATCGCCGACTACTGCCAACTTATAGGCTGGGCTGGTGGTGCCGATGCCAACGTTACCGGAAGAATTTATTCTCATCGCCTCAGCCAAACTACTATAATAAGTAGAAAAAGACAAAGAAGACTGACTAGATCCATTGTAAATATTAGTAATTTTACCAGTGGTATTGGTGTTGGTAACAAAATCAATTGCTGTACCTGAATTAATAGCAGTACTGGCATTTCGTAGTTTTATTTGAGAAATTATGCCGGTAGAACTACTATAAATATTTAAAAGAGCTGATGGAGCATTAGTCCCAATACCAACTTGACCAGAACTATTGACAAAAATTCCCTCATCACCACCATCACCGGATAACCAATAATTACCTAGTTTAATATTTTGAGTAGCTGCATGATCACCAAGATTATCTCCTCCAGAACTTGTACCACAATCTTCTGCTTTAGCAGAAATATCGCCATTTTCAGTAACATAAAGACAACGATTACCAGTTCCCGAAAGATTAGTTCGAATTGTACCGACAACATGTAATTTAGTTACTGGGCTAGCTGTTCCGATACCAACATTACCAGAATTATTGGCAGAAATATTATTACCAGAAGCAGTCCAATAATTAGTCCCTTGAATCTCTGACCAAGCAGATTTACAGTCATCCTTAATACATAACTGATTAGCTCGAACATCACCTTCAACATGAATCGAAGCAGTTTGACTAGAACCAAAAACAAAGCCACCGGTATGATAATTTCCAATATATAGTATTGTATTAGCGGCATTATTTAATTTTATTGATTTGCCGGCCGCCATAGATAAATCCTCAGATAATGTGGCATGACCAATAATATGGAGAGATGATGATGGATTATTTGTTCCAATACCAACTCCGGTATTATTGACATACAATAAAGCACCAGTGGCCGCCTGAACAACATTAGAACCACTAACTGAATTGATACCTAATTTTAATATCGCCGACACACAGGTTGAGCCGCTTAATTCATAACCGGCACTACAAACAGTACAAGCCCCAGTACATGAATCATGATTAGAGCAATTTGCTGGTTTAGATAACGGAATTTGGCAATTTGAGCTACATTTTATGTATCCATCGTTACATTCTATAACACAAGTATTAGTAAGACAATTATTAGTATTAGTGCCATTACTAATTGGTGAACAAGTTGTTTCAACCTGACAACCATTGGTAATATTATTTTGATAACACCAAGATTTTCCACCACCATCACAAAGCTGGCCACCAAACCAGGTCGGACAAGTTACAGCTAATACCGCCGGTGCCTTAAAAATTATTAATACAATAAATAACCGAAACAAATTTCTAGCCAAACTTTGTTTTAATTTAAGCATATATTTTATTTACAACAAGCAAAATATTTAGAATTACCACAATGAGCTATGGCGCCAACACCATTAGGATAAGTAGTATATTTATACCAGACTGCGCCAAAAAAATTAGTAGAACCTTCAGTAAAACCAGCACAATCATTAACGTTAGCAGTATAGCCTGGTGGACCATTGCTAATCCAATATCCATCACTATTGTCGGGAATAGTGTTAACATCACCCTGATTAATAATGCTTAAAATATCTTCAGCAGTACAAATATGACTGGCCGGATCAACCGACACACAAAGAGCATTAGCATTATTATAACCTCCTCGATTACCAGTAACTGCTGAAACAGAAGTACCAGCGAAAGTAACCATATTGCCGCCAGATATAGTGCTGGTGACAGAAACAGCACCGGAATTATCAACCATTAAGAGACGACTACCTTGACCAATATAAAGCTGATTAGTCAAAGAGACTGGCCCCCTAACTGCTAGACTACCATTAACATCTAATTTGGCGTCGGGGGTAGTGGTGCCGATGCCAACGTTGCCATTATCAAAAATAGTGCTGTTAGCTAAACTACTGGCACTACTCCATTTAGGGATATAATTAATTGTACCGGATCCACTAACTCCACCACCAGTGCCGCCTGAACCGCAACCAATGACTCCACCTGAAGTATTTAAAGCATCACAATTAGCCAAGGCTAATGGATCGTTTATTTTTAAACCAGCATCCATTAATAAGTCCGGGTCCTGATAAACCAATAATGAACCATTACTGGTTTCATCTAAAATATTTAAAAAATTACGACAATTATTTGAATTATCACACATCTCTACCCATTGACCCCAATTACTTGGGTTATCAATATCATTAAATCGATATTGTAAATATTGTCTGGCTCCAACTTTAACATCGCCACTGCGAATAAAGGCTAATTGACCAAATAAATTATTAGTAACATCAGCATACAATGAGCTTAGCCCAATAGTCGGATCAGCTGCCCCCCAATAATAATAGCTATCAGAAGCAACAAATAATTGACGACTACTATCAATTTGACCAGGCGTCACTTCACTTCTAATTAAGCTAAGACCTTTACTGATCCCGTCAATATTAATATCATAATATCCACCATCAGCCACTAAAACTGAAAAACTATTATGATATAATCCGCCATTAGCCGTGACCGCTAAACCATAGTGATCAGGAGCAAAATAATTAAGATAGATGTTACTCTCACCTGACTCTTGAGTCTTTAGAAAAATATTACTAGCACTTTTGGAACCTGAAATATCAAGCTTAATATTACCGCCATCTTTACTATCACCATTAGTAAATAATTCAATGTCTCCACCAGTGGCCTGCAACATTAAAGTTCCAGCATAATTAAAAATACACTTTTTACCAACCGGACACTCTTCTTGGGCATCGGCTGGTAGCCAAAAAAATAAACTAGCCGCTATGAAAATAATCACCAAGCCGCTAAAAACCCATTTTTTATCCATAAATTTAAAGACAATTGATTGTTGATATTATAACATTTTTTAATAACGGCCACAAGCTAAAGGACTAAACTACGGCTGGGAATAAAAATAAAACACAATTTTTTTCAAACAAGGCGAATGCTGACGATTAGTCTTTGGGTTAACTTGCCAACGCCACCATAATTTTCCAATTGGCTGATCAAAATTAAATCGTTGATTTAGCTGAACAGTTTGCCAATTAACCCCATCGGTCGATAAAAACCATGAATTATCAAAACCAGACCAGCCACCAATAACTTCAGTAATTATAGCCCCAATAGTGCTAGTCTGAGGTTTTTGATTATAATTGGATAAATTAATCGAAATAACCTCGGCCGAACTAGTCGGCAAAATAAACCCTTGATCAACCATCTGCCAAAGATAAGCTGTATCGGTTAAATCATTAATCTTGATTTTAAAATTATCCAATAATTTGTCAGTCGCTACAATCGCTGTGCGACTATTATCCGGTAATTGGTCAGATAGATCCAGCGTACCCTCAATCCAATCCGAGCCGTTTTGCCAAAACTTTAATAAAATTGGTCGAGATTGGCTACGATCAAACACTAACCATTTTGTTTCACCATTATACTGATAACTAATAATTCCTGGCCAAAAACCATTATAATTGACTCTGATACCAAAATAATAGCTTAAATCTTTAAATTGTGATCCTCGAACCTGCCAAGCCAGGCCATTATAAGCACTATATAAAATAAGTAGATTATCCGCTTGACCACCAACTGCCAGACGGCCTCGATAATGACTAATAATTGGTTCTTCACTATTATCTGACAAAATAATCGGCTGAAAATCCTGACCATCAAACCACCAAACTGATATTCGATATTGCTCTGGTTGGAAATTATCAACAATACCAACTAACCAACGATTATCAAAAGTAGAAATAGTGCTATCAACTATCTCGTTAATGGCTGTTGGCCAAGCTAATGTTTGGCCCTGGTAAACTAAATTATCATCAACCATAACTAAACATCGTCCATCAATACAAGTTGACTGTTGATCAATTGAACGATCAATTGCCTGACAAGCATCATAATTATCTAAACAAGACCCAGTCAATTCCCAATGAATATCTGGAGGAAATGACAAAGTCATACTAGAAAAATTATGGAACAAACTAGTTCGATTTTTATCCAGCCAAGCCGAACCAGAAAATAGGTCAGTAAAACTAGCCGAGCGCTCTTTATTACTATTAGGCGACGGAGTAATTATTGAATTAATCGTAGATTTACTAATTGGCCGACTAGACTGACGATTATCGGTCAGTCTAATTGATTTCACCTCAAATAATAACCACAATAAAAATAATAATATTAGGGTGATTGCTAACAACAATAAGCCAAGCAGTAATTTTTTATTCCTTAATTTATTGATTCTTTTAATCATCATTAATCTGATTATAGCCAAAGACACGGCTTAACCGTGTCTTTGAAACTAATAATTAACCGATTAAACTAGTTAACAACCATCACGCCCTTTTCTCCGCGAGAAAGATGCCCGGGAACATCACAATGAAATGGATATTCACCCGCCTTAGGAGCATTAAAGGTAATCGCTCTGGTCTCGTTAGGCCCAACACCAATAGCTACGGCCGATAATTCTGGATCAGCAAACAATAAAACATGGGTCATGTCATCAACTGAGGTCAAAGATAAAGTAACTAATTGACCAGCTTTAACTTCAAATCTATCTGGACTAAAGCCGGCAGCACTACCAGTTAATTTAACTGAGTCACTAGGCAAAGTCTCAGGATTGACTGGCGCAGTCTGTTGAGGAGCTTCTGGTGAACCAGGTCGAACATCATTTTTAACTGGCTTACCAGTTGGAGTAACAACCACATTGTCCAAGACCTTACTAGTTCCTTCAATCACTGGTTTAGCCTGCATAACTTCTTCAGGAGTGGCAATTGGAGTTTCTCGGTCTAGATCAGTTGGGGCTATCCTAATCTCTTCACCTGATTGACTAACTGGTCCAGCCTGTCTGTTGCCAAGATTGGCCACAATGATAATCACAATGATAGCCAAAATGGCTAGTCCAGCGATAATCAATAGATTTTTTTTGTTGTTCATAATAATTTTAATTAAAATTATTTTATAAATTAATTATATAATACATATATTATAGCACAAACAATAATAGTCGCAATAACCCTATTCAATAGTCAAAGAAGCCTTTTCAGATTGATCTTCAGCCAAAGTCGGCCATTTACGCCAATCAAAACGAGGCCCAATTAATCGATAAGAAAATTCAGTCGGCCGATCAGCATAAAATATTAATTGATTACCCTCAATTTCATAAGATAACAAAGCCGGCCGACCATAGGCAGTCATAACCACATCAATCGTTTTAGAATTAAATTCAACAATTTTACGCCAAACCCATAAATCACTTCCTATAGCAACTTTAGAAAAATCTAATCGCCAAGAACAATCATCAACTCCACAATTGCTAATCTGACCTCGACCAATATATTCTTCTTTTACTCCACCAACTACTGATGGAGCATAAGTTGAATACTTAGTTCCACCAATATCATAGAGTGGATCAATAGTAGTAACAGTAATCTTATTAACACCGACAATATTAAACCCGTTCAAATCAATTGCTGCTCCCGGCGCCGGTATATTTTCAAACGTTAACCCACCGGTCATAGTATCACCAGTCTTTGAAACATAATCACCACCACCACCGGGAATAGTGCTGGTAACAGAAACAGCACCGGAATTATCTACCATTAAAAGACGACTACCCTGATTAATATAAGATGGACCAGTCAATGATACCGCCCCCCTAACCGCTAAGCTACCATTAACATCTAACTTAGACTCTGGGGTAGTTGTCCCAATTCCAACATTCCAAGCAGTAGTGGAGGTATAAAGATTATTACCAGATTTAACCCATAAGCTTTGAGCAACCGTATCAACATAAGATTTAGTGGCTAAATGAGTTGGGTCACTCGGCGGATAAGCAATAGCATTGCCATTAACATGAATAGCTGCTCCAGGATTAGTAGTACCAATACCAACATTACCTCCATTAAAATATGAATCGCCATTTGAACTTAATTTGACGCCGATAACTCTGCCCGTATTTGGTGGCGATCCATTAAAAGTGTGACCTGGTGTAGCGACATTAAGGACATCATTAATATTAGTCTCAATCACTGAATCACGCCACCAAACAAAAAGTTTTTGACTAGTGCCATCATTTTTTTGATACCCAATACCAGAATAATACCCAGTATTATCTGATTCCCAAGTCCACAAACTTTTATAAGGATATCCTGAAATTTTACCTAGGACAGAATTGCCATAAACATGCAATTTATCGGTTGGAGTGGTTGTTCCAATTCCAACGTTACTAGAATTATTAACTATAAGCGTGCTAGTTGATTCCCAGCCAGACGAACCATAACGCAAAGTTTGACTAAGACTACCAGAAGGCAAGGATGTTCCAGCCGGAGTAGTCGTAGTAATCACATTACCTGTATTATCAACAGCCAATAGCTTAGCCCCACCACCAGTATAAAGAGCACCAGTCAAAGCCATTGTACCCCGAACCGCAATATTACCATTAACATCTAATTTAGCCTCTGGGGTGGTTGTTCCAATACCAATATTGCCATCTTTATCAATAACCATTCTTGTGAATAAGGGAGCATTTGAAGTGTTATCAGGCCTTGTTTTAAATAATAACCCTCCCTGAGACCAATTTCCGACTCTCTCATGAGTTATGGCTGCACCAGGTGTGTTGTTTTGAGTAGAACTTATTCTGAAAGCAATTCCGGCTTGAGCTCCATTAGTGTCGCTAGGACTTGAAATTAGTAATTGATAGTTATTAACATTTGAATTATCAGAAATTACAGAACTACTCAAAACATTTAAGCTGCCCTGTGGACTAATCGTCCCAATTCCTAATTTTCCATCATTACTCAAAAACATTTTAGACGTACCGTTGGTTATAAAATTAATTGGATGATTAGTTATAGCACCTAAAACCATTTGATTGCTATTATAGGTGAAATTATAACCAGTACCAACTGGTGTGCCAGTATCTGAAGCAGCCATAATAGCATGAGTATTACTAGTTCTAGAAATATAGGCAGAATTACCGCTGCCACTTAAATCAACAAGTCTGTTCCAATAACCACCGGGCAGACCACCAATACCCAAATTACTTGCAAAATAATTACTACTAGTTGCTGTTCCGGTAATTCTTAATGAGCCACTACCAGTAATATTACCAATAACCGATAATTTATTGC
>JAEWTE010000039.1 GCA_023459655.1 Candidatus Parcubacteria bacterium | reverse complement strand
ACATCGCTGAAGCAGAAAGGCGGCTTAACAGCCGCCCCAGAAAAGTCTTAGGTTATTACACTCCATCAGAAAAATTTTATGAACTAATAACTGAACAAAAAATTGCTATTAATTCTTGAACTCAGGTTTGTTAATAATAACCGTTTTTATTCTGTTAACCAGTCTCTTATTTCTCCCTGCCCCTGAGACCTAGAATCATTGTCTAAATTGGTTGACAATGGCAATAATTGTCCCTGCCATTTTTGTCCAGTCCAATTATCAATCACGCTCCACTGACCTAATTTAATTAAGGTTGGTATTTTACCAACCATATCTTTAGTCGGATTAATCGAAACATAAAAACTAGCTTGTTTTTGAACAATTTGATCAGGCCAATCAGCCATTCGCCAATTAACTTTATTATTTTGGGGATCATAAACTAAATTTCCACCAGTTAAACCAGCCTCACCTTGCCATTCAATTTCATCACCCAGTTCAGCCGAAAATTGAATATCCGACAAATCGCCACCGGAATTCTGTAAAACCCAAGTAACCAAATAACTAGTCGGCAATCCGACCATTGGTGGTAATGGACCAATTCCGACTTGATCACCATCAGCTGTATAAAAATAGGCTCCAGCAGTCACCTGGACTGAACCAGCAACCTTAAAAACAAATTCCTGCTCAACGACTGGCCAGGCTTGTAGTTCTGATTGAGCAACCAAATCACAAACAATTTTAATCTGTCGACTGTCAATATCACGGCTACTAAAATCAATCAATGATATAGAAAATCGACCAGATTGTTTAGCTGCTAAATCAATACTGACTCCTTGATCATCAATCACTAATTTTGGGTTGTCTGGCTGAACAATTGTCAATTGACGACCAGATAAAGACTCTCGACAACCATAATTAACCTGAATCGGCTGATCAGCCTTGTTCTCATAACCTACCTCAATAATCAGTCGCTTAGTTGAATCATTGATAATTTTCGGGCCAAAAGTTGTTTGCCAAACTAACGGCATTGTTTGATAAATTGTCGGCTTATTAACTGGTAATTTAATCGCCCAGTCATAATAAGTATTAAGCCAATTATGATGACTAATGGTTAGCTGCCATAGCGACAATAATGTAATTATTATTATAACTAAGCCTAAATCAAAAATTGATCGCCAAAGATGGCCAGCATAAAATTGTCGATAACGCTGCTGCCATTTTTTAATTATTTTATCAAACATATCAACAATTATACCACTAATTAATTTGGCTGACCAAAATTTCACCACGACCATCACCATCCAAGTCATTAATCATTACCTGATAACCTGATTTTACCTCTTCGCCAAAAGCTTGAAACTGGCCCAGTAATTTGCCATAACGATTAAAAATTCGAACTTGCGGACCACCACCGGAACTAGCCACCGCCACAATTTCTGCTTGACCATCACCACTAATATCTCCAATAGCAACACTAACTCCTCCCCGAAAATTTTTATCAAAAGCTAACCAAGCTGGTGTCAATAATCGACCATCAGGCGAATAAAGTTTAATCAACGGTTGCATGCCGCCTTGCGGTGTTACCGCTATCGCCATTTCTTGACTGTTTAATCGACCAGCCGAGACATTAACACCGCCACGAAATTTATCATCAAAAACTAACCACTCTGGTTTTAATAAACGACCCTGATAATTATAAAAACGAACCACCGGCTTAGTGTTTTTACCAGCACCAATAATTATCTCTGATTGTTTATTAGCTGGCCTATAAATTGCTAAACTGGGTCGTTCTAAATATAATCTACCAAATGGTTGCCATTTATAAATAATTTGACCTCGTCGAGTAACCATCACCTCATTACGACGATTAATTATTTGTTCTAATCTTTTATCATTATCAATATCAGTCAAAATAACTTGATCACCACCAGCCAAATTAGCTTGATAAGCAAAAAAACCATTACGTTGACTTTGACCTCGCTGATCAAAAACTCGAACAAAACCACCATTATAAAAAGTCTGATCAATAATATTCAAATCTCTTTTCAATAAAATCAGGCCATCATTTGGCTCAACCGCCAAATAATTAATTCGTTGACCATTATTAACTAAGGGATCCTGGCTACCCCTAATTTTCTCCAATTCTTCTTTATTTAAAGAATATATCTGTCGCCGATTAGTTGAATTGACTATGGCTACGCCCTTTTCAAAGTCACGACGCCATAAACCTGGCTGAACTTTATTATTATTAGGCGACAACAAATTATAAGGTCCAGAAGTTGGTTGACCTAGCTTGACCGAATATTCATCATACCACCAAATTTGTTCATGGGCTTGATCGCCATGATCAAAAGAAAAATAACCATCACCTAGCAAAGTACTAGCCAATCCAAAGCGCATTTTTTGATAATCAGTTTTTCGACCAGTATTATTGGTATTACCATTAATAATATAAAGTTGAGGTGAATAATTTTGTTTAGGCAATTGATTTAAATATTGCTCCATTGAAGCCGACCAAGTACCATTCCCTTCCCAATGAGCTGGAAAAGTTTCAAACATCCGACCATTAATATTAGACTGATAAACTGGTAATGAACTACCATTAATAACAATAAATTTATTATCACCCCAGCATTGGCGAGCCGTCTTAAATAATCCAGCTAAACCCTTCTGCCAATTAGCATCTAAACTAGCTAAAGAATCTACCCGATAATCTCCATCTAAATCTATTCCTTTTTGATTAAACCGATTTAAACTTTCTTCTACTGTGTCAAACATTAAACCATCCCATTTTCGATGATCTAAATCATTTTGCCAAAAATTTAAATTAAGCGTTGTCCAGGCTGGCCTATTAATATTAACTGCAAAAAGATTAGGCCAAATCTCCAGCTTTTCGCCCTGACCATTTTTTAACCATAAATCTTGTTCATCAACCTGACGAAATAAACTATTCAAATTACTGGACATAGCCATAGCTGGATAAACATAGGCTAAAACTCGACCATTAGGATTGGTTTGTTTATATTGATCAAAAAAATTAGGAAAAGCCCATTGATAATCATTAGGCAAAATCAATAAATCCCAGCGATGCAAACTAGTTAGCTCAGTCGGTTGAACATGGCCGTAATATCTTAAATAATAATTAGCTAGTCGTGGATAATCAGTCGACAAATTCAAACTAGCTTGAGCCGAATTAATCGCTAAGCTAAACAATAAACAACCGCAAAAAATTATTAAATAATGTTTAATCATGATTATACTCTTGTACAATTCGCTGATAAATCTTCTCTATCGCTGAAAAATGCTGATTCCAATTATATTTTTCTACTGATTGTTGAGCCTGTTGACTAAGCTTTAATTGATCGGCTTGAATAACTTGTTTTAAAGCCATTGCCCAAGAATTGCTACTACCCGGCTCGACTAACCAACCATTAATCTGATGATTAATTATTTCAGGTATTCCACCAATTCGACTAGCTACTACCGGACAACCTCGTCCGAGAGCTTCCAAAATATTAAGTGGCATATTTTCATACCAAACTGATGGCACCACAAGAGCAATCGCCCCGTCTAATAATCTAGCCAATTGTTCATGACCTTGCTGACCTAAAAAATCAACTTGGTCAGATAATTTTAAATCTTTAACTAATTGTCGTAACCTAGCCTCTTCCGGTCCTCGACCAGCAATCTTTAACTTATAATCACTGTTTTCTAAGGTTCGCAATAAGACATCAACTCCTTTTTCGCTGGACAATCTACCAGCATACAAAAAATAACCCTGTGTTTGACGCTGACCAACTGGTAATTCTGGCACCGGATTAATTAAAACATAAAAACGGTTCCGAGGCCAGCCGGCAGACTGACATTTATCAGCCATAAATTGACTGGGCGCAATAAACAATTTAACTCCCCGTTGATAAGTTTGCCAATATTTATGCAAAACTGCCTCTAGACTAGCTAAAAAACTCTGCGACCGTGAATCTTTAAAACATTTTTCTTGAAAACAATGCCAAAAATTACCATCAAAACATTTTTCGCAGACCCGACCATGATTAAGTAGCTGATAATTAGGACAAATTAATTTATAATCATGAAGAGTCATTATTACCGGTACTTTGGCCTGACGAGCAGCATCTAAAACCGAAGGCGATAATTGATGATAGATATTATGAGCATGAATAATATCTGGCTGAAAATCTTTAATTAATTTAGCCAACCCTTTTTTAGCAGCCCGACTATAAATAATTCGGCCAGGAGCCTTTAGTTTATCTGGCAGACCGGGCTGTTCAAAATCAATTTGACTCAACCAATAGCCCGACCAGGTATCAGCTAGATTGCGCCGATCGGTCATACAAAATTTAGCCACCTGATGACCATTTTGTGTCAGTCGTTCGGATAACTCCAAAAAATACTTTTCAGCACCGCCTCGTAAATAATTAAACTTATTGATTTGAATTATTTTCATAACCAATTAATTAACAAGTTGACAATAAAGTTGCTGATAATTTTCTAGCATCTGGGCAAAACTAAATTTTTGTTTCACTAAACAATTAAGCTGACCGGCTAATTGTTTAGCTAATTGCGGCTGTCTAGCTAACAAAATAATCTTATCAGCTAATTCTTGAGAATTGTGCGGATCAAATAATAAGCCAGTTTCTTGATCAATAATTACTTCCTGATTACTAGCAATATCAGAAACAATAACTGGCAAACTACTAGCTCCAGCCTCCAATAAGCAAACCGGTAAACCTTCCCAAAAAGACGGCAGAACAAAGATATCCAGTTTTTTCAAAAACTCAACCGTGTTGGACTGCCAACCAATCAATTTAACTCGCTTAGCTACTCCTAGATTATCAATCATCTGCTGCAAACGCTTTTTTTGTGGTCCAATTCCAGCAATATTAACAATAATATCATCGGGCAAATGCTGGGTGGCGGCAATTACCACCGACCAGTTTTTCTGTTTATTTAATCGCCCCATAGAACCAACCATTATCAACTGTTTAGTATCTTGAACTGAATTATTAGTTGTCTGATAATTAATAAATTTATCTAATGGCACACCATTATAAATTACTTGACCTTGCTTCTTGGAAACTCCTTCATATTTTTGAGCATACTCTAAAACAGTCTGAGAAACAGCCACCACCCGCTCAGCTAACGGGGCAGTCATAGTTTTAAATTGACGCTTAAGCCAGCCTTCGGAAAAATTAATATTATGCTCAGTACTAATAATATGAGAAATACCAACTAGGCGACCAGCCAAACGACCATAAAAATCAGCACCAAATAAATGAGTATGCAAAATATCTGGTCGATTATTTTTCAACCAAGCTACCAAACGCCATAAACAAGTTGGATCTAATTTAATTTTTTTATTAAGTTGAACCAATTTAATACCAGCCGATATCAATTCGTCTTGCCAAATTGGTGTTGACGAACTTTTTAAACAAACTATTGTAACTATATATTGATCTTTGGGTAAATTAATTGCCAAATCAACCACTAACCGTTCCGCTCCACCACCAAAAAGCTGCGGCAATAAATAAACAATTTTAATCTTTTTATTGTCTAAATCTTTCATAATAATTTTGATATTGCTTAACTACCATTATAATAGAAAAATTTTTTTCAACCTTTTTTTGTAAATTCTGTGCCCAAACTAAATGATCCGACTGATTAATCTTAATTAAAACATCAACTAGACCATCAGCTAATTCATCAACCCCTCCAGGGAGTATTAAATAACCACTGTGTTTGTGACTAATTATCTCTTTAATGCCATCAGCTTGACTAGCTAACACTGGCACGCCAGCCGCTCCAGCTTCCAAAATAACTAAACCCAATCCCTCCCAGCGTGATGGAACAATTAACCAATCTAAACTGTTTAAAAACCTTGGCACATCAGCTTGCAGACCAATTAATTTTATTTTGTCACTCAAACCAAATTTGATAATCAAACTATTTAAATAATCAGCCTGAGGGCCAGTTCCAGCAATTGAACACTGCCAGCTAATATCTTGAGGTAACTTAGCTAAAGCCTTAATTAAAATATCAAAACCTTTTTGTTCAGTTAAACGACCGATTGCCCCCAACCGCCAAGTTGACTGAACTGGATTGGACAAATTAGACCCAATAATTGGCTTAAAAAACTTATCCCAATCAATCCCATTATAAATCACTTCAACTTTATCAGATGAATAACGATAACGACGAACAATGTCTTGTTTAACAGCCCAAGAAACAGCAATAATACCAGTAATTGACCAACGACCAATTAATTTAGCCCATCTAGTCCAAGCTGGTTCATCATAATCTAGGTTATGCTCTACACCAATAACGGTCGGCACACCGGCTAATTTAGCAATCGGCCGATAAATATCAGCAAATAATTGAGTCTGAACAATATCTGGTTGAGTCTTCCGTAAATATCGCCATAATCGCCAACCTATCGCAATCAGCCGCCAAAGACGACCTATTTTATTATTAGGTCGTTGCTTATTAGTTAAAATAGTAACTGCAATATCATTTTTTTCTAATTCAGCTCGCCAATTAACTAACTCATCGGAATCAGCCTCTAAACAACACCACTCTGGCTGAAAACGTTGACGATCTAGGCGACTAAAAATATCAATCATCAGACGCTCAGCTCCACCGACAAATAAACGCGGAGTCAAGCAAACTATTTTTATCGGCTGATTATTGTTTTTTTTTCTTTTCATAAGCTAATAATCGGATAGCTGCTAAACTAATCGCCACCGGTAGCCAAACCTTACCCTTATAATACGAGGTATTAAATAATTGAAAAAATAAACCACCAGCAGCTCCTAAAATCAAAGGCGTCAACCATGGCCGCGACTTGGGGTTACTTAACCAGGCTCGCCACCAAATCAATAGCAAGCTAATAAATAACACCAATAACGCCATTAGACCAAGACTGCCATTTTCTGCAGCGACTTTTTGCAATACCCCGTGTGAATCTATTGGATCGCCATATTTGGCCCGAAAACGCAAATTATCATCAACTAACTGCAAAAACTGACCACTGCCCCAACCCAAAATCGGTTTTTGCTTTAAACCTTTCCAGGCAATATCAGTTAATAAAACACGATTCTCAGTTGAACTATAATTAGCCGTTTGCAGACTATCCATTTTCCACCACAAAGGAAAAGCTAAAACAATTAATAAAAACAAAGCAATAAGCCAATTAGTCTGATTACGGTGACTATCAAGAGACGCCCACCAAATAATTAATTGAACGGCTATAACAATCCAAGCAGCTCGAGAAAAAGTTAATAGGGCAGTGATTGATGAAATAATAAAAAGAATGTCTAGGATTCGATAATATTGATATTTATCTTTATTAAGTCGTCCCCAAGCAATTAAGAAAAAATTACTAATAACCAAAAATTCCGCTAAAAGGTTATGATTACTACCCATCCACCAACGACCAAAAATAGCCATCGGCTGAACTCTAAAAAAAGCATCATTTAAGTCCTGCCACTTTAAAGACAATAAACCGATAATCGAGCTATAACCACCAGCTATAATTACACCAGCCAGTGGCCAACGCCACTTTTGCCAAGAATCTAAGGCATTAAAAGGTAGTGCTAAATAAAAAATATAAGCAAACACAATAACCCGTAGTGAATATTTAAGAGCCGGTAATGGCCAAGGACTAAAGGCTGAACTCAATAGAATAATTATTAAAAAAATAGCTATCGGCCAACCCAATGGCCAGCGCCAAGCCTTGGTCGATTGACCTCTTAAATAACTAAGTAAACGATCAATAAAATAAATGACTGCTGTCGACAAAATTAAAAAATCACTAATATTAAATTCCAACCCCTGAATAAAAAAACGCCAATCCAGCAACGGCAAAGAAAGAGCGGTTAAAAATAAACCAATCATAACTAACCATTGGCCTATACTGACTCGCTGGCGACGAAAATCTGGTTTAGTGACTAAATTATTTGTCTGTTTGATCATAGCTCTAAAATGCCATAAAATATAGATAAAGTCAAGCTTTAGCCAAGAAAAAACCTGCCAGTCCCACTAGCTTAAAAGCTTAATGGAACTGACAGGTCAGTTAGTCGGAAGTTTGACGATTCAGTTGAACCTGAATCACCTCGCCTCCTAATTGCCGCTGGTAAGTATAGGTAGCGGCGTTATATGTCATCTGACTGCGCTGGCTAGCTGCTAGTTTTTTCAAACCGTTCAGCTTAGTCAGCATAGAATCAGGCACGGCCATGTTCTGACCGAAACAAAAATAGGCATTGTCCAACAACAAACTGCTATTGAACGCCAAATCTATGTTTTGGCCCTTACCCTGAAAAACAACCGCAGGTAGTTGTTCAGAAATGGCCATGGCCTCTTCCCAAGACCAATCCTGGGTGGGGAAGTCTTCCAAAAACCGACCATTAACAGTACCGCTCCAAAAGAGGGATAAATGGTTACCCCAAATCTGAAAGTACTGACCCTTGGCTTGGCGGATGCCATTCAAAAATTGAGACACTCCGCGATACCACTGATAATCAATGGTTCTGGAATCTTCTTCTTGACCATCACGATCCAAGTCTAAAGACCCAAACCAAGATATCCTGTTCCACAAATTGTCCAGGAATATTCCATCCCAAACCCGATCATTTAGAACATTCTCTAAGAGAATTTCTTGAATGTATCGACTATAGGTATAGTCCTGAACAACTGGACACAGGCTGCTCAAATTGAGTGGTTGCATCCCCGGCCAAAAGCTAACCGGCTGACCATCAGGTCTGACCAATAACCAATCCGAGAATTGGCTAGTGATGGTCTGAGTCAGCCTGGTTCCAAAAGGACGGTGCGGCGGGATTGGGCTCTGCCAAACTTCAAAAAAGTTGACGTAGGCCAATACCCGACACTGGGGATTAATCTGTTTAATCACCCGAAGATTTTCCGGGTTATTAAACAAATTTTCTACATCTACAATAGCCAGATCATGCCGAGCGATTATTGTCGCCTCAACCTCATTAATAGTTGGTTGAGTCCAATAAATGGCTGATCCGATGGCTGACAGTCCGGCAACCGAAATTATGGTCACAATGACCACCAAAAAAATCTTCTTCATGATTCCTCCTCCAAATAAAGAGAGGGAGAATGGTTTCCAGGCCATCCTCCCTCAGTTGAAGTTGTTGTATTTTTCAGAAGCGGTAGACGAAATAGTCACCGCTCCTAGTCATTAATCGGTTATTCCAACCGCTCTTATTGGAGCGGAGGGCCGGACGGAAATCCGACGGCATCGGTGTGCCCATAATCTGGGCGTACCAATTGCCAAAGGAGACAACACTCATTCTGAGCATCTCTCCATCGAAAGAAATACCATCCGCAGAACCACCGGGTGACAGCTTCATATTGGCTGACTTTCCGGTGAAATTAGGAACAACATTGGAGATGCTATATCCTAATCCATTGACCAGCTCCCAAAAAAGAAATTTTTTGGTGCTATCAGTGGATTTATTTGGCTCCAAATCGATACAGAACTCTAAGTCCTGTGGTCCAGGAGTTGCCCCAGGAACAATAGTCCCAAATTCTGGTTCTGAAACTTGACGAACTTGAACTATTGGTTGAGATACTGCCGGTGTAGATGGCTGAGGTTGTGAATAATACGGCTCAACTATCTGACTGGCTGGTTGCTGCACAACCACCGTTTTTGTCCGATAAATTGTTTTCGGACCTTTCCGGTTTTTCAACTCTCGGACTTCGATTTTAATTGTATCGACTTCAGCCGAAATTTTATCAACTTTTTCAGCTTGGGCAACAAGCGCATTTTTCAACCAAACGATTGTTGGAGCAAGCCACTCATACAAATCATCAACCGTTAATTTCCGGCTAATATTAATGTTATGGCAGCTGTTAAACCATACTACCACAAACAACAGCAACAATATTCCCAGCACAATCTTCTTTGTCATTTTTATCTCCCTTTAGAAGCTCAGTTGAGCCCCTAACTTCTGTTGTTGTTGATTTCCTATCTCCAGCTCATAGAGGACTTTCGCCCATCCGATTTGGAGGTTAATGCCATAGAATCCCCTGTCTTTCCCTGGATCAGCCTCGCCATCAAGATGGCGATAACCCAGATTCAAGTTAAACGAACTATCTCCCCATTTGTAAAGGGACTGCTCTAACGAGCTTTCCCATTTAATGGGGGAATACGAAGAAACCGGCAAGTATTGGCCATTATTACCGCCGACGGCGTCGGTTGCAATCAAGCCAGTGTATTCAGCCGAGATACTGGTTTTACCAAACCATGGCTTGGTACTCTGATGAACACCAATCCACAGGTTTGTTGACCAGGTTTGATCTTTCCGGGTCTTATCCCAAGCCCCATCACGGGAATCCGCATGACGGAAACCATAATAGGTCTTGATAGACCAAGAGTTGAACCAATAACCAGGACTATAAAAGTCCAGGACTGGTCCAACCTTAAACCCTAAGGAAGTTTGTGACCAATCCCCATCAATTACTTGGCAAAAATCGTCGCCGATCTCTCCCCAAGCACCAACGGAAACTTTGGACGACAGATTCAATGGTTGCCACTTAGTATTGGCATACCGATAGTATCCATCAGCGGCATCATTCCAGAAATAACCAACGCCGCCGCCGGCCGATGGCTTCTTACTCCAAACAAAAACCTTGCGGTTTACACTTGGAGCAATAACCTCAGCGCCACTATCAACCAATGAATTTGGTAACAATAAATTATTATCATTATCATAGTTAACAACGGGTGCTGGTCGACTAACCGAATTTACTTGTGGCAAAACCAAGACCTGTCCCACCCAAATTATATAGGGTGAGTCAACATTGTTGACAGCGGCTAATTGCTCAACCGCTACTCCGTTCGCCGTGGCAATCCCTTCCAGGGTATCGCCCTGTCGGACAGTGTAGGTCGCCCCAAAGAGAGCGACCCCGAAAACGATGGCCACTAGGGCCAAAAGGATCTTCTTCATTATAACTCCTTCGCCCTCCCCGAGGGCTTTTTATTTTTTTGTTAAAGTTCACTACTCCCAGAAAAGAATCTAGTTGCAGTTCCTCAGCCGATCAGCAACTGGTCGACTGGAAAACTTAACTAGCAAAAATATTATCAATATTACCGCCGTGCAATAATTGCTCGGTAATATCTTGACCATCACTAGCGACTCGCTCCATAGCTAGTGGCCGTTCTACTAAATTATTAACCGTCTCTAATGGATTACCACAATCTTTGTTGTAATTAAATGATATTGACTGTTCATCTTTTTCTGGCACTATTGATTGATCGGCCAAATCTTTAATCGCCTCCGAACTAGGCCAGTCCATCGCTACCTCCGACCAATCCTCATTATTATAATTAACACTAATTACATAAATTTGAGCTAAACCAATTAATATACCCAATATAATAGCTAAACTAAAATTAATTGGTAAATTGGGTTTAGCCGGCCAATTAGAAATCAGCGGCTCATCAATTACTTTTAAAGTTACTTTATCGCCTAAACCGTGATAATAATTATTTTTAGTAATTAGATTATAATTAATCGCTCGCACCAATTTTTCAGCTTGTTGTTTATCAGTATGATAAACTTTGACACTAATAACACCAGAGTCGTTGATTGGCTTAACTTTAATAGTACTTCGCCAGCTAGTCATTCGTTTCTTGGCTGTATCACCAAAATAAGTAGTATCCACCTGATATTCTGGTTTAACAGTTGCTTCAAAAAATGAACTAGAGTAAGTAATTTGTGCCAACAAAGAACTCAAATACTCATTAGTCCGAGAAATCTGATAAGGATCACTAGTTTGTTGATAGTCTGGCACTACTAAGATTTGACTTTCAGCTGAATATTTTAAAGGTTGCAAAAAACTAACCAGCATGGCTACGGCCAATAGGCCGACTAACCACCACCAGACAATTGATTGTCTATCTTTTATTATCTGCCACCAAGAATAAGGCATTGGAAATCAATAAAAAAATTAGTTGATTAACTAATTTAACATAGTTAACATTTTTTGTCAATAGCAAAAGCACCGCCTCAACTGAGACGGTGCTAGTAATCTATCGGCTTATTTATTTAATACTCAAACAACCAAAAATACTATCAGCTGCTATTGCCCCCTCACTACAAGCAGTCACAATCTGTCTTAAACTATTAGATGAAGTTGTTGCATCACCAGCCGCCCAGACACCCTTAATACTAGTGGATTGATCGGCCCCCGTAATAATATAACCTCGATTATTAACTTGTCCATCAAGTTGTTTTAATAAATCACTATTGGGGTCACTGCCAATCTCCACAAATAGTCCATCTAAATTAACTTGCTCGGTTCGTCCTGGTCGTTCAACTGATAAACCTGACAAACGATCTTCCCCTAACAGTCCAATAATCCGGCTATTAGGACTAGTCTCAACATTACTACGCTTAGTTATTTCTTCCATCCAGCTTGGCTCAACTGCGCTCGGCTTGTCACCAGAATAAAACCAAATAATCTTGGTGGCTATCTCTGATAAATACAAAACCGCAGTTGCTCCACTATTACCTCCACCCAATATACCAACTACTTTATCTTTAAAAAATGGACCATCACAAGTAGCACAATAAGCTAAACCCTTACCTAAATATTTATCTTCATTATCTAATCCTAATTGACGACGCTTAGTGCCGGTGGCTAAAAGTATCGATTTGGTCAATAATTTTTGACCATCATTCAATTCAACCTGAAAGCTAGGAAATTGACCAGTAACCCTAATCACTTCTGCTGCAATTATTTCAACCCCTAATTGACGAGCGTTATTTTCAATTTTTTGAGCCAATTCCCAACCACTAATACTAGCCTCGCTAGGAAAATTACAAATCTTATGAGCTTCAGTCATGGTACCACCAGGCAAACTACCAATAATGGCATGCTTTATTTTATAGCGACTAGCATAAATACCGGCAGTCAGACCAGCCGGTCCAGCTCCAATAATTAACAAATCATACTTCTGATTATCCATACTAAGCTATTTTAGCTAAAATATCCTGACGCAAACTATCTTGCTGACGCATACCAACAAAGTCAGCAATCTCTTGACCAGCTTTAAATAATTTTAAATTAGGAATACCTTGGATACCATATTGGACAGCCAGTGATTGATTAGCTGAATCATCAACATTAACTTTAACAATTTTAATTTGACCAACTAGCTCGGTGGCTAAATTATCCAAAATTGGTGACATCATTCGGCATGGTCCACACCATGGTGCCCAAAAATCGACTAAAACCGGCAATTCGCTTTGTAATACTTCAGCGGTAAAATTACCAGGATTCAATTCTAAAACCTGTGACATAAACTTATATTTAACTTAATTAACAAAAAATATTTCGATTTATCGGCGCAAAGCTTGGCTAAACATTTTTTTAACCTCAGGCTTACTCTTGGCTGTTTTCAAACAACGATCTAATTGCTCCGATAAAATCTTTTCCAAGACTGCATCCAAACCAGCCTTTGTTGCTTTAATTTGAGTAATTAAAGCCGAACAATCATAGCAACCATCACCAATAACCTTTTTTAAGCTATTAAGCTGTCCAATGATAATATTCAAACGCTGTTCTGGTGTTCTTGTTCCAGAAAAAAAATTATTAGCCATAAAATTTTAAAAAATAATTATATTACTAGTTTACATCATACCCCTCTGGGGTGTCAAGAGAGGTAAAATACCACTGCCAAAAATCTTTAGCAATCGGCACAGCCGCATCAGTGCTTTCACCACCTTCTTCAACTAAAATTGTCAAAACCATCTCTGGATTATCAAATGGAGCAAAACCAGTAAACCAAGAATGAGTCGATTTACGACTATCAAATTGAGCAGTGCCAGTTTTTCCAGCCACCATAACTGGTAAAGTTTTAAGACTTTGAGCACTACCAGATAAAACAGCTTGTCGCATTCCTTGTTTAATTATTTCAATATTTTCAGGCTTAACCAAATTTTGAGCAATAATCTTTGGCTCAATCGTCTGATAAACTGACTCATCACTGTTTAAAATTTCTTTAACTAATTGAGGTTGATAAATTTTACCACCATTAGCAAAAGCTGAGGTATAATTAGCTACTTGCAATGGCGTTACTAGTAAATAACCTTGACCAATTGATAGATGATAGGTATCACCAATATACCAAGCTTCGCCAAATGTTTTTTCCTTCCAAGACGCTGTTGGTATAAGTCCACTAACCTCGCCAAATAAATCAATACCACTTACTTGGCCCAGTCCAAATGATTGTAAATAGCGACCAATATTTTCTAACCCCAGTCCAATAAATTTTTCATAACCACCACCAATATAATAGAAAAAGGTATTAACTGATTCAGCGATTGCCTTACTAACTGTTGTCCAACCATGACCGCCGGATTTCCAATCAGGAAAAAACCAATGACTAATCCGTAATCCACCAGAGCTCATTAGTCCAGTTGATGAGTCAATTATTTTTTCTTGCAAAGCTGCAGCTGCCATAACAATTTTAACAGTTGACCCAGATGGATATTCACCACTAATTGACCGGTTAAACATTGGCTTATCTTGATCATTAATCAATTTATTATAATCAACCTGACTAATACCTGAAGAGAAACTATTATTATCAAACGATGGCTGATTAACCATGGCTAAAACTGCACCATTATTTGGATTTAAAGCAATCACCGAGGCTCGTCGACTACCAACTCTAGATAAATGTTGACGAACAATTTCTTCTAATTTGGCTTGGACACGGCCATCGATATTTAAAATCAAATGATGACCATCTAATGGATTTTGCTGACTAATTTTTTTCTTTTCATTACCAAGAGCATCCACTTCAATTTGCTTACTACCATTAATACCACGTAAATCTTGTTCATAATAAGCCTCTAACCCAGTTTTACCAATATAGTCAATCGGCAAATAACCACTGTCTTTATTCCTAGTCAATTCTTGATTATTAATTTTGCCAATATATCCCAAAATTAAACTGAGGCTATTCAGTTTATTAACCGATTCACCGGCTACTAACCAATTAGACAAATCGGCATACTGTCGTTTATGACGATTAGTCAAAGAAACGCCTGGCAACTGATGAGTTTGGATAGTTAATTGAACTGCTTGCTCATAAGTCAAATTATCACTTACAAAAATTGGCTGATAAAATTCTAAAGACCATGGTTTAATAGCAACCAATTCATTTTCTAATTTAACACAAGCTTCTTCACCCAAAACTGTTGCTAACCTAGCTAAAACAGCTTGGCGTTGAAGTGGTTGTTCTGGTAAATTACTCGGCGTTACATAAATCAAAAAATTAGCCACATTTTGAACTAGTGGTTGATGTTTACTATCATAAATAACCCCTCGTTTTGCTTCTAACCGCTCTAGCCTTAAACGATTGCCCTCAGCTAAGCCATAATAATAATCACCACGCCAAACTTGTAACCAGGCCATTCTAATTAATAAAATCAATAAGGCCGCTAAACATACTTTAGAAAAAATTCGACTATAATTAAAATTAAAATTATGGCCGACCATCTCACTGGCTTCCGTTTGACTCAAAAAAACTTCTTCAGTCCAATGTTGATGATTCGATTTTAAAGACAAGCCCTTTTTACCCTGTTTATTCGATATAAAATTATTAGCAAACAAATCAAACCGATTATTTTTGGTCATACTAATTCTTTTTCCATAAAAAAAGCGGATTAAGCCGCTTATCTAACCAATATAAACCATAATAAAAAATAACTAACACCAACCAATTAGCCACTACTTGACCAACCAGTCTAATCAATAAATCGGCTGCTAACCAATCATTAGCCAGTGCAACTAAGCCAAACCATTGAATAATTGTTCCGATAATAATTAAACTAGAAAAAGAATAAAAAGACTTATTAGTAAAAAAATTAACTAATAATAAATTAATCAAATTAATAGTAATTAGCCACAATAATAATTGACTACCAAACGGATAAATCGCTAAATATTCTAAAATGATTATTAAGGCTAATAACCAAAATTTTAACTTATGCCAGCCTTTAATTATTAGCCAAATTATCATGATCACTAAAATTAAATTAGGCCGTGGCCATAATTCAGGCAATTGATCAATCCAACCCAATTGAATAATCACAACCCCAGCTAACCAAGCTGCGTTAATTAAATTAAGCCAAGACATAAACTATGGAATTATCACGCTAACAAAACTCAACTGATTAACATTGACCGCTGGCTCAATACCAGCATCTTGCCAAAGAGCATTATTTTCCTTAGTAATTTGACTAATTCGACCGATTAACAGGTCTTTCGGTACAGCCGGCTCTAATCCGGATGTAACAATTTCTTGATCTTCTTGTAAAAATTCATTTTGCGGCACTAACTCTAAACGAATGGTTAAACCAAGATCACCGCGCGCTACACCAATAGTTCCGCCGCCAGCTGTAGCCACTGCTAAACGACAATTTTTATTAGTAACCAATAAAACCTCGGCTGATTCGGCTCTGACTTGACCAATCTTACCAACCACCGCTCCCCGCTGATCAATTACCGCTAAATCTGCAGTTATTCCTTGATTAGATCCTCGATCAATAATTAAAGTCTGACCAGGCGCCAATAAACCACCAGCCTGGCCACGATAAATTATATTAGCAGTTACCATTTTAAAATTTCTGGATTGCTGAAAGGACAATAATTGACGTAAATTTTGATTTTCTTCCAATAATCCGCTCAAACCAATCGAATCAATAGTTAATTGATTAATCTTATTTTCAGCTTGATGTAATTTTTCTTGACAACTATCTCTTTGACGCCAATCATTGAACCAAGTACCAATCACCTGATTATTCTTAGTTAAGCTAGAAATAATCGGTCCAGTTAACTGGCCAGTTTTATTCCCCAAAATAGACCATAGACCTAAAAAATGGCCAATAATGAATAGAGCAATGATCAGCCAAAACCAAATTGAAGATTTTTTGCTGAATAATTTAATCATGGGCAACTTTATAAATCAGCCAAACTAGGCACTACAATTTTATTAAGCAAATCTGAATCACTCAATAAATGACCAGCCCCACGCACAACACTACTAATTGGATCATCAACTATATGAACACCGATTTTAGTTGCCCGAGCAATCGCTTGGTCAAATCCAGCCAATAAAGCGCTCCCACCAGTCAACATAATGCCTCGCTCATAAATATCAGCCACTAACTCTGGTGGAGTTACTTCTAAAGTGGCTTTAATATTATCAATAATCTGACTAATCGGCCGAGCAATCGCTTCACGAATATGTTCATCATTAATAATAATTTCTTTGGGCAAACCATTAATTAAATCACGGCCACGAATAGCCATAGTTAACGGTTCGGGACGAGTAGTAGCCGAGCCAATTCTTATTTTTATTTCTTCAGCTAATTGTTCACCGATTAACAAATTAAATTCCTCACGGATATACTGAGTAATTTCATTATTAAAAGCATTACCAGCTAGTCTTAAGGTTTTCCAAGCCACACAACCACCCAAAGCTAACACGGCTATTTCTGTAGTTCCACCGCCAATATCTACTAGCATGGTTGCAGTTGCTTCCATAATCGGCAAACCGGCACCAATCGCTGATAACATTGGTTCTTCTACTAAAAAAACTTGACGAGCACCAGCTGATTTAGCCGCATCTTCTACTGCTTTTTTTTCTACCTCAGTAATATCTAGTGGTATACCAATAATTGCCGCTGGCTTAGGTGTTAAAAAAGAATTATTTTCTTGGGTTTGATCAATAAAATATTTTAATAACTTTTCAGTTACCTCAAAGTCAGAAACTACACCATCAACTAATGGTTTAACTATTTCAATATAGCTAGGATTCTTACCAATCATCGCTTTAGCTGCCGAACCGACTGCCAATATTTGATCAGTTTTCTTATTAACTGCCACAATTGTCGGCTCGCTTAAAAATAAACCACTTTGGGGCTCACTAAGCATTGTTTTACAGGTTCCCAAATCAATAGCTAGATTACGAGTTAATTTTTGGCGAAATTTTTCAAACATGTTTTTAGTTATCACCAAAATAGGCGCTGACTTGGTCTAGGCCAACTAATCGGCCAGCTGTATCTTGGCGTCTTTTTATCTCAAAACTCTTTTGTTCAATAGTTTTATCACTAATGACTAACCGATAAGGACAGCCGATTAAATCAGCCTCAGCAAATTTCGCACCAGCTGGCAAATTTTTTCGATCATCCCACAATACTTCCATACCTAATTTTAACAATAAATCATAAAGCTTTTGCGCTTGACGATGACCACCCTCAGTAGTAGCTAAATCCAATAAATGGGCCTTAAATGGGGCAATTTCTTTTGGCCAAATTAAACCATGGTTATCATGATTTACTTCAACCACCGTCCCCATTAAACGATCAATTCCCAAACCATAACAACCCATTAAGACCGGCTGCTTACCACCATCTGCTCCGGTCACCATCATATTGAAAGACTTACTAAAACGCACCCCTAATTTAAAAATATTACCAATTTCAATAGCTCGCCGTTCTAATAAATCTTTTTTACCACAATTAGGACAAACTGATTGCTCATTAATAATCTCTTTATTAATCGCTAAATTACATTCTTCGCAAACAAAAATGGTGTCCTCACCAGCTTCAGTAACCGTCTGAAATTCATGTGAATATTGACAAAAATCTCCACCAGACGCAAAAGTCAAATAAGTTTGATCTAATAAACCACATCGTTTAAAAATCTGAAAATAAGCCTTCTGAGCTGATAAATAATAAGCATTAAGGTCATCTTGTTCTAAATGAAAAGAATATAAATCTTTCATTAAAAATTCACGACCACGCAGTAATCCAGATTTAGCTCGCAATTCATTACGAAATTTAGTTTGAATCTGATAAACTCCCACCGGTAAGTCTCGGTAAGATTGAGCAAATTTTTTAACTAAAGGAGTAATTATCTCTTCATGAGTCGGTGCTAGAATATAGCTTTTTTTATCAGTACCACTAGTTTTAAATAAAACATCAAAAGTTTCCAGCCGACCAGTTTGCTTCCAAGGCTCTTCGGTGGTTAAACTAGGCAATAACACTTCTTGAGCACCCAAAGCAGCCATTTCTTGACGAACAATCAATTGAATTTTTTGCAAAACACGCAAACCCAATGGCAAATAAGAATAAACCCCGGCTGACGCCTTATCAATAAACCCGGCTCGCATCAAAGTTTGAGCATTAAAGCTGGTTTCATCTTTGGGTAATTCTTTTAGGCTGTGAGTAAATAGCTGGCTTTGACGCATAAATATAATTATAAATAATTAATAGAACCTATCTTGGCTCCAACCTGGAGCTTAACAATTAAGCTCTCTTGCGATTTTGCCAATTATTCCAAACTACCAATAATGGAGAAGCAATAAATATGGAACTATAGGTTCCGAATAAAATACCAATTGACAGTGCTAAGGCGAAGTTGCGAATCGAAGCTCCACCAAAAATAACAATAGCTACCAAGGTCAACATGGTTGTCAATGAAGTATAAATTGAACGAGCTAATGTTTGATTCAAACTTAAATTAACCGTATCGGCAAAACTTTGACGAGTACGAAATAGATTTTCTCGAGTCCGGTCAAAAATTACAATTGTATCATTGACACTATAACCAAGGATAGTTAACAGAGCTGCTACTGAAGATATATCAATTTGATAACCATAATATCGACCCAACAAAGCGAAAAAACCAAGCAAAATTATAACGTCATGAAACAAAGCAATAACTGCACAAACACCATACTTCCAAGAACTAACTGGCTGAGAAACTTTACGAAAAGCCCAAGCAACATAAACAATAATAGCAATTAATACTAAAATTATTGAAGTGGTTGCTCGACTACGTAAATCACGACCAACCGTTGGTCCAACCGAATCATAGCGCAACTCTTCTAACGACGGTTGACTATCAATTTTAGGCGATAATTCAGCTAGCTTACTCAAAACTTCTTGATGCTTAGCTTCGTCAATTGCTTGAAAACGCAATTTAATATCATTATCGCCAACTGGCTGAACGATTAAATTACTTAAACCAATTGGTGCTAAGCTCTCTTTGATACTGACAACTATTGGACGATCTTGAAGATAACGAACCTCTAAAACACCGCCGCCAACAAAATCAATTCCAAAACGCAACCCCCAGACTGCAATAGCCGTAATGGACATGGCTACTAAAACCGCTGAAATGGCTAACCAATATTTTCTTTTTGCAATGATCTGATACATATAATATGGTAATTAATAGCTTATTTTTCTTCAGTTTTGCCGATATTGGCACCGAATAACCAAAGCTTATCGGCCAATTTTGGATTTATTAGCAACCGCAATAAATTGCGAGTTACCACAATAGCACTAAACATTGATACTAAAACACCTAAAGCCAAAGTAATAGCAAACCCCTTAATTGACCCGGTTAGAAATTGAGTCAAAATAAAACAAGTGATTAAAGTGGTATAATTACCATCTCGAATCGATGGCCAAGCTCGACTAAATCCCTCATTAATAGCATTACCTAGCGGTTTTCCTGTTTTTAGCTCTTCCTTAATTCTTTCAAAAATCAAGACATTAGCATCAACCGCCATACCAATCGACAAAATAAAGCCAGCAATACCTGATAAAGTCATGGTAACCGGCCAAATTTTAAAAATAGCCATCAATAAAGAACCGTAAATCAGCAATGAAACAATAGAAAGTATTCCAGGTAGTCGATAAAAAATCACCATAAAAATAGCAACCATAGCTAAACCAATTAGACCGGCGGTCATACTATTATTAACTGATGATTGACCTAGACTAGCTCCAATAGTCTGTTGATTAACTAAATTAATCGGTACTGGCAAAGCACCAGCGTTTAAACGCTGAGCTAATGTTTTGGCCTCAACGATATTAAATCGACCAGAAATAACCGCTTGTCCTCCAGTAATCTTCTGACTAACATTAGGTTGGCTAATAATATAGCCATCTAAAAATATAGCCACTGGTTTATCAATATTTCGCCCAGTAATATCTTCAAAGATTTTTCCACCCTCACTATCAAAATCTAAAGCTACTTCTGGTGAATTGTCTTGTGGGTTAAATTGAACAGCTGCTCGTTTTAAATACTTACCAGTTAACTCAGTGGTCTTCCATTCATCAATATTACCAAGAATATCAGCAATTGATTGAGTTTTAATAAAAATATGCCTCAATTTATAATCAGTCACTGGTCGCTCATCTTGCTTATAAATTAAATGATAACCAAATTGACTCTCCACTGGACCAGCAATTTCATCTTTACTCATAGACATAACTGCTTCTTCAAATTCTTTAACCATCGCTCCATTACTAAACCAACCCAATTCTCCAGCACTATCACGAGCCCCAGGCTCAGTTGAATTTTGCTTAACTAGTTCAGCAAAATTAGCACTAGTCGCCTCTTCTTTTAATTTACTAATCTTATCTAGGGCTTGTTGTTTATCTAAACCACTCTCACAACTAGTAGCTCCTTGATAACAAATCAATAAATGAGCTGCCTTAACCTCAACAACTGGTTGGCCATCTTGAGTTTTAGGACGCTTATCTTCAACTTTAACAATTTCATAGCCCTGCGAAGTTTTTTGTAAATTGGTATTAGTTTGACCAACTTCTAGTTTTTCAGCAATGATCACAATTTCTGGATTTTCTCGGCTAGAAATCCAACCTAGCGATCCACCATTAACTTTAGTATTTTCATCTTCACTAAAATCTTTGGCTAATTCTTCAAAATTACCACCAGATAAGACCTTACCCAAAACATCTCCAGCCTTAATCTCAGCTTTCTTATTATAATCATCCATTAACGTTTTTTCTTCATCAGTCAATTCTTTGCGCTCTTCATTTAATTCTTTAAATTGCAATAACGGAGTCTCACCAATCATTTTAATCGCCTGATTAACATCTTTGACTCCAGCTAATTCAACCGATATCTGATAATTTCCCTGGGCGGTTTTATTAATTTGAACATTCGGCTCACTAACACCAAACATATTAACTCTCCGCTCAATAACATCACGAGCCCCCTGGGCAGCATCTAATCGATCGCCAGTTGCGATGACCGACAAATCTAAATCATAGGTCAAACTGGTTCCACCGGATAAATCAAGCCCCAAACGAAAGGGTGCTTCTTTAATTTTTGGTAATGGTAAGCTGTGCTTGGCAACTAAATTATTATAATTTGGTCCCAGATTAACTAATAAGCTAGCTATCACCAAGACCGCTAATAGCCCGAAAAACTGCCAAGCGCGGCTTTTCTGTCTGACTGATGTCCTCATCTCTGTATGAGCCATAAACAATGTTTAAAAATAAATACAGCAAAAATTAAATTAACTAAAGTCAATTTAATCCCATCATAATTCATTTTATTAAAAAAATCAACGACTTAAAACGCCACCCCCAAAGGGGTGGCGTTTTAGTTATCAATCAACTATCGATCAGTTAGAAACTGTGAGTAGAGTGATTGTCCCAGTTGTTGGTTCGGGCGGGGCGATCAGTCAAAGGGCGAGCCTCATTGACAGTCACACGGCGTCCGGCGATTTCCTGGCCATTGAACATGTCAATTGCCTTCTGAGCTTCTTCCTCAGTAGCCATTTCCACGAAACCAAAACCTTTAGAGCGACCAGACATCTTGTCAATAATGACAGTGGCTGAGTCAACAGTTCCGGCTTTAGCAAATTCCTCTTTCAAGGCTTCGCTGGTAAGGCTGTAGGATAATCCGCCAACATATAATTTTTTGGACATACAAACTTGCGAACTTATACTTTTAATAAAAGTAAGTCGACCTATTTCTCGGCGACTTTTTAAGAGATCACACTAAGAAAAACTTACTTGCCCAGTATAGCACAAAAACCAGCTGGAGTCAAACTGACCACAGTCTAATAATTAATATAGATTATCTATCGATTTTCTAAATAATTCTTAATCCCCTCTAAAAGTCCAAAAATAAAAAAATCGCTCAACTCTGCTTTAGCCAAATCTAGCCACTGATAACCGGTATGCTCATGACTAATAGTTATTTTACCACCTAAATATTCAGCTTCAAAAAGAATATGTAAAATATTAATAGTTTTCCCGGTAACGCTAACAGTAGCAGGAATAAAATGACGAAAAATCGCCACTGGCTTTTTATTTAATTTAAATCTTATATCCCCAACTTCTTCGTTAATTTCTCGAGACAAAATTGAAATCAAATCAGTATTTAACTCATCTTCATCAATCCGACCGCCTGGCAAATCACAATAACCAGAATAATTGCCATCGTTCAAGGCCTTCAGGACCAAAGTCTCGCCCTTATCATTTTCTAATAAAACCTTGAGTGACACCTAATAAAGTCCTTTTTCTTGAGCCATATTATAACTTTAACAATCAATATGAATCAAAGCAGTTCTAATAGCTTCCTTGGTATAGCTTTTTCTGGTTAATCTTCCTTTAGTCACTATGCCGACTAACCCCTCGGCTGATCCAATTTTTTTATCCTTAGTTAAACCCGCTTTAAAGGCAGCGTCATTCATGTCTAACCCCTCGTTAACCATATAATCAACAACTTTAGTCGGTGCCTCCCAGGCTGAAGACAGTCCTAGATGATAGTTGCTACCATCAAAAATTGAGCACACACAAACATCCATATAGCCAGTTTTGGTAAATGGAACAGCCATCAAACCTGACTCTAGGCCAAAACTAAACTGGCAATCACTAAAAGCATTGCGCGACCTATTCATAGCCCCACTAATAGTTTCTTTCAAAGATTTCGGCTGATCGCTCACTTCAGAGGGAACACTAACAGCAACAACATTAGCTATTTTTAAATCAGGATAATCTTGAATTATTTCTCGTAAAGCTTCAACCTTAATTTGATTTTGTGAGGCTATTTTAATTATCATATCTCTAATAAAGCTTTAAAGAATATTATCACCTTTAATCTACTTAAAACACCTCCTGCCATTGCACCCCTGATTGAAAAGCATTTATATCTTCTTCAAATTGTTGACGAGTTGCTTTAATAATAATTGAATCCACATGCCAGCGACTAGGATCATCATTCAAGGCCTTCGCAAACCTCGCTTTATTCATATCAACCCAATCAGCTATAATTGAAAAACGAATTGAATCATCCTGTTTAATTAATTGACGCAAATAGCTCGTAAAATTGATTGGATCCAATTGATTAAATCTTAAACCAAGTTCTTCTGGAGTAATTTTTGAATCTTCCATTCTCTCCCCTGTCCCAGTTATTGAAATTTTTTCCATAGATTTATTGACATCTCTATATAAAGTAACTACACTTACTCTATCCGCAGAAAGAAATAACCGATTTTTCTGCTTCTCCTAAAAGGAGTGACACGGGCAAGGTTGCCGCAAGAATCAGAGGGTCAAGTAGTGACGAACGAACGACTACTGTGTTCGCATGAACAACCATGTACCACAAATCTCTGATAAACTCTTGCGGCTTTTTATTATCCACAGCACTTCTTATATTTCTTACCACTACCGCAAGGACAAGGATCATTACGACCAACCTTGTGACCATCATCATCTTTAAGCTTGGTCGCCACTGGAGCAACCGCAGTTTGTCCACTAGCGTTAAAAACTATCTTTTTAGGTTGATCAGCCCCAGCAATCATTTGACCAAGTGCCTGTTGATTACTACGACTAAAATCAACTATCTTAAAGATAGAATAAACTACTTGTTTTTGAATTAGAGAATTAAGCTCATGAAATAAACGATAAGCCTCTTTTTTATATTCGACCAAAGGATCGCGCTGACCATAACCACGCAAACCAATACCACGGCGCATATAGTCCATAGCGTCCAAATGATCCATCCATAAACTATCAATTGATCTAAGTAGCACTGACTTCTCAATAGCCAGCCAATCTAAATTTAAATCTTTCGATAAAGATAATAACTCCTGATAAGCTTGATGGACCAAATCAATTAAATATTTAACAATCGCATCGCGATAAATTATTTTATCAGCCTTGGCCACTGATTTTTCACCCAATGCCATAATATCTTTAATCAAATCAGCCGAATCTAAGTCGATTATCGTACTCATGACCTGACCAATCTCTTGAATATTCCAATCATCAGTACTTTCTGTTTGAGTATGAAAAATAATTACCTGTTCAATTTCAGCATCAATCATTTCCAAAACCAAATCGCTCAATGGGGTGATTATTAAATCATCTTTTGCTTGTTCTGGCTCGGCTTCACTTAATTGTAAAATCTGCCGACGTCGACGATAAATACTTTCCCGGTGTTTATTAATAACATCATCATATTCGACCAAATGTTTACGCAAATCAAAATTATTACCTTCAACTCTTTTTTGGGCCGACTCAATTGATTTAGAAACAATACTATTTTCAATCGGCATATCTTCCGGCAATTTAAGGGTGGTCATAATCCGCTTAAGCCGATCGCCACCAAAAATTCTCATCAAATCATCTTCAGTCGAAATATAAAACTGACTAGAGCCAGGATCACCCTGACGACCAGCACGACCCCGCAGTTGGTTATCAATTCGTCTAGCTTCGTGTCGTTCAGTACCAATAACATGCAATCCACCTAATTGACGAATTTCTTCTTGTTCTGAATCAACTGGCGGGTTACCACCTAAAATAATATCAACACCTCGACCAGCCATATTAGTAGCAATTGTTACTGCTCCTTTGCGACCAGCTTGAGCAATAATTTGAGCCTCACGATCGTGATTTTTAGCATTCAAAACTTCAGCCTGAACTCCTTGTTTAGCTAATAAATCAGCCAAAACTTCACTCTTTTCAATAGAAATAGTACCAACCAAAACTGGTTGACCTTTAATTTGTCGATCTTTAATATCATTAGCCACGGCCTGAAATTTACCAACCTCAGTTGCGTAAATTAAATCATTATTGTCTTGACGAACATTGGGCCGATTAGTCGGGATAACCACTGTTTCTAAATTATAAATCTTGGAAAATTCTTCGGCCTCAGTCAAAGCCGTACCAGTCATACCGGCCAATTTTTCATACATACGAAAATAATTCTGGAAAGTAATCGTTGCTAATGTCCGACTCTCTTTTTGAATAACCACTCCTTCTTTAGCTTCAATCGCTTGATGCAAACCCTCACTATAGCGACGACCATGCATCATGCGACCAGTAAATTCATCAACAATAATTACTTCACCGTCTTTAACGACATAATCTTTATCTCGCTTAAAAAGAACTCGAGCCTTAAGAGCTTGCTCAATATGCATAACTTCACGAACACCACCTTCAACATAAATATTATCAACTCCCAACCATTTTTCCATTTTATTAATACCAGCTTCAGTTAGGGTTGCTGCTCTCATTTTTTCATCAACATTATAATCAGTTGCTTCATCTAAACGAGCAACCAATTCAGCAAATTTATAATACTTATCCGTTGAATCTTCACCAGCACTAGAAATAATTAATGGGGTTCTGGCCTCATCAATTAAAATAGAATCGACTTCATCAACAATGGCATAATGCAATGGTTTTTGCACCATCTGATCTTGATTATTAACCATGTTGTCACGCAAATAATCAAAACCAAATTCATTATTAGTCCCATATAAAACATCACAGGCATAGGCTTCCCGCCGACTAATCGGTCGAAAATGACTCAACCGTTCATCATATTGACTATCATCATTAAAGTCTGGATCATATTTTAGGGCTTGTTCATGAACAATTACTGCCGTAGTCAAGCCTAAATAGTGGAAAACTTGCCCCATCCAGCCAGCACCAACTTTAGCTAGATAATCATTAACTGTTATTAATTGAACACCACGACCAGTTAAAGCATTTAAATACAATGGTAATGTCGCCACTAAAGTTTTACCTTCACCAGTCTTCATTTCAGCAATTTGTCCACGATGTAAAATTATGCCACCAATTAATTGGACATCAAAATGTCTCTGACCAATCGTCCGTTTAGCCGTCTCACGCATCAAAGCAAAAGCTTCGGGTAAAATATTATTAAGATATTGATCAGCCCCCACCGGACCCTTATCAGCTAAAATTGACTGATACTCTTGTTTGAACTGAAAACTACGTTGACTGATTTGCTCTTCAGATAATTTAATAATATCTTCTTCTAAATCATTAACCGCTTTAATAATCGGTTGCAGATCTTTAATAATTCGTTCGTTGGGATCGCCCAAAATCTTTTGGAAAAAACTCATAATCTAAATTTATAACTATCGGATAAGACCGGACTAGGTCAGCCGGTTCTTTTTATTATAGTGCAAATAAAGCAAAACGCAAGCCATTGGCTTGCGTTTTGATAAACTATTTTTTAAAACAAAGGTCATTAGCGCCCTTGTCTTTTTTGCTTATATTTAATAATCATTTGGGCTAGATGATCTTTAACTTTTTCAATTGCTTTATATAGGTCAGGTTCGGTTTTTTCAATTCTTAATAATTCACCTGGTAATTCTAAGTTAATTTCAGCTCTAAATATATCACCCTTTTGATGATGGCGAGTAATCATTTCCACCTGAAAATCACAAGCGATTGGTTGTAAATCCCCCAAATATTTTTCTAACATAACTAATTTTTTTTCGATATATTCAGTAATCGCTGGTGTTAATTGAAAATTACTAGCTTTGATATTAGCTTGCATAGATATATCATTAAATAAATAAACTATTTTTGACGACTATTTGTTTTTTTAGGACTGGTTGAGGCTTGTAGTCGCAAAGCCTGTTGAACTGTTTTACCTTCATAAATTATAGCCGACAATACTTTCAGTCGACGATTGGCTTCAACTAAAGAACATTGATGAATATTACGACCGATAGCCAACCCGGCGGCTCCGGCTTGAATCTGATAATTAGCATCAGTAAATATCTTATCAGCAGCTTGACTAGATCCACCAGCAAAAACCACCTTAGTTAATCCAGCTGCTTGAACAATTCTTTTAATATTTTTAGTGTTCAATGGTTTAGGTGATTTTAATTTAACAAAATCAGCCCCCAGACTAATGGCTACCCCAGCGGCTCCAGCAATTACTTCTGAACTATTTTCATTCTTAACATTAACTCCCTTAGGATATATCCAAAGAATTGCCAATAAACCATTATCATGAGCTTCTCTAACTATTTCAGCAGCTTCAGCTAACATCCGTCCTTCATATCGACTACCCAAATAAATAGTATAGCCCACCCCAACCAAATTAAAACCAGCCTGCTTAGACAATTCAATCGACTGATCAATACTAGCCAGACAATGACTATCCGGATCATCAGCTGTCAAATTTGTCTTACCGTTTAATTTAATAACATAATTAATTTGGCGGTAATTAGCAGCATAACGACTAGCTAAACCATAATGAACAGCAGCTGCACCAATTGGTGCCTGATTAGCAATTTGAAAAAAATGTTCAGGATCATTATCGGCCAAATCAATGTTTGGACCAAAAAAATCTTCATTAAGATGTTCAATTCGCTGATCACCAGCCAGCAATAATAATCGACCAGTTCCGTAAGTTAACCGTCGCCAATTATTAAAATAAAGATTGCGTCGATACTTCGGCACATCAGCCGGATAATTTAATTGGCTTGAATTTTTGGACATAATTTAATCAATTAAACTTTAATTGATTAAATTATATCATAAACTTGGCTTTCCCGACAATTTTCTATATAATAAATAAATCGCCTTAATCGCATTTTATTTTATGCAAAAAACCAAATCAACTTTTTATCTGATTTATTGTCTGGTGTTTATTACCACTATAACCGAAGCAATAACCGGCTATATCCAATCATCATACTTAAACCGCTTTTTGCCCCTAGGTTATATCGGACTATTTTTATCATTAGTAACAATTATAACCCTATTCGCTTCACTAGGTTATCCGCGATTGGTGCGACGCTATTCAACTTATCGATTAACCATAATCACCTATTTTTTGGCTATTTTGGCTAGTTTTGTCATGTCAGCCGAAACAGCCCCCTGGCTCATTTTAACTGCCTTTATAATTCGTTACCTGTCTTTCATTTTTATATTAATTAATATGGATATTCTCTTAGAGAATATTTCCGATGATGGTTGCACTGGATTGATTAGAACAAAATATTTAACAGCTATGAACATAGCTTGGCTCATTTCTCCAATCTTAATGAGCAAAATTGTTGGAATCAATAATGATTATTCCAAAATATACTATATTGGTGGCTTAATTTTAATGCCGGCCCTATTTTTACTAATTTCTAAACGACGACAATTAATTGATGCTAAAAATCATTATCACCAACAAAATATTGGGAAAACTATCGGTCAACTAATCGGTCACCGCGATCGACGCGGTATTTTTTTATCATCATTGTCATTACAATTTTTTTATTGCTTAATGAGTTTATACGTACCAATTTATCTACACCAAACTATCGGCCTGAGCTGGTTAACCCTTGGTCTTATCTTTACGGTCATGCTTCTGCCCTTTGTTTTAATACAATTACCGGCCGGTATTATTGCTGATAAATTTATCGGTGAAAAAGAAATGTTAATTGCTGGCAATATTATTATGATCATTTCAGTAATTGCCATCTTTTTTGCTAAAACCACCAATCCGATTATCTGGGGAGCTCTATTATTTCTTAGCCGAATCGGCGCTGCCCTAGCTGAGAGCATGCAAGAAACATATTTTTATAAAAAAATCGACAGCCGTGATATGGCTTTAATCAATTTATACCGACAAAATCGACCATTAGGTTGGTTAATCGCCTCCCTAGCTGCCTTTACTACTCTTAGCTTTTTCAATTTACCAATAATTTTCTTGGTTTTAGCTGGCAGCTTAACCATTGGCTTAATTCCAATAATGACTATCCGCGATACTCGCTAAGCTAAATAATCTTTAGCCGATAATTTGTCTGGCCAATAATTTTGTCCAGCGTCACTTTCGATTGGAGTATATTTATAGCCCTGGCCATAACCAAGTTGTTTAGCTAATTTAGTGCTAGCATTCAATAAATGAAGTGGCACCGGCAAAGCACCAAATTGATTAACATCATCTGAAGCTCGTTGATATGCCTGATAAGCAACAATACTTTTAGTTGATTTAGCTAAATATATTACTGTTTGAGTTAAAATAACTTTACATTCTGGTAAACCAATTTGCCGACAAGCCTCAAAACAACTAGTGGCTAGAAGTAAGGCAGTATTGTTAGCTAAACCAATATCTTCACTAGCAAAACGAACCAACCGTCTAGCAATATAAATTGGATCTTCTCCGGCCTCCAACATTCGAGCTAACCAATAAACCGCAGCACTAGCCTGATTACCACGCATTGTTTTATGGAGTGCTGACATTAAATGATAACGTTCATCACCAACCTGATTATAACTAAAAATAATTTGTTGACTAATTTTATCAATATTTTCTAAATTAATCGTTAGCCCAGTTTTAGCAGCTGCCTCAATTAAATTAAGGGCTAAACGAGCGTCACCATCGGCAATTTGAGCAATCCTAACTAAAGCTGGTTGGTCAGCTTTAATTTTTAATAATCCTAAGCCATTCTTTTTGTCTTTTAAAGCTCTTTCCAAAAGACCAACAATATCTTCAGTAGTCAATTGTTTAAAAACCACAACCTGACAACGAGATAACAAAGCAGCATTAACTGAAAAACTCGGATTTTCAGTGGTAGCCCCAATTAAAATAATAGTACCATCTTCGACATAGGGCAAAAGTGCATCTTGCTGACCACGATTCCAACGATGAATTTCATCAACCAATAAAATAGTTTTCTGATCAGCAATCTGATTACCTCTAGCCTGATCAATAACTTGACGTAACTCTTTCAACCCACTAGTAACGGCCGATAAGGCAATAAAATCAGACTTTAAACTATTGGCAATAATTTTAGCTAAAGTAGTTTTACCACAACCAGGTGGACCCCAAAACAACAAAGAGGGTAAATGTCCATTGGCTAAAGACTGACGTAAAAAAGATTGTTGACCAATAATATCTTCTTGACCAACAAAATCATCTAATTTATTCGGCCTCATAATACTAGCTAGTGGTTCAGTCATAAAATTTATTGTGAGTGTTTGCTTTTTTTGCTACAATCTCATTGTATGACTACTAAACCTTTTCCGCAACCCATTCCCTTTGTTAAAATGCTTGGTCCAAGCTTCGTGATTCTAGCTCTAGGTCTAGGATCAGGCGAAGTTAT
>JAEWTE010000038.1 GCA_023459655.1 Candidatus Parcubacteria bacterium | reverse complement strand
AGATGAAGAAGAATTTACTGGCTTATGCTGACCTGTATTTTGAATCAGTTCGTCAAGCGACTAAGAAGATAGCCAAGGTTAAGTTCAGATATTTGGAGGCTTCAATGCCTTATTATGTCGATTTGGCCCAAGGCTATGCTTGGTTGGTGGTAGAGTGCACCAGAAAACATTCCTTAGAAATTGCCAGTGCTTACCCATTGATTCATGAAGCCGGTGGAGTAATAGTAGACTTATCTTCTGGACAGGATTTGGGAGGGCTTGATCGATCATTGGCTGAAGCTAATGAACAGATTATTGTTACCGCTCCAAACCAGAAGGTTGTTGAAATGGTTAGTCAGGCCGTTACTGGCTATTGACAAAACAATAATAGTGTGTTTTTATTAGCACAGGTTTTTAACAATTACTCTGCCGAATAAAAATAACGAGTAGAGTAGAATATTCAAGAAAGGAGATAAAATGAAGACTTATGAAAATCTTGAAGAGCTCACGGCGCTATTGCGTGAGTTAGGCATCCTTAACGCAACAATCTTGCCATCCAAAACTGGATCAGTGTGGGGCTGGGAGCTCTACATCAACGGTCAAAAGCAAGATATGTCCCAGGTTCAGCACGTCGCTGTCAAGTCCAAATTCGGAACTGTCAACTTCGGCACCGAGACTGCTTCTGGATACAATATGTTCTCTTACCGGGAGGTGGGTCTTGGTGGATCAGTAACGATCCCTTTCGTTTTGCTCAACAAAGACGGAAAGATTGTTGAGCAAATCAGTCAGGCCACCGATATTCTGGTCGGCGTTGTTGAGCAGAATCGTCCCAAACAAGGTGGGGAGGTCCAGAATTGTCCAAGAGGTTTTTTAGCCTCTGAGGATGAAACTCATCAAGCCGCTGCCGACCGGGAGCTTCATCAGGAGACAGGTTTCAAGGGTAACACTTTTGAATTGCCTGGTCGCCCAATGAACTGCAACTCAGCTTTGGTTGAGACCGACAAGGATGGTGGTGTCCGTTTCTTTGCCATCCAGATGTCAGGTAAAAACCTGACTATGGTGGACGGAAAGCTGGAAATTCCCGAAACCCAAGAATCAATTCCCGAGAAGACGGCCGAGATGATTGGTAAATGTCAGTTTATCTCGATTTGGGAGGCTATCCAGCTCGGTGATGGTTTTACCAATGTCGCCGCCGCTCGTCTGGCCGGATGGATCAAGACTCAGAAGATCACCTAACTGTTTCCAGTAGGGTTATTAATTACTAGTGATTTATTATAGTAATTTAATAACTCTACTGGTTATTTTTTTACTCAAATTGACAAATTACCGATGATTAACTATACTAGCTAATACGATTAACCCTAAGTTAAGTATTTTTTTGTTATGAAAAGTGAATTGAAATTAGCGGCTATTACCCGTCAGCCAGGCCGACAGGCTTTAAGCCAACTGCGTTCTCAGGGATTTATTCCAGCTGTAGTTTATGGCCCCAAGACTGAAAATCTCCATATTCAAATCAAGAAGGCCGAAGCTTTAAAGATTTATGATCAGGCTGGTGAATCTAGTTTGATTACTCTTGATATTGATGGCAAAGATCAGCGCCAAGTTATTGTTAAAGATATTCATCAAAGCAGTGTTAAAGACTTATTGATTCATATGGACTTTTTTCAAGTCGATATGGCTGAAAAAGTGACCACTGAGGTTGAGTTAAATTTTATTGGTGAAGCACCAGCAGTTAAACAATTAGGTGGTGTGGTAGTTAAGAATTTTGATGCTGTGGAAATTGAATGTTTACCTAAAGACTTAATTAATGAATTAGATGTTGATCTGTCAATCTTAATCGACTTTGGTTCCCATATTACTTTTGCTGATCTAAAGATGCCTAAAAATGTAGCTTTGTCTAATAAGCATGAATTGAATGAAATTATTGTGGCGGTTGAAGAACCTCGGGCGGTAGCGGTTGAAAACGCTACAACCGAAGAAATTCCAGCTGAAGAAGATAAAGTAGAGGTTAAAACAGAAAACGAAGGTAAAGAGTAAAATAAATAATAGCTTCAATAATAAAAACAGCCTGTTTGGGCTGTTTTTAATTATGCCACCAATTAAAGCGTGCTCGGCTAGTCAAGTCGGGAAAAGATTTTTGCCAAATTAATCCGCTGACCGATAAGATATTTTGAAGTATAGTTACTTGGTCTAAGCTGCTTTCAGTTAAGAGATGAATAGTTTGTTGAGGGTGTTTATTGATAAAAACAGGTAATTCCAAGGCTAATTTTTTAAAGAGTTCCAAACCAGCTACTCCGCCAAGTAGAGCTAGTTTTGGCTCGTGGCTTAGCTCAATTTGCCTTTGATGATATTCGTTCGGGGTTAAATATGGTAAGTTAGCTAAAATGAAGATTTGTTTAGCTGAGCCAAAATTGTGTTTGAGCCAGGGATGTAAAAGAGAGCCATGTTGCCAATTTATTGTTGTTTGAAGGTTGGCAGAATTTTTTTTAGCTAAACGTAACGCTGATTGACTAAGGTCTGAGCCACCAAAATAATCGTCATTCATTAGCTCTAGAGCTATGCTAATAATTAAACAGCCTGATCCAGTGCCAATGTCTAGCCAGGTGGTTGGTTGGTTAAATTCTTGCCGTAATTGCTTACTTATATCGATTAAACATTCACTTTCTGGTCGGGGAATTAAAGCCGATGGTTTAGTCTGGAAGGTTCGTCCATAGAAATCTTGTTGGCCAGTGATATAGGCCAAAGGATAACCAGTGTTCAATTTGGCTAAGGCTTGTCGTAATTTATGCTGTTGCTTAATAGTTAGAATAGTTTTCGGATAGGCAGTAATATGACTTAGTGGACGATTAATGATAAAAGCCAAAAGCCAAGAAATTAAGGCAGGTTGGGTTTCTCCTGATGGCCAATTTTTAGTTAGCCAGTTTCTGGCTTGGCCGATAGTTAGTAGATTATTAATCGGTTTTTTGAGCCAGTTGTTTAGCATATTGTTGTAAGTGCTGGATGATTTCATCGATTTCTCCATCCATAACTCGATCAATGGAATGCCATGATTCTTGGAGACGGTGATCGGTAACCCGGTCTTGAGGGAAATTATAGGTGCGGATTTTTTCACTACGATCACCATTACCAATTTGTTGACGACGTTGACTATCGGTGGCTTCGCGTTGTTCATCTTCCATTTTTTGCAAAAGTCTTGAGCGCAAGATTTGCATAGCTTTTTCTTTATTTTGGTGTTGTGATTTTTGATCTTGGCAAGTAACTACTAAACCGGTTGGTTCATGAATTATACGAATGGCTGAATAAGTAGTATTGACACATTGTCCACCTGGACCTGAAGAACAGTAGGTATCTATCCTAAGATCGCTTGGCTTGATTTCTATATCAACTTCTTCGGCTTCTGGTAGAACCGCAACGGTAACTGTAGAAGTGTGGACCCGACCCTGTTTTTCAGTTTCTGGAACGCGTTGGACGCGATGGGTACCGCTTTCGTATTTTAACCAACCAAAAACCTGTTGTCCGGCGATAGCACAGGTTATTTCTTTATATCCACCAATACCGATTGGGCTGGAATTAAGAATCTCTAATTTGAAATTGTGATTTTCAGCAAAACGACTATACATTCTAAAGATTTCAGCTACAAATAAGGCGGCTTCATCACCACCAGCGCCAGCTCGAATTTCTATGATAATATCTTTTTTGTCGCGTGGATCAGCCGGATGGAGAGCTTCATCTAGTTGTTTAGTTAAAAGATTTTTTTCGGTAGTTAATTGAGTTTGTTCTAGTTTAGCCATTTGTTGAATTTCTTCATCATCGTTTTCGGTCAATAATTGCTCAGTTTCGACTAGTTGTTGGTCAATAGTTTCTAATCGAGTAAGCAAAGATACCAAACCAGCTATTTCGGTTTGTTCTTTGGCTAGTTTACCGTATTTTTGATTATCGGCAATAATAGCTGGATCATTGAGCTGGTTATTTAGTTCAGCTAATTTAACCTTGAGTTCATCATGCATATATTCTTCTTAAAAAATCATCCCCCAAACCAAGTGGCCGGGAGATGATTGTTGAGAATCAATTTAGAGCTAAGCAGCTAATTCTTTTTCTAAGGCTTCTTTAGCGGCCTGAGCTTTGATTTCACGAGCTTTATCTCTAGCTTCACGCTTAGCTTTTTTATTGCGGGCATCGGCTTTTGATTCTAGTTTGGCAGCAAATTTCTCGACGCGACGAGCCGTGTCTAGTAGTTTTTGCTTACCAGTGTAGAAGGGATGACAAGCCGAACAAATTTCGGTTTTAATTTCGGCCATGGTTGAGCCGGAAGTAAAAGTATTGCCACAGGCACAAATGACTTTGGCTTCTGAATAATAGGTTGGATGTAAATCTTTTTTCATACTATAGACTAAAAATAAACGCCCAGATTGGCGTGCTATTGTCAAGATACCATAGCTTTAAAGAAAAATCAAGGGTTGTTACTTGGATAAACTGGTTAGCTTGACATTATTGTTGAGATTGCTTAATATTATCATATAAATTGCTATATTTGAGCTGATTTAAAATTTTTAATTAACGACTCATGCGTTTCATTTTTCCTTGCCCGATCGGCTCACGGGTGACGGAACGCAGCGGTTTAAAGGAATTTTTATGTCCCAAGTACCAACTTTGGCTGAATTGTTAGCCGCTGGCTTACACTTTGGTCACAAAACTTCAAAATGGAATCCAAAAATGAAGCCATATATTTATGGCAACAAACAAGGATTGCATATTATTGATTTAACCAAAACCCAGGAACAAATGGATAAGGCCTGGGCGTTTATCACCAAAGAGGTGGCAGCTGGCAAGAATATTTTGCTGGTCGGCACCAAGGACCAGGTTAAAAAGCCATTGCGTCAATTGGCTGAAAAAACTGGTATGCCTTATATTACTGAACATTGGCTTGGTGGAACTCTGACTAATTTCTTCATTATTAAAAATTCAATCCGTAAGTATAAGGATATTTTGGATAAGAAAAAAACTGGTCAATTATCTAAATATACTAAAAAAGAACAATTAGAATTTGATCGTGAAGCAGCTAGACTTGAAATTGGTGTTGGTGGTTTAGTTAATCTAATTAAAGTCCCAGAGATTATTTTTATTTGGGATATTAAAAAAGAAAAGACAGCTTTAGCCGAGTCATTAAAGCGCCGTATTCCGATTGTAGCTATTTGTGATAGCAATACTAATCCAACTGGCATTAATTATCCGATTCCAGCTAATGATGATGCTACCAGAGGGATTGAATTGGTTTTAGCTTCATTAGAGCAAGCGATTATGACTGGCAAACAACAGCGTGAGGCAGCTAAGGAAAGCCATCAGCCAGTGATTAAAGAGCAAGAATAAATTAGTTTTTTACATTTTAACCTATAACTAGCTGATTGGCCGAGGTTTGTTAGCTAGTTCGTAATTATATGGAAATCACCATGGAAATGATTAAAAATTTGCGTGAACAGTCTGGTGCCGGTATTGTTGATTGCAAGACCGCTTTAGCTGAAGCTAACGGTGACCTGACCACTGCTATGGAGATTTTACGCAAAAAAGGTATTGCTAAAGCTGGTAAACGGGCTGAGCGAGAAGCTAGTCAAGGAATTATTAAGGCTTGGATTAGTCCTGATCAGCATCGTGGTCATTTAATTGAACTACGAGCTGAGACTGATTTTGTGTCTCGTAATGAACAATTTCAAAGCTTAGCCGATAATATTTTACAAGTATTAGCTGATCATCAACCAGCTAACCTTGATGAATTATTAAATTTATCACTAGGTAATCAAACAATTCATGAGGCTGTCGATAACCTTAGCGGTATCATTGGTGAAAAGATTGTTCTTAGTAATTGTGCTACTTTAATTAGCCAAGGAACAGTGGCGGCCTATTTACATGCTGGTGGTTCTATTGGCGTGTTAGTAGCGATTAGTCGTCCAGAGGTTGGTGAGTTGGCTAAAGATATTGCTATGCAAATTGCGGCCAATGATCCTAAATATTTAACTCCTGATCAGGTTCCAATGTCGGAAGTTGATAAAGAAAAAGAGATTTATCGTGAACAACTTAGTCAAGAAGGCAAACCAGCTGAGATGATTGAAAAGATTTTAGATGGTAAGGTTAGTCGTTATTTTACTGAGGTTTGTTTGGTTAAACAGGAATTTATTAAAGATGAGAAACAAACCATTGAGCAGATTTTGAATGGTGCAGTTATTGAAGATTATCGTCGCTTTAAACTTTAATTTTAACCAGTTTTAGCACAAGCTATGAAACTGGCTTTAGTACAAATATATCCTTGGGATCGACCTAGTTTATGTGAGCCAGGGGACTGGTCTTTAGAAATTGGTCAGCGTTTATTGGTGGAAACTGAGAGCGGCCAAGAATTAGGTCGAGTTTTAGGTTTTAAGTATCTAAGTGATGATCAAGCCGCGGCTTGGTCTGGCCACACCAAAAAGATTGCTGGCTTGGCTAGCTCAGTTGATTGTCAAATAATTGATAATTTTGATAAAACCATAGCGCTTAGTCAATGTCAACAATTTATTGATCAGTGTCAATTGGAAATGAAATTGGTTGATGCTTCTGTCTCAGCCGATAATCGTCGTTTAACCTTTGCTTTTACGGCCGAAGGACGAATTGATTTTCGTGAATTAGTGCGTCTTTTAACTAGAAATTTTAATAAACAAATTCGTTTACAGCAGATTGGTACTCGCGACGAGGCTAAATTATTTGGTGGCCAAGGAGTTTGTGGTCGAGGTCTGTGTTGTCGAGGGTTTTTAACCGAGTTATCATCGGTTACTTCAGATATGGCTGAGATTCAGGGGATTAATCATCGTGGTAGCGAGCGAATTTCCGGTATTTGTGGTCGCCTAATGTGTTGTTTGGCCTATGAATCTGAGGGTTATCAGGCGATGGCTAAAAAATTACCAGAGATTGGTAGTCAGTGGAAAGTTGATGGTCAAATGGGTTATGTAATTAACCGCAATATCTTGAAAGGGACAATTATGGTTGAGTTTCACGATAGCCAGTCGGGTGGGCGGACAATTGTTGAGGTTACGCCAGGTCAAGCTATAGATAAGAAGGAGGTGCCAGTTCAGCGTCGTTGGGCTGGACGACGTAATAAATAAAATTATGATTGTTATTGATCAAGCTAATTGTATTGGTTGTGGCCTATGTGCCAGTTTGTGTCCAGATAATTTTCGGATTAATGATAATTTTAAAGCCGAAGTGATTAATGACAACCAGATAAAGCTGTGTGTTCAGGAGGCGATTGATAATTGTCCAGTTCAAGTTATTAGTCAACAATAATAGTTGCTCAAAAAATAGTCAGATGATAGAATAGGGTTAATCCCTATTCTATTTTTATTATGCTAACTTTAGAACAAGTTAAACAATTAGCTATACCAGGTTGTCCAGGGTCGTATCAATTTTGTGTTCAAGACGGCACGATAGTTTATGTTGGTAAAGCCATCAACCTGCAAAAGCGGGTTTATTCTTATTGGCAACGCTATCAAGATTTAACAGCGGCTAAACAGCAGATGATTAATGAGGTTGTTATTATTAAATGGTTAGAAACTGATAGTGAGATTGAGGCTTTACTGCTAGAAGCTAATTTGATTAAAAAATATCAGCCAAAATATAATATTGTTTGGCGTGATGATAAACGTTATGTTTATATTGCGATTAATGCTGACGATTTTCCCCGTATTTATTTGACTCGCAAGCTAGAGGAATCAGGTCAATTTTTTGGCCCATTTACTAGTACTCAGGCTGCTCGTGAGACTTTAAAAGTTATTCGTAAAATTTGGCCTTATCGCTCTTGCTATAATTTACCAACTAAAGCCTGTTTGTATTATCGGCTTGGTCAATGTCCTGGGCCTTGTCAGCAATTCATCAGCGTGGCTGATTATAAAAAGATTATCCAGCAGATTGTTTTATTTTTACAGGGCGAGAAGAAGTCAGTGGTTAAAAAGATCCAGGCCGAGCTGGGTGGCTATCAAAAGCAGTTAGCTAAATTAGTTAAACAGTTTGAAAATAAAGGTGGTAATGAAGATATTTCCAAGATTGAATACAAAATTAGTTCATTAAATTGGCAGCTGCGACAATTAGAGCAGGTTTTAGCTAATAGTCATATTTTGGGATTGGAAGAGAAATATGCTAATGATGTGGTAGAACTATCTAAATTATTAGGCTTTGCCAAACCACCGAGGCGGATTGAGGGTTATGATTTATCTAATTTATATAATAAACAAGCGGTTGGTTCGCTCGTCGTTTTTATTGATGGAGAAGCTAGCTCTAGTGATTATAAGAGGTTCAAGTTGGCCGGAATTGAAACTACTACTAGTCTAGGTGATATTGCTCTTTTGCGAGAGATGTTAACCAGGCGCTTGGCTCACCATGATTGGCCGCGACCAGATTTGATTGTGGTTGATGGGGCCAAGGCTCAGGCTAATATTGCTAGGCGCTTACTAGATCGAGCTGGCTGGGATATTCCGGTCATTGGATTGGGTAAAGATAAGGGCTTAAGATCGGCGCGGGCGATGGATAAATTGTTTTTCCCTGGCCAAAAGCAGGCCCTGCAGCTGTCTTTAAATAATCCAGCCCTACATTTATTAAAAAGAGTTCGTGATGAGGCTCATCGCTTTGCGATTACTTATCATCGGCAGATTAGACGCAAAAAGTTTTGGGAATAGTAGTTAAATAAAATAATTAACTAATTGGTTTATTTCAAATATATGTTCAAAGAAAATAATTTTGCCTTTATTGATAGTAATAATTTACATCAAAGTCTTGTTAAAGATATAAAAAGGGGTGGTCAAAAAATATATTCTGGTTGGAAATTGGATTATAAAAGACTAAGAAACTATTTAAGAGATAAATATAGAGTACAAAAAGCTTTTTTATTCATTGGTTTCATTCCTGGTAATCAGGCTATGTATACTAGTCTTCAAGAAAATGGATATATTTGTGTCTTTAAGCCAACCTTGGAATTGCATAATGGTGTAATTAAGGGGAATGTTGACGCTGAGCTAGTCCTGCATTCAATGATTGAATATCAGAATTATGATAAAGCTGTTATAGTTTCTGGTGATGGCGATTTTTATTGCTTAGTTGAATACTTTTTAAAGAACAAAAAACTTAAAAAAGTTCTTGTTCCAAATCAACGCAACTACTCCTGTCTTTTAGATGGACTAAGCACTCCGGAAAATAATATTTTAGATTTTATGAATGATTTAAAAGAAAAATTGGAGTATAAAAAAAGCTCTCGTCGGGACTAACCCCTTAGAGAACTTTTTCGTCGTGATTCTATAGTTATTATATCTAAAGGATTAAAACCTGTCAATATATTAAGTATAGGAAATAGGTCTTTTATTTAATCTCTTGCCTAAACTTCAAAGCATTAGCCAGCGTCAGTGGGTCGGCATATTCCAAATTAGCACCAGTGGACAGGCCACGAGCTAGGCGACTGATTTGGCCGGGCCATTTTTCTAATAGCTTGGTGACATAAAGAGCAGTGGTTTCACCTTCAATCGTTGGATCAAAGGCTAGAATTAATTCTTTAATGGCTAGATGAGCGTTTAAGTGTTCGGCTAGAGCAGCTAGTCGTAAGTCTTCTGGTTTGATTTCATTAATCGTATCCAGATAACCGCCTAAGACAAAATAGCGACCCTGGTAATCACCAGTACTTTCAATAGCTTCCAGATCTTGATTGGTAGCGACGACACAAAGGATATCGTTTAAACGATTAGTGTTTTGACAGATAGTGCAGGGGTCGGCTAGACTAATGGCGCCACAACGGGAGCAGGTGGTCAAAGCTTGATTTAATTGTCTTAAGTGGTCAGCTAATGGTTCAATTAGTTCTGGTTTTTGTTCTAAAAGATAGAAAATATAGCGTTCAGCGGTTTTGGGACCGACTGAAGGTAGTTGACTGAGTAAGCGAATCAATTGCTGGACTAATGGCGGGTAAGCCATAATTTAGAGGCCGAGATTAGAGAGACCGCCCATTTCTTGCATTTTTTTAGCCATAACTCGTTGGGTTTTTTTAACGGCGTCATTAAAAACATCACGGCAGACATTGGCTAATTGTTCTTTAGGCATATCTTGATCAATAATAATTGAAAGTACTTCCATATTACCGTTCATTTCAATAGTTACACCATGTTTTTCCGCGGTAACTTTTTCGGTCGATAGGGCATTTTGCATGGTTTTAGCTTGGTCGCGAAGATCTTTGAATTGCTTAAGTTTATTAAACATAGGTTTATGAATTAACTAGCGGTTAAGCCGCTTTTATCTAAATTTTTAAAATTAACAGTGTTTTCATCGAAATATAAATCAACCTTACCAGTGGGACCGTTACGATGTTTGGCAATATGAATTTCGGCGACATGTTTTTCAAAATCATTTAGGCTTTCGGCATCATAATTACGATCGGCAGCTTTACGATAGATAAACATAACAATATCGGCATCTTGTTCAATAGAGCCGGATTCACGTAGGTGAGCTAGTTTTGGAATAGCTGGTTTGGTTTGTTCAACCGCTCGAGATAATTGGGATAGAGCAACCACAGGAACATTGAGTTCACGAGCTAAGCCTTTGAGTGAGCGAGTAATTTCAGCGATTTCTTGGACGCGATTATCGCTAGTCCGGCCGCGGCCTTCCATTAATTGGAGATAGTCCAAGATGACTAAATCTAGGCCATGTTCGGATTGTAGGCGGCGGCATTTAGTCCGGATTTCCATAATATTACAATTGGGCGAATCGTCGATATAGATAGATGACTCAGCTAGAGCTCCCATGGCATAGCTGATGCGGCCAAAATCATCATCATCTTCACGGTCAGATAATTGGCCAGTTCGCATTTTCCATAAACTAATATTGGCTTCGGCACAGAGTAGGCGATCGACTAATTGTTCTTTACTCATTTCTAGTGAGAAAATACCAACCTTGGCTCGTCCCTTAATAGCAGCCTGGCGAGCTAAATCCATAGCAAAAGAAGTTTTACCAACACTGGGGCGAGCGGCTAAAATAATTAAATCAGATTTTTGTAAACCAGATAAAAGTTTATCTAGATCAACAAAACCAGTTGGTAAACCGCGAAGACGGCCACCTTGTTTATGTAGTTCATCGATTCGATCGAAAGCATCAGTTAATAGGCCACTAATTGGTTGAAAAGATTGTTTTAAATATTGATGAGAAACACCAAATAATTTTTGTTCAGCTTGATCTAAAACTTGTTCTAAATCATCTTCTTCGCGATAACCGAGTTCACCAATTTCTGAGGCGGCAGTGATTAGTCGACGCAGAGTAGATTTGTGTTTAACTAGTTCAGCATAACTAACAACATTAGCTGCTGTAGCTACGCCTTGTAGTAGGCTGGTTAGATAAGAGCGGCCACCAATTGTATCTAATTGGTTTTTAGTTTTAAGTTTATCGGCTAAATTGACTAAATCAATTGGTTCATGATTTTGGTATAAAGCCAGCATGGCTCCAAAAATTAGGCCATTAATGTCATTATAAAAATCTTCTGGTTTGACCAGGTCAGCAATTTTAATAATAGCGGCCTTGTCGATTAATAGACAGCCGAGTAGTGAAATTTCAGCCTCTTGATTTTGTGGAGGCATTTTGATAGTTTCGTTAGATTTAGTCATAACGATTTATTAATCGGCCGATAATTGATTAGGCTCGACCTTGTTATAATACACGCCGTTGTGGTTCTTGTCCAGTTGTTTTTTGCTTGTCCAGAGCTTGATTGCTGTGCTATAATCATTAATAGGAAGGTTATTTATTTTTTGATATTTATGGTGCGACGCCTAGTTTTTATTATTATATTTTTTATTTATTTACTGGTGGCCACCCCATTATTGGCTAATGGTTTACTTGATTCAGATGGTGATGGTATTCCTGATTGGGATGAGATTAATATCTACCAGACTGATCCGTTTAATAAAGACACTGATGGTGATGGCTATGATGATCGTCAGGAATTATTGGCGGGGTTTTCACCGCATAATCCTAAGCCAGTTAAGTTAATTGATAATGATCAGGACAATGATGGTTTGACTGATTTTTGGGAATTGCGGTTTGGCACTAATTTATTAAAAGCCGATACCGATGGCGATGGAATTAGTGATGGTGATGAGATTGATCGGGCTACTGATCCGCTACAGTCTGGGGCAATTAAATTACCTATACGATTAGATGTGTCTTTGAGTCAGCAACAATTGACTTATTGGCTGGGTGGCGTTAAGTTTAAACAGTTTTCAGTGTCTAGTGGAGCCCCAAAAACACCAACGCCACTTGGACGGTTTCAAATTATTAATAAGCACCCTAAGGCTTGGTCGCCTTATGGCCTATGGATGCCTTATTGGTTAGGCTTGGATCGTGGACAATTTGGTTTTCATGAACTGCCAATTTGGCCCAGTGGTTATCGGGAAGGAGCTGATCATTTAGGCAAAGCCGTTTCACATGGTTGTATCCGTTTAGGAGTTGGTCCGGCTAAATATTTATATGATCGAGTAGAAATTGGCACAGAAGTTAATATTAATAAATAATAAAATTATTATATGTTATATAGTGAAAAAGTTATCCAGCATTTTAAGAAGCCTCGCAATCAGGGAAGCTTGGCTCATCCGAGCGCGGTTGGTCGAGTTGGTAACCCGGTTTGTGGTGATATTATGAAGATATATCTAAAAATAGATGGGAATCAAATTAAGCAAGTTAAATTTGAGACACTTGGTTGTGCAGCGGCTATTGCTGTATCTTCAGCTTTGACTGAATTGGTCAAGGGTAAAACTCTAGATGAGGCTTATCAGATTACTAAAGATCAAATAGTCGAAGATTTGGGTGGTTTGCCGGCACCTAAGGTTCATTGTTCGATGTTAGGTGTTGATGCTTTGCGACTGGCAATTGATAATTATCGTCAAGAATTAATTAATTAAATTTATTTTTATGGATAAGAATAATCAACCGGCCTGGTGGCCGGAATTGGAAAAAATAGTTGAAAAAGAAATTAGACCAAGCTTGCAGATGGATGGCGGTGATATTCGTTTAGTTAATTTTAATGAAGATGAAGCAGTTTTGTCAGTTGAATTACAGGGTCATTGTGCGCACTGTCCGATGATGGAATATACTTTAAAAGAAGGAATTGAGGCTGAAATAATTAATAGATTACCACAAGTTAAACAAGTTATTGCTGTTTAATTATGAAAGTTTATCTTGATTATAGCGCGACTACACCAGTTGATCCGTTAGTCTATCGGGCGATGGAGCCTTATTATTCCAAGATTTTTGGTAACCCAGCTTCGTTACATAGTTATGGTCAAGCAGCTCAGGTAGCTGTTGGCCAAGCTCGGCAAGTAGTAGCTGATTTTTTTGGTGCTCAGGCTAAAGAGATGATTTTTACCTCTGGGGCAACTGAGGCTGATAATTTGGCAATTAATGGATTGATTAGAGGGGTTATAAGGCAATCGCCAAAACTTAAACCGCATATTATTGTTTCTAGTTTAGAGCATGAAGCGGTTCGTCAACCTTGTCAACAATTAGCTAAAGATGGTTTAGCGGTCAGTTGGTTACCAGCTAATAAAAAAGGGTTAATTGATTTAACTAAATTAGAAAAATTAATTAAACCAACCACTGTTTTAGTTTCGGTGATTTATGCTAATAGTGAAACTGGGGCTAAGCAGCCGATTCGTGAAATTGGCAAGATCATTAAAAAAATTAATCGTAATCGTCAAGAAGATTGGCGAAAACGAGGTTCTGATTTACAAAAAAAACCGCAGACTATTTATTTTCATACTGACGCGACTCAGGCGATTAATTATTTTGATTGTCGAGTTGATTATTTACATTGTGATTTATTAAGTTTTTCTGGTCATAAAATTTATGGACCCAAGGGAATTGGTGGTCTATATGTTAGGTCGGGCACACCATTATTACCAATTCAACTAGGCGGACATCAAGAATTAAACCGACGTAGTGGAACTTTAAATGTTCCAGCAATTATTGGACTAGCTAAAGCGCTTGAATTGGTGGCTAAACATCAAGCAAGTGAAGTTATTCGGATTGGGACATTAAGACAAAAATTGGTTCGAGGTTTGATTAAAGACATTCCAGATATTATTTTAAATACTGATCTTAATAATTCTACCCCAAGTCATGCTCACTTTTCGATTATGTTAGCCGAAGGGGAGGCGTTATTATTGGCTTTAGATCTGGCTGGAATTGCAGTATCGACTGGATCAGCTTGTGCGGCCGGTAGTTTAGCTGCATCAGGCACTTTATTGGCTATGGGAATAAGTCAAGAAATTGCTCATTATAGTCTTCGTCTTACTTTGGGTCGAGCAACCAAATCAACGGATATTGATTATGTTCTTAAAAAATTGCCGCCAATTGTGAAGCGTTTGCGTAGTTGGGCGCCTGATTTAAAAAATTAATTTATGCGATTATTTTGGTCTAAAATCATTAATCATTTTTATGTTATTGGTCAAACTTGGCGATTAACCTGGCGGGATATCTGGCACGAGCCGGCTAATCGTTGGTTGATAATTTTTACTTTAATTTTTTTAATCGGTAATTGGTTATTGGCCGGGTTATTGGCCTCAATTGCTGGTAATGGTTTATTAATTTTACACTATAATATTCATTTTGGTATCGATTTAATCGGTCAACCAGCTTCAATTTATTGGCTACCAGCTGGAGCGACTGTGGCTATTATAATTAATAGTTTTTTACCATTGATTCGTTGTCAAGCAAGTCGACAAGTGCGATTGATTGTTTTGTTTGGTAGTTTGTCAGTTATGATTGCAGTCAGTCTGGCTTTAACTGGTTTATTATTGATTAATTTCCGTTAAATTTTCTATGATTGATTTTTATATTATTCGTTTATTATTATTATCGGCTGGATCATTTGTTTTTACAATGGCTTGGACACCGCTGTTAACCAATTTTTTATATCGCTATAAATTGGGCAAAACTATTCGTAATAATGGTAATACTCCGGTTTTTTCTCAACTTCATGCTGCTAAAAGCGGTACGCCGACAATGGGTGGTTTATTGATTTGGGTAACTGTTTTAGTTTTTGCGGTTGGTTTGGCAATTTTGGGTTGGTTGTGGCCTGATTCTTGGTTTAGTCGTCTTAATTTTTTAAGTCGTAGCCAAACTTATTTACCACTGGGTATTTTAGTAGCTTCAGCACTGGTCGGTTTATTTGATGATTGGCTGGATATTCGCGGTCGAGGTATTAAGGGTGGCGGAGGATTAACAGTTAAAGCTCGTTTATTAGTTTATGCTATTATTGCTTTGATTGGAGCATTATGGTTTTACTTTAAACTCGATTGGGATGTTTTTCATATTCCATTTTTGGGTAGTTTTTCTTTGAATTGGTGGTATATTCCGGTTTTTGTAATAGTGATAGTCAGTACCGCCTTTTCGGTTAACGAAACGGATGGTTTAGATGGTTTAGCGGGTGGTACGCTACTAGCTAGTTTTATGGTTTACGGTAGTTTAACCTTTTTAACTGGTCGTTATGATTTGGCAGCATTTTGTGGAGTAATTTGTGGTGCTTTATTGGCTTTTTTGTGGTTCAATATTAATCCAGCCCGTTTTTATATGGGGGATACTGGTTCAATGAGTTTAGGAATAACCTTGGGAGTAATTGCGATGTTAACCAATACCGCTCTGATTTTACCAATTATTGGTTTAGTGTTTGTCTTTGAATCAATGTCAGTGATTATTCAGTTAACCTCTAAAAAATTACGAAAAGGTCGTAAAGTTTTTTTATCAGCCCCGATTCATCATCATTTTGAAGCTAAGGGCTGGACTGAGCCAAAAATTGTGATGCGTTTTTGGGTGATTGCGGCGGTTAGTGGTGCTCTAGGTATTTGTTTGTTTTTGTTAGATCATAGTTGGTAGTAACATGTCTAAAATAATTATTAAAAAAAATCCGACTGGAGTTAGTGGATCAGTGGTTAATAAAAATCAGATTAATCCGAGTTATTATCGACCAGATCGTTTTTTGATTATTGTTGTTATTTTATTAGTTTTAGTTGGATTATTTTGTCTAGCTAGTGCTTCATCGGTTGTAGCTTATACTCGTTATGGTGATACTTATTTTTGGTTAAAAAAACAGTTATTACCACTGTTAATTGGTGCGGTTGGTTTTTATGTTTTAAGTAAAATTGACTATCATCGTTGGCAAAAGCTTAGCGGATTAATTTTAATAGTGACAATTGGCTTTCTATTAACTTTGTTTACGCCGTTAGCCCAAGAAAGGTCTGGCTCGACGGCTTGGTTAAATATTTTAGGTTTTTCTTTACAACCATCTGAATTTGTTAAATTATCGCTGACTCTTTATTTATCGGCTTTGATGGCCAAATGGTCAATGAGTCAGCATAGTGAAGAAAAAAAACGATTGAATATGGTGTTTTGGGTAGTTTTGGCGATTGTTGGTGGATTAATTATTGCTCAACCAGATTTAGGTACATTGATGATTATTGCGGCCACGAGTATAATGATTTATTTGGTTGGTGGTGGTAGTTGGAAATTGGTAATTAAATTAGCAGCAGCTGGTTTAATTTGTTTGGTGCTTTATGTTTTTTGGCAGGGTGGTTACCAAAAAGATCGTTTCCTGTGTGTATTGAAACCGGGCTATAGTCCAGATAAAAGTTGTTATCAGGTTAATCAATCGTTAATTGCGGTTGGTTCTGGTGGATTTTTTGGTCGAGGGCTAGGGGATAGTCGGCAGAAGTATCTTTATTTACCAGAGGTTCAAAATGATTTTATTTTTGCAATTATTGCTGAAGAATTGGGCTGGTGGTTTGCCTTATTATTATTAGGTCTATATTACGCTATATTTTATCGTGGTTATCAATTGGCTCGATCGATTAATGACCGATATGGTCAAATATTATCAATTGGGATTGTTGGTGGATTATTAATTCAAGTTTTAATTAACTTAGGAGGAACACTGAATCTATTGCCGATGACTGGTGTTACTTTACCGCTGGTTAGCTATGGTGGAAGCTCATTGATGGCGATGTTGTTTAGTTTGGGTATTTTGGCTAATATTTCTGGACAAGCTCGTTTGCCGGATAATTTACCTAAATTATGAGTTCGTTTAAAAAAAATAGAAAATTATTTTTATTAACTGGCGGTGGAACAGCTGGATCGGTAACCCCGCTATTAGCTATAGCTGAAATTTTACGAAAACATTCTGCCAAGCTTGATTTTATTTGGCTGGGTACAGCTACTGGACCAGAGCGCCAACTAGTTGAAGAGGCGGGTATTGATTTTAAAGCTATTAGTGCTGGTAAATTACGTCGCTATTGGTCTTGGCAAAATATTATAGATATTGGTCGGTTAGTTGTTGGTTTTTTTCAGGCTAGCTATTATTTAAATAAGTTTCGTCCAACCGTAATTGTAAGTGCGGGTAGTTTCGTTAGTGTGCCGATTGCTTGGGCCGCCAAGCTATTTGGTATTCCGATCATTATTGAACAACTAGATTATCGTCCGGGGTTAGCTAATCGGTTAATGGCGCCATTAGCTAAAAAAATATTGGTGACTTTTGCTAAATCGGGCCGTGATTATGGTCATAAAGCTATTTGGTTGGGAGCACCAATTCGTCCCAATATTTTGCAGCCAGTTAATAATGATTTAACCCTGCCTTGGTTCTTTACTGGTCAACGACCGATTATTTTAATTGTTGGTGGCGGAACGGGTGCTTCGGGGATTAATGATTTAGTTATTCAACAACTAGCT
>JAEWTE010000037.1 GCA_023459655.1 Candidatus Parcubacteria bacterium | reverse complement strand
GACCAGAATCTGATTATAAACCAGATTTTCAGGAAACTATTAACCAAGAGTTTATCAAAGCTAGTGAAAAATATGGTAATTTAATTAATTTGGTTGATTCTAGATATCAATCTCCAGAGTCAACCCTAGCCAATAGTCCAGAACAACTCAAATCATTTAAAGAACACAATGATCAAGTTTTAAAATTATGTATTCAACGGGGGCTAGAAAAAGGCTTATCTCAACAAGAAATTGATCAATTAGAAATTGCCGCTATTCTACATGATATTGCTAAAGCCGATAAACCATTAGGCAATAAAGCTAAAATAGATAATTATATATTAGCAGCTCATGGCGAAATAGCTGCCGAGCAATTACCTGATATCTTAAATAACCAACCAGAAATTTTAACTAAACTACTCGGAGATAATTATTCAGCAGAAGATTATCTATTAGTTCTTAATAAAATCCAAGACGCCTTACGTTGTCATATGGGTCCTCATCCTGGCTTCATGGATTTTATTTTAACCAACGTTAATAAACAATTAGCTGAACTTGGTCAGCCGTTAATTGAACATAAACGACCAAAAAATGGTGATAAAGTTGCCGAGATTTTATTAGCAGCCGATATGTACTCTTTGGCTGATCGTCAGGGACGAGAAAAGATTTTAGCAATAAGACTAGCAGTGCCTTTTTTTCAACAACAAGACTCAATCCTTTGTGCTGAATATAATAAACTAGGCATTAATTTGACCATGGGGGAAGCGGCCCTATTAAGCGGTTTTGATAGTGCTGATCAGGCTAAATATACAGTTCAAGATAATGATGATCAGGCCTGGATTGATCAAGCTATAGAAAAATCTAAAAATGGTGATTATAAATATGGTGATGAAGTAATCAATTACCAACAAGCGATTGCTAAACGAACTAATTATCTATTATCTTGCCAGAAAATTAAACAGAAATCTGTCGAGGCCGCTTAAATTTAATTTGATCGAATATAAGCTGTTTTTATTTGATTAATTATTTTTTGCAAACAATTATCACGACAATATAAAATTGGAGTTCTAGATAATAAATATCTTGATCCATCACTATTTATTAACTGCACTATACTGAACTTACTATAATCAGTTTTATCCCAAGATGTCACAATAATACTATTATTAGGACAATCAGCTATTTCTTTAGTCTGATAAATATTTTTTAAATTAAGCTCTATCTCAACTTTTGTTTTTTCTAAATCTGTACAAATTATTTCATCATTCAAATTATCTTTATCTACCACCTTTTCTTGAACACTGATAAACGAATATCCATTTTTAGCAATAAATTCTGTTTTAAAATTACCTTCACCCGGCTTTAATAGCCGTCCAGACAATACAACTTCAACCTGGTTACCAGCTAATAATTCTAAGCTATCAGAGGTTGACTTAGTTTTAATTATTTCATACTCCGTCTTATCTAAAGAATCAGCAATATCATAATAAGTAGGGCAAACAGCAATTTTTATTGTTGTTGTTTGAACAATATCAACTCGATCATCTGACTGATTTTGACTCATCAATAAACCAAATACAACCATTACGATAAAGATAAAAATTAAAATTACCCAACCTTTTAACTTCATACTACAAACTCATTAAATATTTAACCAAATATTGTAAATAATAAATTCCAACGATTATAAAATAACAACCAGAAAACTAAATATGATAACTAGCCACTAGTCAAAAAATGATCACAACCCCCGAAAGAATAAATACAAAACTTGTTCTACCAGCTTACACAATATCTCTAGATAGTAAAAAAGTTGTAAGTGATAAAATATTCTAATATAAAAAGAACCCGATCTGCCGAAGCAGACCGGGGAAAACTAAACCGTTAATAGAAAGGGAATTTTTTAAACTCCCCGGTCTGCATACTGTAGACCACAAGTTCCTGTGGGCCAGGATTCCTCGCCCAACCATTCGCTATATCCAAGAACAGGCAATCTTTGTAGATTGCTGCTGACCGAATAGCGCCAACGGTATAGCCAGGGGCCGCGATAGAAGCAACATCTATAACCCTCAGAGAATCCCGCGCTATAAACCACACTCTGATTTCGGTGTGACCAATACCATTATCAAGGCTGTTATTTCTCAATGTTATCGCTGAGAAATTACCTTGATGACGGAACCTCACGTCGGTTTTCGGTTTGGCTGATGTCATATAATTGTAGTTCCAGGAGTTCTGAAAAATGGTATCTCCATGGAACTTTAGTATGGTTTGTCCAGTCTCATCATTCCAGACAAACTCAGACAAAGGATCAGTAACCTGGCCAACAGGAATACTATCGGTCATAACCAAACCTTCTTCTAACCCCAAACCTGGGTTATTTCTAACCCTTTGCAAAGTATCCAGCTCTGCAAATATCGTAAGGGCATTGTCTGCATTTATCGTGTCCAAAGTATTCACTGGACCGGTTGCTGTATGATTACAAGCCGTTAATATAAACATACAACAAGTAAAAAAGAACATTAGGTGTTTCATACAACACCTCCTTTTGTATTTTTTTGAAAGAGCTTCTATATTATATCTATTTATACCTTTTTTTGTCAATAGCTGAGGGTAGTGTGTGCACACATATGGCGGTTTTCCAAACAACATACTATATTAACCTAAGCGGCTCACATATTCGAACCAGTTTTTAGTTAATAGACTACAATAAA
>JAEWTE010000036.1 GCA_023459655.1 Candidatus Parcubacteria bacterium | reverse complement strand
TTAAGATCTAATTTAATGCCCTGTTGTTTATAGATATAATTAATTAATCGTTGTTTTGATTTTTGATGAGCTAACCAAATATCTTTAGTTGGAATATTAAAAGCATTGCGAAGTGATAAGTTACAATCACGCCAAGTTGGAATATAGCGATCAAATAATTTTTGAAATTCAGGCGATGTCCAAGTTTCTGAATGAACTCCGTTGGTAATTGAGTAGATACAGTGGCCAGGGAACATTTTTTTGGATATTTCTTGATGACTGCGAGCCACCCCATTGACGTAGGAACTAAAATAAAGAGCTAATTCAGTCATATTTAACTCTTGATTGTGGATGAGGCCTGGCAGATAATCAGGCAGGTCAGGTTGTAATTCTTTAGCTAAAGTAATTGGAAAAACATCATGACCGGCCTTAATTGGGGTGTGGGTTGTAAAAACACATTTTTCTCGGACTTCTTTGATTTTAGCGGCCTTAGTTTTACTGGTAGATTTATGGAATAATTCAACTGCAGCTAAGGCAGCATGTCCTTCATTGAGATGATATTTTTTAATATTATTATAGCCTAGTTCAGATAAGATTTTTACTCCACCTCGGCCAAGAATAATTTCTTGCATCAAGCGATATTCAGGTTCAATTCCGTAAAGTCGACCACTGAGTTGACGATATTTTTTAGGATTGCCGGTTAAATCGGCATCTAAAAAATAAATTGGAATTTGGTAGCCACTATGACCTTTTATGAAATATTGCCAAGCACGAATTTTTATTCGATCTTGACCTATTTTAATATAAGTTTGGGCAGCTATTTTTTTAAGCTGGCGGTAATTATATTTATCGGGAAGTTCTTCTTGTTCACCGCGACTATTAATTATTTGCTTAAAATAGCCATGACGATTTAATAGGGTTAGACCGACCATCGGTATTTTTAAGTCGGCTGCCGATTTTAATGTGTCTCCAGCTAAAACACCAAGACCACCAGCATAGCTTTTGATTTGATTATCTAGGGCAATTTCCATGCTAAAATAAGCAATTTTGGCTGAATTTTTGTCGATGTGAATCATGTTAATAGGACAATTAATTAGATAAATTTATTTTAACATATTTTATTGTTAGTTTGAAATCGCCTCAATTATTGTTATACTAGTAATAAGCTTATCTTTAAATTAAATAATATGTCATCTAAAAATAAAATTGCTTTGGTTACTGGGGCTGGCCAGGGGATTGGTCGGGGAATTGCCAAGGCTTTAGCGAGTCAGGGCTATGATTTGGTTATTAGTGATATTAATCAGAAATTATTGGGGGAGGTTGGAGTCGAGCTTAAGTTATTAGGAATTAAAGTAAAGACAGTAGTTGGTGATGTTTCTAATCGTCAGTCAGTCGAGGCTATCTTTAAAGAAACGGTTGCTGAATTTGGATCGTTAGATGTTTTAGTCAATAGTGCCGGAATTTATCCGTTTGTCTCCTTTGCGGAAATGACTGAAGAACAATGGGACAAAGTGATGTCGGTTAATTTAAAGAGTCTCTTTTTATGTTCTCAGGCCGCTATTAAAATAATGCCAAATGGTGGACGAATTATTAATATTTCTTCAATTGCTTCAATTATTGGTTTTTCCGGTCTAGTCCATTATTGTGCTTCCAAAGGAGGGGCTGATAGTATGACTAGAGCATTAGCTTTAGAGTTAGCTCAACGCCAGATTACTGTCAATGGTATAGCTCCAGGAGGCATTATTACCCCAGGGGCGAGTCAGGGGATGAATGATGAGACTAAGCGTCAGACAATAGCGATGGTTCCGTTGGGTCGATTTGGTGAGGCCGAAGATATTGCTGCTGCTGTTTTATTTTTAGCCTCAGCCGGAGCTAGCTATATAACTGGTCAGACTATTGTAGTTGATGGTGGTTGGACTTTGCGGTAATTTTTTGTTTTTTAAGCGATGATCTTGTGTTATAATAAGGGTGATATTTTTTAATTTTATAATGATTATTTATGAATCATGATAAAATTTGGTCAAAAATTATTGGTCAAAATGAAAAAATTGAATATCAATTTTCTATTGGTCAGGGTTATATAGTCTTTAATTTATTATTGTGGGCAATAATAAGTTTTGGATCAATCTTGATTTATTATGAAATAGCTCCAGCTATGCCAGCTGTTATTTTTGCGGTAGCGATTTTTTATTATGCAATTTATTTAAGAATTGCCAATGTCTATGCCTTGACTAATCGACGGATTTTAATTTATCGAGGGTGGTTATCTACTAGTTTAGTGAGTATTGATTATAGTCAAATAACTGACACAATTGTTGAAGAGCATTTTTTTAGTAAAATTTTAACTAAGACTGGGTTTTTAACCATTTCTACTGCCGGGACCATTGGTGGTGGTGTTAAATTAAAACATGTTCGACAGCCGTACCAGTTAAAAAAGAGATTGGACGATTTAAGAAGTAAATAGTAGAGTATATTTATTGAAATATTTTAGTTTTATTGACTTATTAATTATATGGCAATTACCGCAATCAAGAATCTGTATCGCCAAACAAACGCTTTTTTGAATAAAGAGGTTAGAGTTGGTGGCTGGGTTAGAACGGTGCGTGTTTCCAAGGGGGTTGGTTTTATTGAAGTTAATGATGGGACTTTTTTTAATAATTTACAGGTAGTTTTTAATAATAATTTAAATAATTTTGCAGCGGTAGAAAAATTAAGTGTCGGTTCTTCTATTGAGATTATTGGACAATTAATAGAATCCCCAGCGGCTGGTCAATCGTTTGAATTATCGGCTCAAGAAATAATTATTATTAATCAGGCAGCAGCCGATTATCCCTTGCAAAAAAAGGGACATAGTTTTGAGTTTCTTAGAGAAATTGCTCATTTACGTGGACGGGGTAATACTTTTTCAGCTGTTTTTCGGTTACGGTCAACTTTGAGCTATGCTATTCATCAGTTTTTTCAAGAACAGGGTTTTAATTATGTTCATACGCCAATTATCTCTGGCAGTGATTGTGAGGGGGCTGGGGAGATGTTTACAGTTACCGCGCTAGATTTAGATAAGCCGTTAGCTAAAGATAATCAAGGACAGCTTGATTATAGTCAAGATTTTTTTGGTAAACGGGTTGGTTTGACAGTTAGTGGCCAATTAGAAGCTGAAACTTTAATTGCTGGCTTGAATCGAGTTTATACTTTTGGTCCGACTTTTCGTGCTGAGAACTCTAATACCACTCGCCATGCTTGTGAGTTTTGGATGGTTGAGCCCGAAATGGCTTTTGCTGATTTAAGTGATAATATGGACTTGGCTGAGAAAATGATCAAGTATTTGATTAAATATGTTTTAGATGAGCTACCGGAGGAAATGGAATTCTTTAATAAATTTATTGATAATGGCTTATTAGATCGATTGCATAATGTTTTAGAGTCTGAGTTTATTCGATTAAGCTATACTAAAGCAATCGATTTGCTATTAGAAAGTGGTGAGAAATTTAATTATCCAGTAACTTGGGGAATTGATTTACAAACCGAACACGAACGTTATATTACTGAAAAAATCTTTGGTCAGCCGGTGTTTATTATTGATTATCCTAAAAATATTAAGGCTTTTTATATGCGCCAAAATGATGATGGTCAGACGGTGGCGGCTGTTGATTTATTGGTGCCAGGGATTGGTGAAATTATTGGTGGTAGTCAAAGAGAAGAACGATTGGAAGTGCTAGAGGCACGGATTAAGGAACTGGGCATGAAGTTGGAGGATTATTGGTGGTATTTGGACACTAGAAAATATGGTTCAGTTAAACACGCTGGTTTTGGTTTAGGTTTTGAGCGAGCGATTATGTATTTGACTGGCATGGCTAATATTCGTGATGTCATTCCATTTCCACGTACACCTAAAAATGCTGAATTTTAATTATGATAATATGAAAAAAATTATTATTATTTTAGTGTTATTTTTGTTAGCGAGTTCAATTATTTTAGCGTTGTGGATTTTAGGTAGTTCTGATCGGGGAATTGCTCCAACTAACCCAACTTCGACTAATAATCTAGGAGTGGCGGCACCAGCCATGATTTTCAGTCCTTTAGCTGAGTCGACTATTAATAGTCCAGTGTCTATTAGTGGTCAAGCTCGTGGTTGGTGGTTTTTTGAGGCATCTTTTCCAATTAAAATAGTTGATGCTAATGATCAATTATTAGGGATTGTTCCAGCTCAGGCTCAGGCCGATTGGATGACTGCTGATTTTGTTCCATTTGAAGCGATAGTTGAATTTTCTCAACCTTCAACTAGTTCTGGTTTTATAGTTTTAGTTAAGGATAATCCGTCTGGACTACCAGAAAATGATGATGAAATAAGGTTACCGATTAAATTTGATTTTAATACTAGTTCGACAACTACTTTACCACAACGGACAGTCAAATTTTATTATTATGATGCTAGTCGTGATCAAGACGAACAGGGGAATATTCAATGTAGTCAGGCTGGTTTAGTGGCAGTAGATCAATTGATGCCAACATCTATTTCTCCAATTAAGGATACTTTGAAATTATTTTTAAGTAGTCCATTAGCGGAATCAGCTAAGGCGACTGGATTAACTAGCGAATTTCCTTTATCTGGAGTTTTATTAGATGATTTAGCCCTTCGTGATGGTAATTTGACGATACGATTGTCAGATCCAGAGAATAAAACTATTGGCGGGTCTTGTCGTGTATCAATTTTAAGGGAACAACTTGAAGCGGTTGCTAAACAATTTCCAGAAGTTAGTTCAGTCAGTTTTGAGCCAGCTGAATTATTTCAGCCTTAATTTTTAATGGTAATAAATCTGGGTCTTTGTTATAATTAATTAGGTATTTTTAAGAATCATCCCCACAACCCAATTGGGATATCAAAAATCATTAGCTATGGCCTTGTTAATAGCCGTTGATATAGGCTTGGTCGGTTGCTAGTGGTGTAGTGACTAATGCCAGTCTGGCAGGCCAGACTCTCATAAGCGTCTCTTTAGATTTTATTCGTGTCCGGTGGCGTGCCACCCGACTCTCTGGGGGTGATTCTTAAGAATATATGCTGGAAAAAATATTGGATCGGGTTAATTTAGAGAAAGCTTATTTAGAGATTATTCGTGGTTTTTCTATTAAGCAAAAAACCTTAGTCTATCATGGTTTAGATAATCATTTTCTTAAAGACTATGAACTAGATAGTTGTCGTTTATTATCAGCTTGGCGTCAGGAATTAATTGATCAAAAGCCAATTGATCCGCCGATTTCAGTTTTAATTCCTAAAAAAAATAAACCGAACAATTGGCGAGAGATTTTTATCTATTCAATCAAAGAAAGAGTTAAAGCCCAAGCAATTTATCGGGTTCTTTTGCCATTTTTTGAAGAAATTTTATCTGATCGATTGTTTTCTTATCGTCCCGGCCAATCGCCCCATTTGGCAGCTAAGCAATTTTGTCGCAATTATCGTCTCCATTGTCAAACTGATCAAGCTTTAATTTTGGATTTAAAAAATTACGCTAATCAAATCAATCATCAGATTTTAATTGATAAATTAAAGGTAGTTATTGAAGATGACGGTGTGATTGATTTACTTAAATTATTTATTGGTGGTTCAGTTTATCGACAAGGTGTAGTTCAGTTAATGACGCGGGGTGTAGTTGTTGGTATTCCACTTTATGCGATTTTGTCTAATTTTTATATTAGTGAATTAGATTTTAAATATAAAAAATTGGTTAATTTTTATGTTAGAGTTGGTGATGATATTGCTATGTTAGATTGTTCGGCCGAACGAATTTTGTCAGTGAAAAATGACTTATTGACCGACTTAAAAAGACTTGATTTAATTATTAATGACGATAAGATTTATAGTGGTCAAGCCCGAGGTGAGTATAATTTTTTAGGTTATAGTTTTAATGAGGGGCAAATAAGCTTGCCTGATAGCTTGGTTAAGGGCATAATTGATCAGTGGAAAAATATTTTGGCCTATAAAAATATTAATCAACAACATAAAATTAATTTATTGAAAAACAAGATGAAGTCGCCAGCTACTAACTATAATAATCAGTTTCGACTAATTCTTAAAAGTAAACCACAGGTTAATGATTATCAGCAGATTCGAAATATTTCCGAAACATTTTTAAAGATAATGACCAAATTTATTTATGGCCATTATTCGCCACGGCATCGACGTTTGGCCATGGCCCGATTAAAAAATATTGGAATAATCTCGCCTTATCAGCTTTATCGACAAGCTTATTATGACTAATTTAAGACAACAAGCCGAACTATTAAGGAAAATTCGTCGACAAGCCGATCAGGTTTATGGTGGATTAATTAAAGTTTGGCAAATTAAATATTTATTTGGTTTTTTTAAGAAATATCGGACTTTGGTTATTAGTTCTTTTTTATTGTTAGTTTTACAGGGGCTAATTGAGATTGGATTAATGGCGGTCAGCCGTTTTCAATTTGGCTGGGAGCTATTGGGGCGGGGTAGGTTATTTTGGTTGCTACTAGCTGGGCTGGTTATTATTTTTGCTTTGGTAGCTTATTTTGCTTTGAGGTTGGAAAAAACTTTTTCAGTAATTTTAGCTAATGATATTCGTCGTCGTTTATTAAAGTCTCATTTAAAGAAAAGCCTGCAGAGCATGGGCGTGGGTAGTCAAGCTGATTTATTGGCTAAAATAGTTTATCAGATACCACTAGCCTCAATGGGTGTGTCTAATTCTTTTTTTGGGGCGGTTAGGTGGTTGGTTTATTTTGTTATTATTGGTTTGATTAGCTATTGGGCAGGACTAAGTTGGTGGATAATTATTTTATCATTATTGTTTTTATCAATAGTAATCGCTAGGGTAGCATTTTTTATTTCATCTAAGTATGTTGCCCAGGAGACTACTTTTTATTCTAAGCTCATTAAGTATTTAGATATTAATCTAAACGATAAATATTTTTTAAAATATTTTAATCAGGAAAGAGCGGTTCTAAATGAGTTTGATGAAATTGTAGCAATGGATTCCTATTTTAGAATAAGACGAGACATTTGGTTAAAGATGAGTTCTCGATTATTATTTGCTTTGCTGATAATTTTGATAATTTTATTAAGAATTAACTTTGATAAAGTATCATTTTTAATTAATTGGCAGGGTGATGGTGGGATGCTTTGGCTTTTCTTGTTAATTTATTTATCCAGACTAGCCAAT
>JAEWTE010000035.1 GCA_023459655.1 Candidatus Parcubacteria bacterium | reverse complement strand
AGAAAAACTATCTAAAACTATTACGGATTTTCAACAATTAACTGTCTCAGGACAAGATGCAACTGCCGCCATTATTTTAGATGCTGATAATGACCAGGTTTTATGGCAAAAAAATTCTTCTGAAATTTTGCCGATCGCCAGTTTAACAAAAATAATTGCAGTCAAGACATTTTTAGATACCAAACCAAATTTAAATAAAATTGTTAGTTATAGTCAAAAAGATGAAGCAGAAATTAGTAAATATTGTAAGCCATCAGAAGCAGCCATGCTCCGTCTCAAAGATGGTGATCAAATCAAAATTCAAGACTTAGTTTATGCCGCTCTAATTGGTTCGGCTAATAACGCAGTTGAGTCTTTGGTTAGAATCAGCGGTCTATCTCGAAATGAATTTATTAACCAAATGAATAATAATGCTAAAAAATGGGGTGCAGTTGATACCAAATTAATTGAGCCAACTGGTTTATCAACTGACAATATTAGCACAGCTAAAGACTATGCTTTAATCTTAAAAAATGCTACCCAAGACGCTCAAATTAAAAAAATTAGCACCACCGTTACTTATCAATTCACTACTATTAATACTAAGCAAAAACATACTATTAAAAACACAAACAAATTGCTATCGGGTGGAGATTTCTCTTTACAATCATCAAAAACTGGTTATTTAATTGAGGCTGGTCATTGTTTGGCTATGGCTATTCAGGATAAAACAACTAACCAGAACTTTATTGTGGTTACCCTTGGTTCACCTAGTTGGGCCAAAAGCTATCAAACAGCTAGTCAAATTCTAACAACTGCTTTGAATTAGTCGATATTGCTATGATCAAATTTAATCAAGCCTGTAAATTTTATCCACCACAGACTAAGGCTCTAGATAATCTTAGTCTCCATATTCAACCCGGTGAATTCGTATCTATTGTTGGTCAATCCGGTAGTGGTAAAACCACTATGGTTAAATGCTTAATCGGCGAAGAACGATTAGATAGTGGAAAAATTATCGTTGGCGATTGGGATATAACTCGTATTTCTAATCGTGAGATCCCTTATTTGCGCCGACAAATTGGTGTAATTTTTCAAGATTTTAAATTATTACCAAAAAAAACATTGGCTGAAAATGTCGCCTTCGCTTTGCAAGTTTGTGGAAAATCGCCTAAAAAAATAAATGCGATAGTCCCGCGTCTAATGAAAATAGTTGGACTAAATGAACAAATGGATAGATATCCCGGTGAAGTTTCTGGTGGAGAACAACAACGAGCCGCTATCGCCCGAGCTTTGGTTTACCAGCCAAAAATTCTTTTAGCCGATGAACCAACTGGCAATCTCGACTCTATTAATGCTGAAGAAATTATTGATTTATTACAAAAAATTAATAAATTTGGAACAACTGTAATTTTAGTTACTCACAATCGAGAAGTAGTTAATAATTTAAATAAACGTGTTTTAACGGTTAGCGATGGACGACTAGTTAGCGATCAAGCCAAAGGAAAATATATTATTTAAGCTTTATGTTATTATCTTTAGCACGCATCATTAAGTTTGGTTTTCAAGATGTTTGGCGTAATTTTTGGCTATCACTAGCCACTATAATGATTTTAATTTTAACGCTATTTTCAGTTAATTTATTATTATCCTTAAGGATTATCGGTCAGGCTGCGGTTGATAATTTAAAAAATAGGGTTGACATTTCTATTTATTTAAAACAGGGGGTATCTGAAGATAAAATATTAAATCTAAGGGCTCGCTTAGCTAATATTAATAATGTTCAAGAAGTTGTTTATACTTCTCAAGCAGATGCTTTAGAATCTTTTAGACAGCGTTACCAGGCTAACCCTGAAATACTTCAAGCTCTACAACAATTAGATCAAAATCCATTAACCTCAAGTCTAGTTATTAAACCAAAAGATCCAAGCCTTTATGAAAATTTAATTGAAGAACTAAATCAAATCCAAGATCCGCTGATTGCTTCTCGTAATTTTCAAGATAATAAAAAATTATTAGACAAAATTAATTATATAACTGACAAAATAAACGATATTGCTATTATTATTAGTTCGATATTTTTAATGATAATGTTATTGGTTATTTTTAATTCAGTTAGACTAGCTATTTATAGCCATCGACAAGAAATTATAATAATGAAACTAGTTGGTGCCTCCAATTTTTTTATTAAAGCTCCATTCCTATTTTCTAGTCTAATTTATACTATTACTGGCGTCATCTTAACAGCTGTTATTTTTTATCCATTTTTAAATATTTTACAACCATATCTAGATACTTTCTTTTTTGGCTATAATATTGATCTGCTCAGCTACTTCAATAGCCGTTGGCTAGAAATAGCTGGACTTCAGTTTCTAGGTATTGCTGCAGTTAATTTATTAGCTAGCTATATTGCAGTCGGTAAATATTCAAAAATTTAACAAATGCTTAGTCAGACGCAAGAAAAACTAATTAAGTCACTGCATAACAATCGGGGACGGGTTAAGGCTGGTTTATGGTTGATTGAGGGTGCTAAGTTTTTAAAATTAGCTGGCTCTTCAGTAAAATTAAAATTTAGTCCCAGCGACAGCCGTAACTTTGCTGAATTAACTACTACTAAAACACCACCAACCGAGGCTGGTTTAGTTATTCCACCACAATTTCAATTAACCGATATCATTTCTCAAAAAACTATTCTATTGCTAGACAATATTCAAGATCCCGGCAATTTAGGAACAATTATTCGTTTAGCTGGTGCTTTTGATACTGGTCTAATTCTTTGTGATTGTGTTGATCCTGGTAATCCTAAGGTTATTCGTTCATCAGCTGGTTTAGTTTTAAAAACACCTTGGATAGAAATGACTAAATCAGCCGCTATTAATTGGTTGTCAACAATAAGCTGGCCAATTTATCGTCTAGAAAATAGTCAATCCGCCCAAGAGCTTAATTTAACTAATAATAATTTTTTAGTTGATAAGGTTGTCATAATTGTTGGTTCAGAAGGACAAGGCATAACCCTACCAATAGACACTCAATCAATTGCCATTAAACATAAACCATTAATTGATTCAATTAATGTAGCTACAGCTGTAGCTATTACTTTATTTGTCCGCTATCAAAAATTATATGAATAAAATCAATAAACAATCAAATATAAAAATAATTCAATATGGTTGCGGTAAAATGGGTCGATTAATAATGAAGTATCTTCACGACAAAGGAGCAGAAATTGTTGGGGCAATTGATAACGACCCAAATTTAATTGGTAAAGATATTGGTGAAATAATTGGGTTAGAACAAAAACTGGGCATTATTATTAACAGTAATCCCGAAGAAGTTTTTATGAAAAATTCAGCCGATGTTTGTATTGTGGCAATTGGCAGTCTAATAACTAAAATGTACCCACTACTGTCTATTCCTTTAAAATATAGTGTCAACACCATTACAACTTGTGAAGAGGCCGTTTTCCCTTGGAACACTTCACCAGAATTTGCTAAACGACTTGATGTTTTAGCTAAAAAAAATTATTGCACATTGACCGCTAGTGGCTATCAGGATGTTTTCTGGGGTAATTTGACCACGGTTTTAGCCGGATCAAGTCATAAAATCAATGCTATCGAAGGTACTTTAAATTACAATTTAGAAGAATATGGTCTTTCTCGAGCAGAAAGTCATGGGGTTGGTTTAACTACTGCCGATTTTGATAAAAAAATAACCCAAAACAATCTACTGCCATCACATTTATGGAATGCTACTGAATGGTTAACCGCTAGACTTGGTTGGACGATTAAAAATATTAACCAAAAATTAACTCCCTTAATTGCCGAACAAGCCATTAAAAGTCAGTCTTTTAATCAGCCTATCGAAGCCGGTAATTGTTGTGGTATGACTGCTTTAATAAATCTAGAAACTAATGAAGGGCCAATTATAAAAATTGAAAGCAACGGTCGAATAACCGATTTATCAACTATTAATAATAGTGATTGGACAATCAAAGGGGAATCGGACATCAAGCTTCACCTAGAGCAATCTAGTACTATTAAAGCTGCTTGTGCAACCATTGTTAATCGTTTACCAGAATTAATTGTTGCTAATCCAGGCTATATGACAACTCATAATTGGCCATCACCTAGTTATCGACATCAACCATTATTTAATTATTTACCAATAAAATAAAACCGTCAAAAACGGTTTAATTAGCTCGGGGACAAGGATTCGAACCTCGATTAATGGCTTCAAAGGCCACTGTCCTACCATTAGACGATCCCCGAAAAACTTTTTTAAATATAACTCAATCATCAAAACTTGTCAAAGAAAAGATTGAAAAAAAATATATGAAAAAATTTGACGTAATTACAATCGGCGGAGCAACCGAAGATATATCACTGTTAATTGATGATTATAAAATTATTAACAATCATAAAAATTTATTGGCTAAAAAATTATTATCCATTGAATACGGGGCCAAAACAATAGCTCACCATAGTTTTACTAGCTATGGTGGAGGAGCAGCCAATTTAGCCATAGCCATTAGTCATCGCGGTCTTAGGCCGGCAATAATAACAGCTATTGGTCAAGATCAACGCGGTCAAAATATATTAAAAAACCTTCAAATTAATAAAATAAAGACTGACTTAATCAAAATTATTTCTCAAGAACAATCTGCATTATCATTAATCTTAATTGGTCAAGACGGTGAACATACTATTATTTCTCATCGTGGTGCTAACGATTTCCTAGATCTTCGTCAGCTTAAAATAAAAAATCTACCAAGCCTCTGGTTGTATATAAGTTCTTTAAGTGGTAAAACTTGGTCAAAAAATTTAAATAATATTTTTAATAGTGGTAAAAAAATAGTCTGGAACCCTGGTCAGCTTCAATTATTAGCTGGATCAATTAAGCTTAAAAAGTTTTTGCAAAAAACCGAAATTTTAATTATAAATCAAGATGAAGCCCTGCAATTATTATCTGATCAAAAAAATGAAAAAAAGATATTAAAATCATATAATCAAGATATTGCTAAATTGATACAAAAAGTTTGGCAAGCTGGTCCAAAAATGGTTATTATTACGGCCGATAAGCAGGGGGCTTGGGCCTATAATGGACAACAATTGATTCATCAACCAGCCTATCCGGTTAAAAAGGTAATCGATACAACTGGTGTTGGTGACGCTTTCGGTGGTACCTTGGTGGCTGAATTTATTAAAACCAATAATCTTAAAAAGTCTTTAAAGATAGCCGCTAAACAAGCAGCCGCTATTTTAAGTAAACCAGGAGCTCAATCGAGCTAGCTAAAATAGCTCGGCGTTTTTCTTTTATATAATTATGCCTGAATTACCTGAAGTAGAAACCATCGTTAATGATTTATCCTCACTTATGGTGAATAAATTTATTATACAAATAAAAATAATCGACCATAAGTTAATTAATCTATCAACTAAACATAATCAAAAATTAATTATTGACCAGTCGATTAAAAAGGTTTCTCGACGGGCTAAAAATATAATTATTCATTTATCTAACGATTATAGACTAGTCATTCATTTAAAAATGACTGGCCAAATGATTTGGGAAGGTCGTGACCACTGGTTAGCTGGTGGACATCCAACTAATGATTTATCATCTGACATTAAACCAACCTGGCCCAATAAATCAACTCGAGTAATAATTAGTCTATCTGATGGTAGTCAATTATTTTTTAATGATAGTCGAAGATTTGGTTGGATAAAGTTAATGGCTGAAAAAGACTGGTTAGAGTATCAATCTAAATTAGGGATTGAACCATTAAGCTTAGATTTTAATGATGAATTTTTAAAAAAGTTTTTTCTAGATCGACCAAAATCAAAAATAAAAACACTACTTTTAGAACAAAAAAGATTAGCTGGATTAGGTAATATCTATGTCGATGAAAGTTTATTTAAATCAGGTATAAGGCCAGATCGATTAGCTAAAACATTAACTGTCTTAGAAATAAAAAAATTGAGAAAGAATATTGTTAATATTCTACAACAATCAATTAGTCAACGAGGTACATCTTTTAGTGATTATCGCGATGGACGTGGTCGAACTGGTAATTTCATTGAGCAATTACAAGTTTATGGGCGAAGTGATAAAAAGTGTTTACATTGTAATAATTTAATTAAAAAAATAAAATTGGCTGGTCGGGGAACGCACTTTTGTCCCAATTGTCAAAAATAATTTAATTATTTTATGAATTATTCCATTAAATTAGTCGGATTAAGCTTACTAACCATCTCCGTCTATTGTCTAATATGTTTAACTCAACCGATTCAAGCCGCTCCTCAACAGCTCAAAGATAACCTAACAGCTCCTAATCAAATAATAAAAGAACCAGTTAATCCGGAGTTGGGCCCAATCCAACCAAAT
>JAEWTE010000034.1 GCA_023459655.1 Candidatus Parcubacteria bacterium | reverse complement strand
ATGGTCGTAATGATTTTACCATTGTCGCTCGTAGCGCGGCTGGTTATCAGAGTGATCCGTTATCGATTTCAATTCAGCGACCTGATACCACTGGTCAGCAGGTTTTAACCGCGGAAACTGTAGCTTCAGCTGGGGTGGCTATAGATTCAGCTTTGACCAAGCGGTTGGCTGGTCGGATTCTTTTACAAGTTGAAGCCAAAGGTGAGGCCTGGTATGTTAATCCTTTAGATGGTCAGCGTTATTTTTTGGCTGGTCCAACCAATGCTTTTAATTTAATGCGTCAGTTTGGTCTAGGAGTTAAACATAGCGTCGTAACAGCCAAGACGGTTGACAGTAAATTATTGGGTCGAATTTTATTAGATGTTGAAGATAGTGGTAAAGCCTATTATGTTCATCCAATTACTAGAAAGCTTCATTATCTAGGTCGGCCAGCTGATGCTTTGCAAGTAATGCGTCAGGTCGGCCTAGGCATTAGTAGTCAGAATTTGCGTAAAATAAAATTAGCCCAATAATACTGGTGATTCATCGTTTTTTTCTGTCTGACCCTTGTCTTTATTGGTCAGCCCTTGCCAGCTTTCTGGTAAAGGTATATAATATCACTAAGAATGGCAGATTTACTGCCAGGTAATAAATCACTACACCTATGTCTATGACAAAGGCTCAATTGGTTGATGGTTTGGCTAAGAATTGCAACCTTAGCAAAAAGGCCGTCAATGATGTCTTGAATGAGGTTGCCACCATGGCCTATAAAGAGGTCAAGAAAAATGGCGAATTCATCGTTCCTGGCATTGGCAAATTGGTTAAGGTCCAGCGCAAAGCCCGCATGGGCCGCAATCCAGCGACTGGTGCTCAGATCAAAATCGCGGCTAAGACCGTGGTTAAATTCCGTGTCGCCAAAGCGGCTAAAGATTCTGTGGCTTAGTCTATTGCCTTCAGTTTCTTATTAAAAAATCACCAACCCCCATAAAGGGTTGGTGATTTTTATTTATTTATTGACAAGTTGCTTACTCGCTCCAGTTGCCGATATATTGGCAGAAGCTGGTCTTAATTTATTTAATAAATAATGATACTTAAATATGATTGTGCAAAACAGGGACTATAGAGAAATCAAAACTAGTTTTTGCTTTTTAGACGAAACCGGTTTTCTTTATAATGGAAAGGACAAATATTTTGCTCTAGGTATAGTAAAATGCCTGAAGCCAGAAAAATTATATAACATACTCAGAAGCATTAGAGATAGGAATAATTATCATGAAGAATTAAAGTGGGCGCAAGTAAATTCGCCTATCAGGTTTAGAATTGCTACAGATTTTTTCAAATGTTTTCTGGAAAATTCCGACACGCAATTCAATTGCATCATTCTTAATAAAAACGAGTTAGATTTCCAAACAGAATATAATAATGATTTGTCAAAAGTATATAGAAGCTTTACTATATCGCTTTTAAAATTGATTGCTGGAAAAGTGCCAGATGAATTATTGGTTATTCTGGCTGATAATTATTTTACCCCTAAAAATTTTGAACTAGAAGAAACAATTAAAAAGTTTACCAATAGCCATTATCAGAAGTTTGTTGTTGCTGGTGTCTGTCAAATTGACTCTAAATCCTCAGATTTATTACAATTGACAGATTTAATATTAGGTGCAATTGTTTATGATCTCAAAAAGATAGATGGTCTTATACAGGGGGCCTCTAATACTTATAAAAGAAAGTTTTTAAACTTTTTATATCAGAGACTTAAAATTAAAAAATCATTTTTTATAAATACTGCAGGAATCAGAACGAGAAATTATGTTTTGTCGGGGGAAAAAATTAGGGCAACTATTTTTGATTGCAAACGATCAAAGGTGAAAAAGTTTTTTAACAAAAAACAGGCCATGACCCACAATGGGTGACGCCTGTTTCGTACAGCGATTATGAGTAATAATAACTGCAATAATAATATAGCAAATTATTTATCCGTTGACAAGTTGCTTACTCGCTCCAATCGCTAACATATTGCCCTAGGCCAGCGTTATTGAGTTTATTGTGTAATTTGGTTCGTGAGCGTAAAAAGGCTAGTAATGAGCCTAAATCAATTGAATAACGATTGCCGTGAACACGGTAGCTGATTAATTGGCCACTAATCGCTCGACGGATAGTTTTGCTTTGAACACCACCTAATTTAGCTGCTTCTGATACTGAAATCCACAGAGGATTAGCTGGTCTGACCGTGGTTAAATCAACCGGTGCGGTTGATGGTACGGCTTTGAGACGGTGATCAGTGGCGGCAGTTAGTCTGGTCATATAGTCTAATGTTCGTTAGACTTAAAAAATAAGTAACTTCAGCCAATAAGCTAGTTATCGGTTTTAAGTCTAGTTTAATATAGACTTAAACTCTAAAATCAACTTAATCGCCGATTATTTAAGTCTAAGATTAATTAGACTTAAATAGAATATATTTATACCTTTTTGTCAAATAAAGTCTAGTTTTATCTGGACAAAACATTGGATTTTTTATTGTAGACCACAAAGCCAAAAAAAGCAAGACCTTGACTTAATCAGTAGTCAACTTGTTTTTCCACCTTTTTTATGATTAAATAGATAGCACTGTGCCAACTGTAACATTTATTCATTTTTATCGTATATATTAACGTAGCCGAACATGAAGCCATCCTTAGTTAAACAATCCAGTGATCGCTTGTTATTTCTACGCCTTAAAATAAAAGACCAAGCCGCCTTTATTCAGGCCTATGAGGCCCATCAGGCGGATATCTACCGATTTATTTATTTCAAAGTCAATTCTGAGGCTGAGGCCCAGGATCTGACTTCCACGGTTTTTCTCAAGGTTTGGTCAGTTGTTCAGGCTGGTAAATTAAAAGCCTATAGCACTCTAAAAAGTCTGCTATATACAGTTGCTCGCAACACTGTTATTGATTATTATCGGCAAAACGGTCAGTCTGGTCAGGTTTCACTCGATGACGAGACTATCTCTATTGATGTAGCCGATCGTCGACCCGATGCTTTGGTGATGATGGAGCAAGATAGTGATTTACGAATTATTTATCAGGCGCTAGCTGAATTGAAGCCAGAGTATCGTGAAGTTATTATTATGCACTTTGTTAATGAATTGTCAGTGGCGGAAATCGCCCAGATAACCGGTAAACGATCCGGTAATATCCGGGTAATTATCCATCGTGGTTTAGAAGCTTTGCGTAAATTAGCTGCTGAAACCGATATCGCCACGACTAGTCAATAATTTTAGTATGAGTATATGAATGATCATTTTGTCAGTCAACAATTAAAGAAATTACGTCAAATCCAGCCGGCCACCGATTGGGTTGACCAACAGCGTCAGGTGATTATGGCTCAAGTCTATAATGGCCAAACCCCAACTGACCAGTTTAGCTATTGGACCAACCTATGGCTGTCTTTTAAATATGCGTTTAGTCAACCGGGCGTAGTGGTTAGTGCTATTTTGACCATTGTTTTACTTGGTGGTGGTACAACTAGTTATTTAGCTGGTCGCCATGCCAAACCCGGTGATTCCTTATATATTGCTAAACAGATTAATGA
>JAEWTE010000033.1 GCA_023459655.1 Candidatus Parcubacteria bacterium | reverse complement strand
TTTTTAGTGGCAATATGATGAACCCTAACTTTTTGTCCTTTGGGATAAATAGTTGAAGCAGCAAATAGTCCAGTTTTAAAATCATACCAACTGGCTTTACCAGTTATTCCAATAGATAGGTCAGGATTATCAGCTAAGGCTGTTGGTAGTGGTAATAATATGCTGATTAATAAAGCGATATAGATAATCGGCTGTTTTAATAAAAAAATAATTGATCGAGTTGATTTCATAAGTTGACGGATTAAAAGTTTTATTCTTATAATGAAATTATAACATATTTTAAATTGACCACCAAGTTTATTCGTTATCATTGTTTAGCGGGTGTCGTATAGTGGTTATTATGCAAGCTTCCCAAGCTTGAAAGGGCGGTTCAATTCCGCTCACCCGCTCCACTAGCCCGTGTAGCTTAGCTGGTAGAGCAGTCCCTTCGTAAGGGAAAGGTCGTCGGTTCAACTCCGACCATGGGCTCTGATAAATAAAAAACGCTTTAACAGCGTTTTTTATTTTATCCGGCTGAGAAAAAATATTTAAACCATTGCCTAGGATTATGATTAAGAGGTCTTTTAATTTCTTGTAAAGCTGGTAAATCAAAAACTCGATCAGATATTTCTTTATCTTCACTGTCCGGTTGTTTAATAACTATAATTTGTTCGTTTGGTTTTTTTAAATCAAATTTTAAACGAGCCTCTTCTTCTAAGAACTCACGAGAATCAAGATAATCAACTAATTGGTTGATTTCTTTATTTTTATTATTAAGCCGACTAATTTCACTTTTAATTTGATTTATTTCTTGCCGGGCATTAAATAATTGACGAATATTTTTAACTAAACCGGTTATTAATAATACGAACAATAAAAGACCAAGCAAAGTAATAGCTAAGGGTCGTTTTAATTTCTGCCAATTGGATTGATTTTTTTTTGTCATAGTCGGGCTATCCGGAATCGAACCGGAACTACATGCACCCCATGCACGCGTACTACCACTATACTATAGCCCGTTAGCGACTTTAGTCGCTATTTTTAGTCTTCCTCTTCTTCTTCACCTTCATCTTCAGCATAAATTGCTTGAAGATCTAAGCGATCCCAATTAAATATTTCCTCAGAGCCAAAAAAACGAGTTAATTCTAAATGGGCATTCTCTACACTGTCGGAAGCATGAACGACATTAGCTTGGATACTCATAGAAAAATCTCCACGAATAGTTCCAGCATCAGCTTTACGACCTAAAGTTTCTCCAGTTAATAAACGAACGCTATTAACTGCCTCCATTCCCTCTAGGGCCATTACAATAACCGGCCAATCGGACATAAATTTAGCAATACGAGGGAAAAATGGCTTATCAGCCAAATGAGCATAATGTTCAGATAGAATAGCATCATCTAATTGCATCATTTTGAGACCGACTATTTTTAAACCTTTTCGTTCAAAGCGATGGATGATCTCACCAGCTAGACTACGGTTCAGAGCATCAGGTTTAATAATAACCAATGTTCGTTCTTGTCTTTTTTTAGCCATATTATTTTTTATCAATAAATTCCGCTTAATTATAGCGGCTTTAATTATATTATAAACTAGGTTAATTGTTTTGCCAACTCCCCTATTTTTTTATTTGCCAAACCAATTGACCATTACTATAAATAACCAAATCACCATCAAGGTCAGTGCGCCAAATTTTAATATTTAATCTTTTTAAACGATCAATGGTAATTTGACTAGGTAAATTAAATTTATTATTTAGACCAACGCTAATAAGAGCTAGATTGGGTTGCCAATAATTTAACCAATCTGGGCTACTAGCTGTCCAAGAACCATGGTGACCAATTTTTAAAAGATTGATTGATTTAGATAATTTTTTATTATTGATAATTTTGTTTTCAGCCGTACTTTCTAAATCGCCGGTCCATAAAAAAGAATTTAGCCCATATTGCCAAAGAATAACTAGCGATTGGTTATTAGGATCATCAATAAAATCATTAATCTGCTGATTATTGGGCCATAAGATTGATAAACGACTATTATCTGGTAATTTAATTTCGGCCGGAGCATAAATATTAATAATTTTAGTCTCTTGACTAGCTAATTGTTTCAACAAGGCCGATAATTCATTGGATAATTTCGGAGGGGTGGCCAGTAATACTTTATTTATTTGGTATTTTTTTGATAAATAAATTAGCCCACCCCAATGATCAGCGTGATCATGGCTAATAATTACTAAATCAATTTGTTTATTCCACCAACGGATGTGTCGATTTAGAGCTGATAAAATTATTTGATCAGGACCACAATCAATTAATATGTTTTGTCGGCTAGCTGTGGTTATTAAAGAAGCATCCCCTTGTCCAACATCAAGGTAAACTATTTTTAATAAATTCTTATTATAATCAATTAATTTTAGACCAAAAAATGTCAGTATAATCAGTCCAGCGACAATTAGGGCTATTTTTAATCTAATCATATTAATGAGCCAAAGCAATAGCAATAACTTCTTTAGCCCCGGCTTTTAATAAAGATTTGGCCGCCACTCGCAAAGTTGAACCAGTTGTAACAATATCATCAATTATAATTATTCGATTAAATTTAATAGGTCTTGACCAAATTATCGAATTTTCTAAATTTTTTAATCGCTGTTCTCGATTCAAGCCAGTTTGGTTAACTCGATATTGCCTGTGCCAGTTAGCTAATAAAACATTACCGCAATTTTTAGCTATCGCGCTGGCTAAAAATTCTGATTGATTAAACCCGCGCCAATTTTTTCTTGATTGACTTAATGGTATAAATGTTATGGCTGATTCCTTAAACCAATTTGTTTGAGCAATTGTATGATTAATAAAACAGGCTAAGTTATTAGCCAATATTTTACCAGGCCGATTTAATCGGTAATGTTTAGTTAATTTAATAAGTCGATTAACAATTGGGTCGTGATAACTAGCACAAAACAACATTTTAAGATGACAATCGGTAAACGAGGTAGTGAATTGACGCCAATGCCAATTTTTAGTTAATTGGGCCTGACAATTATCACACCAATGACAGCCAACCAATGAACAACCATAACAGGTTGGTGGCCAGATAATATTAAACAAATTAGCCCATAAATGAGCTAATAATTCCCCTCCTAACATAATTTATTTTTTAATTATTGATATTGGCGATCTTGCCAGGTTAATTTATCGGCCAACCATAAATGGCCAGATTTAACTAAGGTTAATTGATAGTCTTGATAAAAAACTTTTGGTTGACCAGCCGATGAAGCAATAGTCTCTTGTCCTTTAATTTTTATCTCAATATCAAAAGAATTGGCCGTTAAACTGTCTAATCGTCCATGAGAAACAATGGCTTTGGCTTGAGTACCAATGTAAAGGTTGTTATTTTTACTTGATGATTGTTCTTTAATATATTGATTAGTCCAATCAACCATCTTATTAGTCATTTTATTTTTTAAAATTTCTAGATTGCTAAAATTATCTTGACTAGATAGATTAGCCCAACGTTCAACAAAAACTGCCGCCTCTTTTTCTAATTGGATTTCAGTTCTTCCACGATCATCTAAAGGAATTTGATTTTGAGCAACCATTTGATCAATATCTAAAGTTTGTGGTTTAAATTCATCAGACACTGGATCAATCGTGCTTGATGGTTGTTTATAGTCAGCTGGAATTTTTAGTTTTAAATTATCACCAAACAAAAGATAAAGTAAAATTATTAAAATAATTACCCCAAGACTTAATAATAGCCAATTAAGTGTTTTTGTAGACAATTTCATAAATTTAATTATCAGGTTTATTGATCATTTTCTTTATCGGCGTCAGCCTTATTTTGTTTCTCAATTTTTAATAATTGTTCAGGATTTGAAGTAATCAGTTGATCTTCCATATAAGAAGCAACGATTTTGATCGCAGCGTGCTTATTACCAGCAAAAAAGATTCCTTCACCAACGCCACTTTCCAAAAGTAAATATTTTTCACCTTCAGTTAGCATGAAAGTTTTTTGGACTAAATCAATGGCCGCTGGTGATTGTTTTAATAAAATCTGCATAGCTGAGTTAGTGACAATCGCTTTACCGTAGGGTGACAATAAAAAGTCATTAACATCTTGAGTGATAGTCGTTACGCCTAAGTAATATTTACGACAACGTTTAACTAGGGCGTAAATAAATTTAGCACTATCATCATGTTGCATTAACCACCAGGCTTCATCAATTACTAAAATTCTTCTTTTTAATTCACTGCGAACAACATTCCAAATATAGTTGACAATAGTGTAAATAGCCAATGGTCTTAATTCATCTTCTAAGTCGCGAACTGAAAAAGCCACTAATTGATT
>JAEWTE010000032.1 GCA_023459655.1 Candidatus Parcubacteria bacterium | reverse complement strand
CCAAATGGTGCTAATTTTTCTAACCATTGGGCTAAAGATAAATCGATCTGGTCAGCCGATAATTCACCATCAACCAATAATTTTGGTCGCAAATCTAAACCAGCCAATTTGATTGTTGCCAACTTTTTAATATTGATTAAAAAATTAGGTAATTGTTGAACAGTCAAACTAAAACCACAGGCCCCGGCATGACCACCAAAACGATCTAAATCGGCGGCCACTTCTTCTAATTGAGCAATTAGGCTAAAATTTTCTACATTACTGCGGCCTGAGCCTTTATAGCCATTTTCACTTTTAGCAATTACTAAAACCGGCTTAGCGGTTTTTTCTGACAAACGACCAGCCACCAAGCCAATAATCCCCTCTGGCCACGGTTCTTGACGCGGACTAACAAAGGTCAATAAACTGTCTTCAGCTTGCAATTCTAATAATTCATTTAAACAAAAATCAACAATCTCTTGAGTTTTTTGCTGACGCTCTATATTTTTCTGATTCAAATCATCAGCTAACTGAGCCGCTTCAACCTGATCGGTTGTTGTTAATAAGCGATAAGCAGTATTAGCATGATCTAGGCGACCAGCGACATTAATACGCGGAGTTAATTGCCAACTAATATTCCATTCGTTAACTTCACCATTAATCTGAGCCACTCGGGCTAATTCACGCAAACCAACTCGGCGCCATTCATTTAATACTTCAATACCTTGCTTAACTAATAAGCGATTTTCGCCAGCTAATGGCACACAATCAGCAATCGTTCCTAGGGCCACTAAATCAAGACAACGGCGTTCCAAGCTTTGTTTCTGAGAACTGTCCAAAGTAGAGCGTTCCAAAAGAGCCTGGACCATTTTAAAGGCCACTCCGACACCAGCTAAAAATTTACAAGGATAATCTTCTTTAACCATCGTCGGATCAATCACTAAACAGTCCGGCCAATCAGCTGAATCAGGCGATTCACGATGATGGTCGGTAACAATAACTTCTAAACCCTTGGTCTGGGCATAAGCAATCTCTTCCTTATTGCGGATACCCGTATCAACCGTAATAATCAACTTAGCTCCAGCTTCAGCCAATTCATCAATGGCTGTTTTATTTAAACCATAACCTTCAGTTATTCGGTCAGGTAGCCAAATTCTAGTTTTAGCTTTTAAAGCAGTTAGGGTTTCCAATAAAATAGTGCTAGCCGTCACCCCGTCAGCATCATAATCGCCATAAACGACGATTAGATTGCCAACCTTAATATGCTCAACAATTCGTTCAACTGCCTCTAGTAATTGACTAAGGCGACCTGGCTGACAATTAAATGGTTCTAAGCCTAAAAACTGGCGCACTACCCCTAACTCACGCAAATCTCGATTATACAGTATCTGTTCAATAATTTCTGGCAAATCCAGCTCAGCTAACTTGGGATTACGGTCAGCTAAAACCGGTGCCACCTGCCAGAGGCGCCCGGCCTCCATATTAAAGACCAACTATTATGGTCCAGGCCACCATCGAAGTAACTACCACTGCGCTAATAATCATCCAAGCTATTCTAATGATTATCTTTTTAGTAATCCGCTTCTTTTTCTTACTCATATATAAATTTAAAAATTAACGTTTCAATAATTTAACAAAGGTCTCACTAGGAATATCGACTCGGCCTCGACCCATGGCCATCATTTTTTTCTTACCTTGCCGTTGTTTTTCTAATAATTTACGTTTACGGGTGACATCACCACCATATAATTTAGCGGTTACATCCTTACGAAAAGCAGAAATTCGCTCAGCCGCCACAATCTGGCCGCCAACTGCCGCTTGCAATTTTATCACGAACATTTCTCTTGGCAAAGTTTCTTTTAAAGTGGTAACCACCTCTTTGCCTCGCCGGAAAGCTTCATCACGATAAACAATCATCGATAACGATTCAACCATATCTTCGGCAACCAAAATATCCAAACGAACAACATCGGTCTGACGATAATCTAACATCTCATAATTAATTGAACCATAACCGGAAGTAAAACTTTTTAATTTGTCATAAAAATCAGTCAAAATCATGCTCATCGGCATCTCATAATGCAAAACTACCCTGGTCTCATCTAAATATTCAGTATTACGATAAATTCCTCGTTTTTCTTGAGCTAATTTCATAACTGCCCCTAAATAGTCTTTAGGAGTAACAATATCTAAACTAACCCATGGTTCTTCAATTAACTCAATCTCACCGGCATTAGGTAATTGTTGAGGGCTACGAATAATTTCTACTTCACCACTATTTTTAGCCCATACCTGGTAAGCCACACTAGGTACTGTAACAATTAAATCTAAATTAAATTCACGACGCAAACGTTCTTGAAAAATTTCTAAATGTAATAAGCCCAAAAAACCACAACGAAAACCAAACCCTAAGGCTTGAGATTGTTCAGGCTCATAAACTAAAGCGGCATCATTCAACTTCAGTCGACCCATTGCTTCTCGTAAATCTTCAAACTCATTACCTTCTTTAGGAAAAATACCAGCAAACACCATCGGTCGAACCTCAGTATAACCCTTGAGTGGAACTACTTGATTGGCTTGTTTAGCTAGAGTGACTGTATCACCAACTCGACATTCACCAACCTCACGAAAACTAGTAATAATATAACCAATTTCTCCAGTCTTTAATTGACCACTAGAATGATAATTAGGATCAAAAAAACCAACATCTAGAGCTTCGCTCTCAGCTTTAGTGGCTACTAAATCAATTTTTTCACCCTTTTTAATCGCCCCATCAATTACTCGGATATAGGCTACTACTCCCCGGTATTCGTCATAATTGGAATCAAAAATCAGAGCTCTTAAAGGCTGATCTTCTTGACCGGATGGAGCTGGCACAGTTGAAATTACTCGCTCTAGAATATCTGGCACCCCAACCCCAGTTTTACCAGAGGCACAAATAATGTCTTTAGCTGAACAACCCAAAAGTTTGACGATCTCCGCTTTAGTTTTATCAATATCAGCCGCTGGCAAATCAATTTTATTAATCACTGGGATAATCGCCAAGTCTTGTTCAATAGCCAAATACAAATTAGCCAAAGTCTGAGCTTGAATCCCTTGAGTAGCATCAACCAATAAAATCGCCCCTTCTACCGCTGCCAAACTCCGTGATACTTCATAACTAAAATCAACATGGCCGGGCGTATCAATTAAATTAAGCTCATAACCCTGATACTTCATGTGAACTGGAGTCAATTTAATAGTAATACCCCGTTCACGCTCCAAATCTAAACGATCCAACACTTGGTTGGTCATTTTACGCGGATCAATCGTACCAGTGACCTCTAACAAGCGATCAGCCAGAGTTGATTTACCGTGATCAATATGGGCAATGATACAAAAATTACGAATATTCTGCATACTTGTTCATTATGCTAAACGCTCTAGTGTAAGTCAATGGCTAAAAAATTTTGAATAAAAAAAAGACCCCCAATCAGGTCCGTAAAATCGTTTTGTGGCTGATGTTCACCTTGCAAGGTGCTGAACAAGTCAGTTTATAAACTTATAGCCAGTGCTATCAGCACTATCTAAAACGAATCTGATTGGGGGGGTAAGGACAAGGCAGGGTTAGGTAAAGCCTGAATTGCCGGTTATCATGGGGTTATCGGGCTCAATTGGTCTGCCTATAACAATGGTTATCGGCAAAGACCAGCCTTGTCCTTCATCGAAGAACAAAAATTGTTTCATTTATTCCTCCTTTTGAAGAACTTGTTCCTAGCTTACTACTTTTCAAAAATCTGTCAAGAAATAAGCTGTGGATAAAACTTTAACCGCAAAGCCGCTGATATAGTGGCCATGGTAATGCTCGAACAACCAATTCTCGACTCCACCAGATTAACGGTGAAGTTACCCGTCGCTGAATATCTGGTATATATCCCGTATCCACCGGAATCTCGTGAATATATACCTTCGGCAAGAGTCTTCGTAAATCTCTAGCGCACCGCCAAATTTGCTGCCTGGCTGCTATCAACGTAACATTGGTCCAACCATTAAGTTTAACGAAATGAGCAAATTGTCGAATAACTGCCAAAGAAGAAATATTCTCGCTAAATTGACAAGCTATAACCAGCGACACCTCTGAATTTAACTCTAATGTTGAACCTAAATCTGGCTGAGCAAATATTAGACAGCCTTTACGATTAGCCACTATTTCAACTACCTTTTTAATGGAATAATTGCTTTGACGACTAACCCCAAAGGCCATAGCTAAGATCGGTGGTTTATTCACTACTCCTCCCCGCTAATCATCATTTTTAGCTTATTAATCGATTCAACCTCATCGGCAAAAATAGCCTTGATTCCCTTGGGAACTCCGTTTTTATAGGGAGCCAAATTTTCAAATTTGACCACCTCAGACAAAGAATACCAACTTACCGAGCTATGCTCAGGGGCTAATTTAATCAGACTCATAAATTCCCCTAATTCATCCTGAGCTAACTCGATAGCATAACAATAGTCGTCAACTAAATGTAATCTGGAATGATCCGTGTTTAACAAAGATTTCACCCAGTTATAAAGTCGATTACCACCTTCCTCACGCAACTCTCTCTTGGCACAATGCCACGAGTCTTTGTCAGTATCTTCCATCTTTCCACCAGGAAAAATTTGCATTCCCCGGAAAAAAGATTGAGGCTTAGGCGACGGTTCCTCATATTGAAAAGCCCCTCTCTGAGAGAGCAGCACCTCAACATTATCATCAACTTGCGAATCACCTACTCGGCGAAAGAAGATCAACGAGACGTGTTTTTTTGGTGCCATGATAACACCTCCTTGTATATTTATTTGAAAAGAACAATTTGATCTTTTATCTAATAACTATTTACTAAAAAAGTCAAGAAAATTCTTGACTTTTAACTAATAAAAATAGTCAACCGCTTTAAATACCTCGAGCCTCGTCAGCATCAACCACTGTCTTACGACTACTGGGCCAACGACGACTAATTATTTGCCATAATTGCTTGGCCTCCGGACAACGCAACAATAAACAAACCAATAAATAAACCACTGACCCAGCAATTGCTGCACCAATTAATTGGCTAGTAACTCCCCAAAAAGTATTCATATCAACCAGTGGAGCAATTAATTTTTTAGTCTCAAAAATAATTGGCCAAGCTATAGCCGCGGCCACAACCATTTTTAAACTCCCCCAACTAATAGCTCGACTATCTAAAATATCACCCTTACGCCGCAAAGCTAACCACAATAAAATAAAATTAACAATATTACCAACCGAAAAAGCTAGCGCTAAACCGGCCACTCCAAATTGTCGACTCCAAGGCCAAGCCAAACTAATATTAACCACAGTGGCTGTTAGACTAATCCAAAACGGCGTGGCTGAATCTTTATAAGCATAAAAAACTCGCACTAAAATAGCCGTTAGAGACTGGGCAAAAATAGATAAACCAAAATAGCTTAAAGTCCGCATTGTTAAAATAGTATCTTGCCAATCAAAACGACCTGAACCTAAAATAACCCGAATAATCTGTGCCCGCAAAGCTAAAATAATAATCGTTGCCGGTATAACTAAAAATAAAGTCTGACGAATTGTCGTGGTTAGACTAGCTCTAAGCTTATCTGGCTGACTAACTAGCACCGACATGGTTGGAAAAGCGGCAATAGCAAAAGATAGACCAAAAATACCAACTGGAAAAGATTGTAAATTATTAGCTAAATTAAAAATAGCTAAAGAGCCACTAGCCAAAGCCGAGGCTAAAATCGTCATGACTAATAAATTCAATTGGCTAACCGCTAAACCCATGGTTCGTGGCACCATAATTCGGCCAATTTGCCGCAAAGCCTGATCATGCCAATCTAAAATTGGTCGACAACGAAAACCAAGCTTCCAAAGAGCTGGCAATTGAACTAATAAATGTAAAGTCGCACCAATTACTACCCCCCAGGCTAATCCTACTAAACCAAATCGAGGAACCAAAAATAGAGCACCAGCAATAATTCCTAAATTATAAAAAATTGGTGATAACGAATAAGCAAAAAAGTTTTTAAACGATTGCAAAATACCACCGACTACACCAGAGATACCCAATAACAAAGGAGATAAAAACATCAACCGACTCAATTGAACCGTGGCTGCCAATTTATCTGGCGAAAAACCCGGAGTTAATAGTCGTAATAATTGCGGTGCCAAAATAATACCAATAACCGATAAAACAACTAAAATAACCATTAATGAACTAATTACCAAATTAGCGAACCGCCAAGCATCACTATTATCAACTGGCTTATCTGGATTATTTAATAGACTAACAAAAACTGGTATGAAACCAGCCGATAAAGCCCCTAAAACTAATAGATTAAAAATCAAATCAGGCACTCGAAAAGCAGCAAAATAAATATCCAGCTCATCGCCAGCTCCAAACTGTCCAGCTAAAATATGATCACGAAAAACCCCTAAAAAACGACTAATAAATGAAGAGGCGCCAACCACAACCGCTGCCCAACCAATATTATCAATCGATCCATTCCATAATTTATTTAACATCATAACAACTACAATCTAACTAACTCAATCAATGAAACTAGCTGGCAAAAGTGGCTCAGCTAAATAATTAGGTCGATCAATTCCTAATAAGGCTAAAATGGTCGGAGAAATTGATCGCAATGACCCTGAAATTGGCAAAACACTTAAATCATTAGAGATTATTTCTACTTCACCTAAACTCTGCCCTTGCCATTGCTGACCAATTATTAACATTGGTACTGGGTTAGCACTAGGTCCCATATTAATTTTATCAGTCAACGGATCAATCATTTCCTCCAGCCGACCATAAGCTGATGTCAATATAATAGTTGCTCCTACTTGTTGGATAGAAGCAATTAATTTTGGTAATAACTTGTCTATCTCCGCTACTGCCTTAATCGCACCAGCAACATCACCATAACGACTAATTAAGTTCCAACTAGCTAAACTAATAGTCATAAAATCGGGTTGTTTACTGCGCCAATATTTAATTGATTGCTCAATTACCATACGACTGGCTGATAAAACATTCTCATTATAATTATTATTCAACGGACTACTAAATAATTGATAATCAATCCGACTGCTCTGTTGATTATCAGCTAAATAATTAATTAATAATGGGAAATTTTCTGTTTCAGCTAAATAGGCCTGATACAGACCTGCTCGATCTAATAAATCAGTTAAACCAGGCTGATTAATTACTTCACCTAATCCAGGAATCGTTTGATCATTTTGACCATTGCCAATTTGCCAATAAGCTTCACTGGGCTTTAAATAATCACTATTTAATCCAGCTAACGCCGCTAATGGATATTGTTGCAAATAATCAAATAAATTAGGCCAAACTGACTGAGCAAAAATATTGCTCAAACCTGGTTTAGCGATTCCCCAACCATCCAATAATATCAAAACAACTGGACCCTTCTCTGAATTATTTAATTTATAATTAACTTTTTCTTTCATAATTAAAAATTGCCAGCTAATTGTTCCTCAATTTCCATTAAACGATTATACTTAGCTAGTCTTTCTCCACGAGCCAATGATCCACTTTTAATATAATCAGACCCAACCGCTACTGCCAAATCAGCAATAAAATCATCATTGGTTTCACCACTACGATGAGAAATCATAATTTTATAATTATTTTGCTGAGCAATCTTAATACAGTCAATCGTTTCCGTTACTGTTCCAACCTGGTTCAGTTTGATTAAAATAGCATTAGCAACTTGGTCGGCAATACCTTGACGCAGCCGTTCTGTTTGAGTAACAAATAAATCATCGCCAATTAAAAGCATTCGATCACCCAGTTCAGTGGTCATTTTTTGCCAACCCTGCCAATCATCTTCAGCCAGTCCATCTTCAATTGAAATAATTGGATATTTTTCAAACCATTCCCGATATTTAGCTATTAATTCATCCGCACTAAATTGCCACTTATCTAAAGAGAAAATATATTTATTAGTAACTTGATCATATAACTCTGACGAGCCAACATCTAATCCAACACCAACCTGTTCTTTTGGCTGATAACCTGCTCGACTTATTGCCTTAACAATCATTTCCATAACCTGTTCACTACGCTCAACATGAGGTGCATAACCACCCTCATTGCCTAAATCAGTGTCTAAACCAGCTTCTTTCATAATCTCTCCCAAAGCATGAAATATCTCGGAACCCAATCTAATTTTTTCAGCAACAGTGTTTTGGGCCAGCGGCAAAATCATGAACTCTTGAAAATCAACATTAGTATCAGCATGCTTACCCCCATTAAAAATATTAAAGCTTGGAGTTGGTAAACGATAATTATCAACTGAAAAATTATAATTACTGGCTAAATAAGCATATAACTCTTGTCCAGTCGCTAATGCTCCCGCTCGAGCACAAGCCATTGAAACTGCTAAAATAGAATTCGCTCCTAATTTTTGCTTATTGGCTGTACCATCTAATTCAATCATCACCTTATCAATTTCCGACAAAGCGGTTATATCTTGACCAATTAATTGAGGAGCAATAATCTCTTTAATATTATTAATCGCCTGTAAAACTCCCTTGCCACCATAACGATTATTATCACCATCCCTTAATTCATGAGCTTCATGAACACCAGTAGATGCTCCAGACGGAACTCCGGCTTTAGCTGTTAGACCATTATCTAGCGTAATTTTAGCTTCAATAGTTGGATTACCTCTAGAATCAAGAATTTCTCGAGCAGTCAATTGTGCAATTATCGCCATACTTTTTCTATAATAAAATTAAATTATTTTATCTAAACCGGGCATAGATTCTCCACCTAAAAAAGCCAACATTGCCCCACCAGCCGTTGAAACCCAGTCAACATAATTAGCCATCTTGGTCATCTGTAGTGCAGCGACAGTCTCACCACCACCAACCAAACCAAACGACTCACCTTTTGATCGACAAGCAATTTCTCGAGCCACAAAAAGCGTACCACAACAATAATGCTCTTCTTCAAATTTACCCATCGGCCCATTCCAAACAATTGTTTTAGCCTTTTTAATCTGACGACTAAATTCTTGGATAGTGGCTGGCCCAATATCTAATATCCTATCCTTGTGACTAACCAAATCAATTGAACGAAGAGTCGGATGATTATCAGCATTAGCTACTATAACATCACTAGGAATTATTATTTTTTTATTAAATTTTTTAATTAATTGACCAGCCAAACTAATACTTTCTTGATCAATTAATGACTGACCAACATTATAACCCTTGGCAGCTAAAAAATTATTAGCCAGTCCACCGCCAATTAATATTTTTTGAGCTTTTCGACCTAAACGATCAATTAAATTAACCTTAGTATTAACCTTGGCTCCACCTAACACTAAAATAAACGGTTTTTTAGGCTTTAATGCCTGCGATAAATTAATAACCTCCCTCTCTAATAAAGGTCCAGCAAAACTTGGCAAAAAAGTTTTGATAGCCGCCACTGAGGCCTGTCGTCGATGACTAACTGCAAAAGCATCATTAATATAAATATCAGCCAAATTGGCTAATTCTTGAGCAAAATCAGAATCATTAGTTAATTCACCTGACCAAAAACGCAAATTATCAATAGCTAATAATCTTTTACTAGATTTATCAAGTTTGGTTTTAATTTTAATTAAATCTTGGCCTGATAAAAAATCAATTGGACTACCCAGTAACTCACCCAACCTATTAATTACTGGTTTCATAGATAATCTTGATTTAGCTCGGGCTACTAGCCGACCATTAACCATTGGATCACCTAAGTGACTAGCAATCACAATTTTAGCACCAGATTTTAATAACTGTTCAATTGATAATTGCGCCGATTTTATTTTATAATCTTCACTAATTTGTCCATCAACTATTGGAACGTTTAAATCAAGCCGCAAGAAAATTGTTTTATTAGCTAAACTTGGTAAACTAGCGATTGTTTTTATACTCATATTACTAATTAAAATGGCAATCTAATTGACGATTTTGGCCCGATCGCTGAACAATTAAACTAGCTCGATCATTAATTCGATAATTTTGTAATATCTCATTAATTGACGCCTCACCATCTAAATTAATTTCATCAATACTTAATAATATATCACCAACCTTAAGTCCAGCTTTATCTGCTGGACTATCTTCAACAATATTTTTAACTAAAAGACCATAACGATCAGCTGATAATCGATTTAAATCTATATATTCTAATCCCAAAACTATTCGTTTAAAATTACCTTTAGCTAACAAGCTAGTCAAGCCAGATTTAATATAATTAACCGGCACAAATTTATTTTGACCATTAATCAAACCGAATAATTCACCTGCCCCCTTAAAAATAACAGAACTAGGAATAGTTTTAGAGAATTCCCAGCGTTGCCGCAAATTATCGCTATTAATTATTAACCGTTCTTCATCATTATTGATCTTTTGTAGCCAAACAGCCTGAAAGCTACCTCGACCATCTAAATTATAAAATAATTGGCCTGGTCGACTCCAACCATTTTCTCCCAACTTAATTGGTACTAAATTATTAACCCCTTCGAGTCGATAAAAAATCAAGCCGGTCATTGGGTCAACTGTTTTTTGATTTATTTTATAAACCTTATGATTATCGGTTACTGCCACCAATTCCGACCAACTAGCTAAATCATAAGAAGAAATTAACCAACCATCGTTAGTCACTGACCAGGCAATAGCTAATGGTTGATGTAAATCATATAAATTATTAAATTGTCCCACCAGATTATTGTCAATAATATCAGACGATTTAAATATCTTAATAGTACTAGCCCCCAATTCCGGCCATAAACTAGCCGCCTCATTATAATCAATTCGAGCCAATCGTTTTAAGTCTAATTGACTATGGACAATAGTTGGTAACCCCGATACATTCTGCCCAGGCAAAGCAGTTGATGTTAATAAATCGACTTGCCCCAATGTAAAAAAATATTTAAATAAAACCAAAGCTAAACTTAAATTAACGATAATAGCTAATAGCCACCACCAAAAATTAGAAGAAAATTTTAAGGAAAGATGATTTGACTTCATAAAAATATCTTTAAATTAGAACCATTTGGCCGTTAAAGAAACCAGAAATAATCCGATGAATAAAATAATTAATTGATACCTTAATCGTTTAGCAGTATTTATCTTCATTAAGCTATTCCGGCTAATTTGACTCAATAAATAATAACTTGCCAACAAAAAATAAGCCAAAACTAGATTAGAGCTTGGTAAAAAATAAATAATTAAAAATAATTGACCCAAAATCAGCCAGCCAGCCAACATTACTGGCCAATAAGCCAAGGGCTTTAAACTAGAAAAATAATAATCAGCCAATACAATAATTACTGAAGACAATAACCATAATAACCATGGCCATAAAATTGACCAAGCCAAAAATGCCTGCCAACCATAAAGTGAAGCGGCCAATAACCAAATAGTTATTAAATTCAAAACATTAATTGTCCGCCGCCAAATTATTGGCTCCGATCCTTTCAACCAAACTGGTAAACCACGCTGCCAATACCACCACTGACTAATTGTAGCAATAATAATTAACAAATTACGAATTAATGAATTATTAATAATAGTTAAAAAACCACACCAAGCTAAAAAATTTAAAGTCGGAATTAACCAAATAACAATCTTATAGTGCCAAGCTTGACGAATCCCCGTTAACCAAGTTGATGCTAACAAAACTAAAACAATAAAACCAGCTAGCCAATAAATATAGTTGACTTGCCAACCAATAACCTGCAGGCTAAGCCAAGTCAAAAAACCAATCAACAGGGGTATTTTATTACTTGACTCAAGCATAATTTATTTTTTATCTAACCCTTCTAAGGCCCGCAAAGCCTCCACTGGAACAGCAAAAATAACTGTATTAGATTGATCAGAAGAAATATCATTAATCGATTGCAGGGTTCTTAAATGAAGAGCACCGGGTGACATAGATAGTGTCTTAGCCGCCTTAGCCATATTCTCTGCGGCTGCCACTTCTCCTTCTGAATTAATAATTACCGCTCGCTTTTCTCGTTCAGCCTCGGCCTGTTTAGCAATCGTTCTCTCCATATTCGACGGCAAACTAACATCTTTAAGCTCAACATTACTAACTTTTAAACCCCAAGCATCAGTCTCTACATCAACAATCTCACGAATACGTTCAGCAATTTTTTCTCGATTAGCCAATAATTCATCTAAACTAACTTCACCAACAATATTGCGCATAGTAGTTTGAGCATATTGTGAAACAGCATAATAAAAATTCTCTACTTCAATTACTGCCTTAGAAGCATCAAAAACCTTATAATAAAGCACAGCATTAACAATCACCGAAACATTGTCTTTGGTAATCGCCTTTTGATCAGGAACATCAACCGCCTTAATTCGCATATCTACTTTCTGATAACTCTGAAATATTGGAATGACTAATCGCCAACCTGGTTCCATAATCCGACTAAATCGACCCATAGTAAATAAAACACCTCGTTGATATTGATTTATTTGTCGCAAACTAGCTAAAATTAAAATAACAATAACGACACCAATAGTAATTTCCATAAATTTAAAATTAAATTATTTAACCAAAATTAACGCCAATAAGATGCCCCCGAATCACCTCGTTGATAAACGCTGGCTACCTCTGGTGCAATCAATCCAGCCACCAATAATTGCTCAACAGCCCGATTAAAAGAAATCATACCATCACGCGATGATGTTTGAATAATTGATGGAATCTGTTCAGGTTTTTGACTACGCAATAAATTAGCAATAGCTGGAGTATTAAACATCACCTCACGAACCGCTACTCGACCACCACCAGCCGCTGGTAAAAGCCGTTGAGAAATAACTGATCTAAGACACATTGATAACTTAGTAGCAATCTGACTTTGCTGATAAGCTGGAAAAGAACTAACAATACGAGATAATGACTCAGCTGCTGTATTAGTATGTAGAGTAGAAAAAACTAAATGGCCCGTTTCAGCCGCTGTTAAAGCCGCCTCCATAGTCTCATTATCCCGCATCTCACCAACCATAATTACATTAGGATCTTGTCGTAAAACATATTTTAAAGCCACTGCAAAATCATTGGTATCAATACCAATTTCACGTTGCTCAATTAAGCAACGATCATTTTTAAAAATATATTCAATTGGATCCTCAATAGTAATAATCTTGCCCTGACGCTCACGATTAACTAAACCTAATAAACTAGCTAAAGTAGTTGATTTACCAGATCCACAGGCTCCAACAACTAAAACTAAACCATCATTTAAAAAAGCTAATCGCTGTAAATTTTCATCCAAACCGATTTCAGTCGGATCAGGAATAATACTTGAAATAAGTCGAGCAGTTAAACCAATTACCCCACGCTGGTAATGAAGGTTAATACGAAAATGCCCACCACCAATCGCCTGGGAAATGTCTAACTCCTTATTACTCTCCAATCGATCAATTAACCGCTGATCTAAAAAACCATAGACCGCGTCAGCCAATTGTTTAGGATCAATAATTTCATCACTAAGTTTTAATAATTGTCCATCAATTCGCAGGTGGGGTGAACTACCACCAACTAAATGAATATCCGAGGCTTTTTGAGCGATAGCTTGCTCAAAATAAGGTTGTAAATCCATAATATTTAATCTTTAAGCTCATTATAACACGGGGCCAGGTAAAAAACTACTGCTGACTAAATTGACAACCACAATATTTCTGCCGATAAAGACCAAGCTTTTTAGACAAAATAATCGATTGTTGATAGCCGCTATCTGTTTGAAAATCAGTTAACAAATAATTAACAATAACTGTTTCTGAAACAATTGATCCAATTTTATTAATAACCGCCTTATCTTTATAGGGACTAACTGTTAAACTAGTAGCAAAATAAGCACAATTTTCCTGATCGGCTCGCTGAGCAGTTTGACGCAATCGCCATTCATAACAAAACTGACAACGACGACCACGCTCCGGTTCGCTAGCTAATGGTTTAGCCATGGTTAACCAATCTTCGGCTCCACTATCATCAATAATTAATGGTAAATCATAGGCTTGAGCTAATTTTTCAGCTGATTCTACTCTTAATTGCCATTCTTCGATCGGCTCAATATTTGGATTATAAAAAAATAATACTATTTCATAATCAACCATTAGCCGCTTAGCTGCCACTGTAGCACATGGTCCACAACAAATATGCAATAATAATTTTGGCTTATTTTTTTCAGTCATAACTTATAAAATAAAGCGAATAATTTTACGACTAACTGACTTACCACTAATAATCATTAATTGCTCAAAATTACAACCCAATTCATTGGCCAACCACAACAATAATGCTTGATTAGCTCGACCATTAATAGCTGGTTCAGCTAACCCAATCTTCCAGCTGCCATCGGCCATTTGGCCAAGCCAACCCCGCCGCTGACAATTGGTCATAACCTTTATTTTTAAACTCCAGACTTGACCACTGGCGATAGTCTGACGCCAAACCAATAATTCACTAGGAATTACCATAATTATTAGTCTAAACTGGCCTTAGCAAAAATCAAAGCATTCGGGATTAAACGACCTGGACCGAGCATATATTCATCATTATAATATAGGGCCGTTGAATAACCGCCATCTAAATTAAGTGCATATTCAACCCCCAATTCCTGCATAACCAAAGCCAGATCTGGCACAGTTGCTTGACTAACCGCTACCAAATAAATTTTATTATCTTTATAGCCAATTGCTGCTCGTAAATATTTACCCGTGGTTTGCTGGCCATCTAATTCCCAATCGATCAATAAATTCAGATAATTTTCAATCAACCGTGGCTTATTACCTAGTGCCGCTTGGATCTTAACACCATACTTCGCTTCAAATTGATCGACACCACCAAACTCACGACTATCAGCAAAATAATAAAATTTATTATGTTCATCAAACACCATCATCGGCCCGGTTGTCCACCATTTCAATTGATTTTCATTAATTAATCGGTTTAATCGACTATTATAAACCGGAAAGAAATAATAATTACGCCGAGCTGCCCCAGTTTCAAAATAAGTAGCATTAATGGCGGCAAAACCATTATTATCATCAATATAATCAATTAATTCACGAGCCGGACAAGGTCCAGCACAATCATTATCACTAGCCGTGTCAGTAATAATCCGTAAATTAGGATCGGTCAGATCAATAGTAATAATATCAGTTCGAAAAATACCAGCGGTAGTGGTCACTCGTTTAATTTGGTAACTACTATATTGATCTAATGACTCATCTAGACTAGGTTTATGTATTTTAGCTAAATCGTCAATACTAATTCCTAAACCTAATTGACGCATAATCTGAAAAGCATCAGCTGGTCGCCCTAAATAATAACGACGTAAATCAACCGGATTAACATACCAAGCCTCACCGCTTTCCTCAACGGCTATTAAAATTCGACCAGACAAGCGCTTAGTTAACTCCAAATTGTCGATTGATAAAGTTGCTACACTAGTAGTTGGAATTTGTGATAGTTGAGCCGAGGTAATTCCTAAACCTAATTGGCGCATAATCTGAAAAGCATCAGCTGGTCGCCCTAAATAATAACGACGTAAATCAATCGGATTAACATACCAAGCCCGACCATCCCGTCGAACATCTAATAAAATACGACCAGATAATCTTTGAGCGATGGTTGAAGCTCTAGCTATATTCGGATTAAATAATAATCTAATAGTTAAACCAGATACCAAAATTAATAATCCTATTAGCCATTGATTTTTCTTAATAATGTTTCCGTTTATCATAAAATCAGCTATAATTATATTAATAATTTATCATTTTTTAACCTATGCGTAAAATACTACTCAGTGGAATATTTTTCATTCTAGTGATCTACTCTATAATCAGAACCGATTCAAGTGTTTTAGCAGCTAGTCCCTTTGCCGGTAAAATATTATTAGCCGTTGAAGGTCATGGTGAAGCCTGGTATATAAACCCGCTTGATGACAAGAAATATTACTTGGGGCGCCCAGCTGATGCTTTCCAAGTAATGAAAGGACTAGCTATTGGCATCAGCAATGCTGATTTTAGTTTACTAGAAAAAAATCAATTATCAACCGATAAAATCAAACGATTACTTGGTCGAATTCTAATCAAACCCCAAGACAATGGCAAGGCCTATTATTTTGAACCCAATAATAAAAAAATCCATTATCTAGGACGGCCAGCTGATGCCTTCCGTATTATGAAAGAAACCGCCGTAGGTGCTGCTGATGAACATATTGATCCAATCCCGCTAGGACAATTAAGCTTTTCACCGATAGCTTCACCATCAACAACTGCTAATCCAAACACCAAAACTTGGCGTTGGTGGTGGAATGATCAAGAATATACTATTGCTCTAGAATTACCAACATCAACCTATAATTATTATACTAAACAACCAAAAGTCTTTACCTATAGCGGTTCGTTACCAGACAATTGGCAAGAAAAATATTATAGTCAATTTTTAGACGATACCAACCAATATAAAATTATTAAACAAATCGTCGAACAATTACAACAACAAGCCGCCAAACAAAATTTAAGTAAAGATCAAACTGCTGATCTGGCCGCCGCCTTCCTCCAATCAATTCCCTATGATGATGCTCGTGGCCAGCTGATTCAATCAAGCCCCAATCAGGCCAAACCCAATTATCCCTATGAAACCCTTTATCTTAATCGAGGTGTTTGCACTGATAAAGCCTTACTTGGTTGGTTGATCTTTCATCAACTAGGTTATGGCACAACCCTATTATCTTATGAATCGGCTAATCATATGGCTTTAGGAATAGCTTGTCCAACAACTGATGCTAATTATTCCAGTGGCTATTGTTATTTGGAAACCACTCAATTTTATAGAATCGGCTTAGTCCCCGAAAATATTGATGGGCAAGCCCAAGTATCAACCACTTCATTGCCAAATTGGCAACCAACTGGTAAGTTGTCATCACCTCGAATAATTAAACAATCAAGTGGCCAAAACTATAATGGACTAGGCGAATTAAAACAATTGCTACAAAATATTATTAATCAACAAACAATTAGCCAAGATTTACGTCAACAAACTCAAACTCTTTGGCCAGAAATTCAATTAAAACAAACTGAAATTGAACAATATCAAACTACTCTCAACCAACTGAAAGCAACTGGCCAAACTAATCAATATAACCAAACCGTTCCTCTTTATAATCAAATTATTCAAGCTTATGAGACTATTCGTCAATCATACAATAATTTGGTTAATTCACTAAATGAATCAATTAAAAAATATAACCAATTTTTAGCCAAATTACAGCCGGCTAAATCATTACAATAATAGATGAAAAAAAACGATCAACAATTAACAGCCAAACAAAAACTAGCCTACTTGCCAGACTACGTTCAACAATCTTTAAAAACTTTATATCAAGCCAATTTTGAAGCCTATGTCGTCGGTGGTTGTGTCCGCGATTTACTAATGGGTCAAGCACCGAAAGACTGGGATATCACCACCAATGCCCGACCTGATGATATTTTATCTATTTTTCCTGGTAGCAAATATGAAAATAATTTTGGCACAGTTCTCTGGCCGATTCATTTAGCTAACAGCATCCCAGTTTTAGAAATTACCACCTATCGCAGTGAAGCCGACTATGACGATCATCGCCATCCTAATAAAATCATCTTTGAGGATGAATTAGAAAATGATTTAAGCCGTCGCGACTTTACTATCAACGCCATGGCCATGGATCAATTTGGTGAAATTATTGATTACTATGGTGGACAAAAAGATATAAATCAAAAAATTATTCGAACAGTTGGTGAGCCAGCTGATCGCTTTAAAGAAGACGCTTTGCGTTTATTACGAGCTATCCGCTTTAGCTGTCGTCTCGGTTTTGCCATTGAACCAAAAACTGAACGAGCCATGCTAAAATTAGCTGGTAGTATAAAATTTATCGCCAACGAACGTATTCGTGATGAACTAATTAAAATTATAGCTAGCCCACGAGCTTATGAAGGCATTAAAAAATTACACGATGTTAAATTACTCCAATATATCTTACCAGAACTAGAAGAAGGTTACGGCGTTGAACAAAATCATCATCATATTTATACGGTTTTCGATCATAATCTACTATCACTTAAACACTGTCCTAGCGATGATTATTTAGTACGCTTAGCCGCCTTATTGCACGATATTGGCAAAACTAGAGCTAAAAAAATTATTAAAGGACAAACGACTTTTTATAACCACGAATATATCAGCGCTAAATTGACCAATAAAATTATGACTAGACTGCGCTTTTCCAATCAGGAAATTGACCGCGTTGTCAATTTAGTCCGCAATCATATGTTTTATTATAATGTTGGTGAGGTCACTGAAGCCTCAGTGCGACGTCTGATTGCTAAAACTGGCGAACAAAATCTGGCTGATCTAATTGACTTGCGCATCGCCGACCGGCTCGGTTCAGGCACAGTCAAGGCCAAGCCCTATAAATTACGCCACTTAGAATACATGTTCGATAAAGTTCGCCATGATCCAGTCTCAGTTAAGATGCTCAAAATCAACGGCACCGACCTAATAACCAAATTTGAACTAAAACCAGGACCACAAATTGGTACCATTTTAGATATCATTTTAGCCGATGTTATTAATAATCCACAGCTCAATAATCAAGACGCTTTATTAAAATTAGCCCAACCACTTATCAACCTAGATTTAGCCGAGTTAAGACAAAAAGCTAAATCAATTATCGCTGAAGAAAGATCAGCTGAAGATCAACAAATTAGACAACAACATCAAGTTTAAACAGTTCTGCTTGACGAAAAATTTTTTTATTGGTATTGAATTAGATAACGATTAAGTGTAAGCTAAAAACCTAATAATAGTTAGGGCTTATGGTCTAGTGGTACGACACTGCATTCGCATTGCAGAGACGCGAGTTCGATTCTCGCTAAGTCCACTTTGTCGGGGTGTGGCGTAGTTGGCTAGCGCGCAGCGTTCGGGACGCTGAGGTCGCCCGTTCGAATCGGGTCACCCCGACCAATTTACTAACTCAAATAAAAAAGCCACGGATTGTTCCATGGCTAATTTAAGAGAGAAGCAATTATGAAACCCACTGGACTATTTCCTCTTTCTGAGGATGTTCAGTGTTTATCACCCAAATAACCGCAGATCCCAACTGTGGTATTATTTTTATTAAATCTGGGTATTGAGTCTCGTTGAACAAAAACAGATTATCTAAAAGCCTTTTATTCAACATTTTGCAAGCACAGTCTCGCTGACCACACTCACAATTTTCTCCTCCGGATTGATTGGTTATTACATTGTTTTGACAATATCCTTTACTAATCAAACCATCAATAACCGTCATTAATCCCATTGAAGGGTGATGACCGATAAAATAAATCGGCTTATTTTTGTCTTGGCCGATAATTTGTTCAACCACTCCGACTATCTCTTTGCTGTCGCTTAGACTCGATAAAATAATCATCTTGAACTCTCCTTTTTTAATTTGATGTACGACATTTTAGATTAAACTATCATCAACTAACTGTCAATGACTATTAGCCACCTTTGACTAATCAGTCAATTTCAGCTATAATACCGATTTAATTGAGCTGACTAATTTTATCTATATGGCCCCTAAAACCGTCTCTCAGGACTGGCTGAAAATCCGCGGCGCCCGCGTTAATAATCTACAAAATATTGATTTAGACATTCCTCGTGGTCAATTAGTAGTTATTACTGGCCTATCTGGGTCTGGCAAATCATCACTAGCCTTTGACACTATCTATGCTGAGGGGCAACGCCGCTATGTTGAATCTCTGTCAGCCTACGCTCGTCAATTCTTAGGTTTAATGGATAAACCTGATGTTGATTTAATTGAAGGATTATCACCAGCCATCTCAATCGATCAAAAATCAGCCTCACATAATCCTCGATCTACAGTCGGCACAATTACTGAAATTTATGATTATCTCCGCTTACTCTATGCCCGAGTCGGCCAACCGCACTGTCCACAATGTGGTGATCCCATTAAAGCTAATACCCTAGATGAGATTGTTGATCAGATTATTAAAAATAGTACTGGCCAAAAAACCGCCATTTTATCACCACTAGTCCGTGATAAAAAAGGCGAACACAAAAATGTCTTATTAGCCATTGCCCGAGCTGGCTTTAGTCGCGTTCGTTGGGATGGTGGTTTCTATGATTTAGAAGAAGCTCAAACTCTAGCAGTCGATAAACAAAAAAAACATAATTTAGAAATTGTCATTGATCGTCTAACTATTGATAATAAAAAAGAAAACCGTGGCCGATTAACTGAATCTATCGATAAAGCTCTGGATTTATCTAATGGACTAGTTGGCACAGTTGGCTTAAATAAAGATAATCCTGAAGAAAAAATTTATTCACAACAATTCGCTTGTCCTCGTTGTGGCATTAGTCTGCCGGAAATTGAACCGCGCAGTTTCTCTTTTAATTCACCGCATGGTGCCTGCCCACATTGTGCTGGGTTGGGAACTAAATTGGAAATTATTCCTGAATTAGTTTTTAATAATAATCTAACCATTGCCCAAGGAGCCATTCGACCTTGGTCTCATTATGGTTATTCCAGCCAATTATGGCTGACTAGGGTTATTGGTGCAGTGGCCAATGAATATAATTTTGATCTTAATACTCCGCTAAAAAAATTAACCACCGAACAATTAGATGTCCTAATGAACGGCACTGGCGATTTGGTTTACACTCTACCGAGCACCACCGGTCAAAATCAATTACACACTAAATTTGAAGGTGTTATTCCTAATCTTTATCAGCGCTATCAACAAACCGAAAGTGATTTTGTCCGAACTGAAATTGAAAAATATATGCGGACTATTCCCTGCCCAGTCTGCCACGGCCAAAGACTTAAACCAGAATTCTTGGCCGTTAAACTGGCTAATAAGTCAATTTATGAGTTAACTGAACAAACTATTGCTAAAAACTATATTTTTTTTGAACAATTAATTAGCAATGGTGAATTAACCGCCAAACAAAAACAAATCGGTCAACTAATCTTTAAAGAAATTATTGGCCGACTACAATTTTTGCTTAATGTTGGTTTAGATTATCTATCTATTAATCGTCCAACTAATACCCTGTCTGGCGGTGAAGCTCAGCGCATTAGACTAGCTACTCAAATTGGTTCAGCTCTAACTGGCGTTCTCTATGTTTTAGATGAACCCTCAATTGGCCTACATCCCAAAGATAATGACAAATTAATTGATACTCTTAAGAATTTACGCGATCTTGGTAATAGTGTTTTAGTAGTTGAGCACGATGAAGCAACCATGCTAGCGGCTGATAATATTATTGATGTCGGTCCTGGAGCTGGTAAACATGGTGGCAAAATAATTGCTCAAGGCACAGCCAAACAAATTATGGCTAATCCCAAATCACTAACTGGCCAATATCTATCTGGTCAGAAATCAATCCCTACACCCCAAAAATACCGAGCTGGCAATGGCCACTTTTTAACTATTGTCGGTGCTCAACAAAATAATTTACAAAATCTGACTGTCAATTTTCCTTTAGGTAAATTTATTGCTGTTACTGGCGTTTCCGGCTCAGGAAAATCTACTTTGGTGACCGATATCTTAGCTCGCGCCCTTAAGCAAAAATTCTATCAAGCCGCTGATGATCCAGGCAAACACGAGCGCATTGACGGATTGCAACATATCAATAAAATTATTGAGATTGACCAGTCGCCAATTGGCCGCACCCCACGATCTAATCCAGC
>JAEWTE010000031.1 GCA_023459655.1 Candidatus Parcubacteria bacterium | reverse complement strand
GCTATTTTACTTTATCAATTAAATCGCTACCGAATTTCTACCATTAAAATTGTTGGTGTCTATTTACTCGGCTATGGAACTATTCGCTTAATCATGGAATTTTTCCGCCAAGATTTAACCTGGCAATTACTGGGTTGGCGTTGGCCACAATGGTTCAGTTTATTATTAATTATGCTTGGTTCAGTCTTAATCCTTGGTTGGCCAAAACTATTTCATCTTGCCAAAAAATCAGCATCATGATACATTAATAATCGCTCTCATACTCCGAATTTATTTCGGTTAATTCAAATTATGCCTAATTTAAAATCAGCCAAAAAAGAATTACGTAAAGGCAAAGGTCGCACTGCTCGTAACGAGGAAGTGCGTCAAGAAATTAAAAAAATGGTCAAAGGCAGCCGCCGAGCCATTGATGCCAAAACGACTGAAGCACTAGATTTGGTTAAAAAAACCATTAAAACTCTAGACAAGGCCGTTAAAAAAGGCGTCATCAAAAAAAATACGGCTAGTCGTAAGAAGTCAAGGCTACAAAAACGGCTCAATACCGGTCAGCCTATTACTAAGACCACTAAAGCTAAAAAATAATTCTTTTAAGGCTAGAACTTAAAGAAAACACCGTCTTGAAGGCGGTGTTTTCTTTTTATATCAAAGAACTGGTTAATTATTTGAGAACCTCAATCGTTGCTACCTTAATACCAAATTGTTTGGCATCTTTATATTCTTTCATCCAAACATCAACACGACTCTGATGACGACGATTCATCCGATCACGAACTATAAATACTCGATCACCAAATAAATCAGGAATTCTAATTTTAGTACCCATTGGTAAAAAATTAGCCGCCACTGTGTCTTCAATTCCATGTTCACAAACATTAAAACCATTAGCCGTAATACAAGGGGTGTCATCACATTGGGCCACGTCAGAATTATAAGCAGTTATAACGTGCTGACTACTTCTAATTAATCGTCCACTAAACTCATCAGTTCGTCGAATAATTTCTTCAACCACTATTTCACTGGCCGGCATTCTTAATGACCATCGCTCACCGGCTAAATCACGCGGCTGAATATCATTAACATCTAAGCTAAAGGATAATGAATCAGCTGGTCCATTTGGTTCATTGTTTTGACTGGCTAAAATCGGTATTGGAAAAAATAAAAACTCAAAAACTACGATCGTTACCAATAAGCGGCTAATTTGTCTGACTTGTTTTTTGTTGAGCAGGCGGATCGTGTACCGCGAATAATCCATAAAATATAACTTAAACACTCTCAAGCCTAAGCTTTTATAAATTAAATAAGTAAGCATGGGTAGTTTTCGAGAGTGACCGATAATATTAGCACGGTTATAAAAAATTGTCAATACCTCTAGGGCAATATAATCACTTTTTTACTATATATAAGCTAAAAAATATCCATAAATAAAAAATGATTATTAGATTGGGGCTGAATAAGTTCACTCTCATTTTGGACTCCGCAGGAGGACAAAATGTATGCAATTAATATTTAAGTATCACAATTGTTCAGGATTTGCTAGATTATATGACTATGCAAATAAACATGGTCATATGGTTACTAAAGAAGCTCAACAAAGGATAAAGATATTAGATTTTTGGCGTTGTCATGGTCTTAAGGCGACCAAGGACGCCTATGGCGTTCGTAGGTCAACTCTATATCTCTGGCAGAAGATACTTAGAGATAAAGGAGTAGAAGGTTTAAGTCCCGGCAGCCAAGCTAGAAAGAATAATAATCGTCGCATTATCGATTCCTTGTTGTTAGTTGAGATTAAAAGATTAAGACTAGAGGTTTGTCCTAATATGGGTAAAGCCAAGCTGAAAATCTTTTTAGATCAGTTTAGTGAGGCCAACGGCCTCACTAAACTATCCGAATCTAAGATCGGACGAATTATTAAAGATAAGAAGATATATCATCAAAGACAAAAGGTTTCTCATTTTGGTAAGATTAAAGTAGTTGCTAGACGTAAAAGATTAAGAAAACCCAACGATTTAATAGTAACCAGTCCAGGAGAATTAGTAGAGATAGATACAGTGGTTAGATTTGTTAACGGTTTAAAAAGATATATAGTAACGGCCATAGATACCTATGGCCGTCCCGCCTTTGCTTGGTGCTATACTAAAGCTAGTAGTGCTAACACTAAAGATTTTTTTCAGAAGCTACAAATGGCTTTGCCATTTGTAGCTATAGCAGTCCAAACTGACAATGGTAGTGAGTTCCATCAACACTTCATGAATTATTTAAACGAGCAAGATGTCACGCATTATTGGAATTATCCAGGCCGACCGTATCGTAATGGACACATTGAGAAGTTTAATAGAACTATTCAAGAAGAATTTATTGATTGGCATGAGGCTTGGTTAGATAATACTGCTGAATTTAATGTTAAATTAGTAGATTGGCTGATTTGGTATAATACTAAGAGGCCACATTGGAGCCTGCGACTCCAATCGCCCTTTCAATTTTTATTAAATAACGGACACTTGTCCAAAATGAGATGGACTGATACAGGGGCTTGCCTTTTTTTTAATAATCACTTACTATGCTTACACACCTATTTAAAACTTTTGGTATGGGTGGCCAAAAGGCTTCGGTAAAACTATATTTTCCGGGGTTAATCATTACACTAGGTGCAAACCTAGTTATTTTTTTATGACTCAATTGAACAACAGTGAAGAATTTGCCAATCTATTAGAAAAAGACCCAGTAGTCATCCCTAAGGTTGGTGATACAATTATTGGTCGCGTAATTTCTACTTCCAAATCGGAAGTTAAACTGGATATCAACGGCGTTATGACCGGAATTATTCGCGGTCGTGAGCTTTATTTTGACTCCAGTGATTATGCTAAATTACCAGCTGGCGAAGAAATTGAAGCCACAGTCATTGATACGGACAATGAAAATGGTGATTTAGAATTATCCTTCCGCCACGCTGGAGAACAAAAAGCCTGGCTCAGTCTACAAGAAACCTATTCCAGCAAAGCCAATATCAAGATCAAAGTTTTGGATGCTAATAAAGGTGGTCTTATTATTGCTCACTCACAAATTACTGGTTTCTTACCTGTTTCTCAATTATCCCCAGAGAATTATCCACGAGTTAGTGGTGGCGATAAAACCAAGATTTTAGAAAAATTAAAAACACTGGTTGGCACCGAATTAGAGGTCCGCGTTATGACCTTAGATGAAGATGATAAAAAATTAATCGTCAGCGAAAAAGACGCTTGGCAAGATAAACAAAAAGACATCATTTCCCGTTATAGCGTTGGCAGTGTTGTTGAAGGAGCGATCACCGCTATCACCGGTTTTGGTTTATTTATCAATTTTGATAACAATCTAGAAGGATTAATTCATATTAGTGAACTAGCTTGGCAAAGAATTGATGATATTAATGAACTTTATAAAATTGGTGACAATATTAAAGCCGAGATTATTTCTATTGATGGTTCCAAGATTTTCTTATCTGCTAAAAAATTAATCAACGATCCTTGGCAAGATGTTTCACAAAAATACAAGGTTGGACAAAAAGTAACTGGTCTGGTTTTGAAAGTTAATCCTTTTGGTTTATTTGTCGAATTAGACAATGACATTCATGGATTAGCTCATATCAGCCAATTATCTTTAGATCCTGGACAAAAAATAACCGAAGCCTATACTCCTAATAATAACGCCGAGTTTACTATTATTTCTCTAGAACCAGAAAATCATCGTCTTGGTCTAGCTAGCGCTAATAAAAAAATCAAAAAAGAAACTACTACTGAAGAAAAAGCTGTCGAACCAAAAATTAAAAAAACTAAAAAAGTTGCTGATAAATCCGAATCAACCGCAGATCAAACTCCAACAGCCAAACCTAAAAAACCGGCAGTTAAAAAAACTGTTAAAAAAGAAACTACTACTGAAGAAAAAACTGAATAAATCATCAATCTCAACAACAATAAAACCGCCCTTGGGCGGTTTTATTGTTGTCAAACCGCTAAGCTTAGGTTATACTGGAAACACTAAAACTATTTATTTTTATGAAAAATCTGTTCAAAAATTTCTTTTTAATCTTAATCATTTTTCTAAGTATCAGTTATTTATTCAGTCTTTACACCTCCAAAGGGGTCCAAATTGAAAAAATCGGCTTAGAAAAATTAATCCAACAAATTAATAATGAGGAGGTTTCATCAATTGTTGTTAGTGGTGACAATCTGGAAATTAATCTAAAAGATGACCGCCAACAATCGATGACCAAAGAACCAGGCGAAAGTCTTAGCCAATTATTGCGAAATTACCAGGTTAGCCCAGAAAAAATGGCTGCAGTTAATATTAAAATTAAGGGTAGCTCGACTGGCAGCTTTATTCTATCCACTATTTTACCATTGGTTTTACCACTGTTATTATTCGTTGGTATTTTTTATTTTATTATGCGCTCGGCTCAAGGAGCTAATAATCGAGCAATCAGTTTTGGTCAAACTACGGCCAAAGAAATAGATCGTCGCAAAAATAAAATCAGTTTTAAAAATGTTGCCGGTGTCAAAGAAGCTAAAGAAGAACTACAAGAAGTTGTCCAATTTTTAAAACAACCAAAAAAATTCACTGACTTAGGAGCTAAAATTCCTAAAGGTGTCTTATTATTAGGCAGTCCAGGAACCGGTAAAACTCTACTAGCTAGAGCTGTTGCTGGCGAAGCTAATGTTCCTTTTTTTAGTCTATCCGGCTCAGAATTTGTCGAAATGTTTGTTGGAGTTGGTGCTTCCAGAGTCAGAGATCTATTTAAAAAAGCCAAAAAAAGCGCACCGTGTATTGTCTTTATTGATGAAATAGACGCAGTTGGTCGTCGTCGTGGAGCTGGACTCGGGGGATCTCATGATGAGCGAGAACAAACCCTTAACCAGATACTAGTGGAAATGGACGGCTTTGAAATTGGTACTAATGTTATTGTTATGGCTGCTACCAATCGGCCTGATGTTTTAGATCCAGCTTTATTGCGACCAGGTCGCTTCGATCGCCAAGTAATTTTAGATGAACCAGATATCAAAGATCGCCAAGCTATTCTTAAAATACATGCTACTAATAAGCCCTTAGCTAAAGATGCCAATCTTGAATTAGTCGCCCAACGCACACCTGGTTTTAGCGGAGCTGATTTAGCTAACCTACTTAATGAAGCGGCTATTTTAGCGGCCACCAAGAATAAAAAAATTATTGAAAATAACGACCTGTTAATGAGTATCGAAAAAGTCATGCTTGGCCCAGAAAGAAGAAGTCGTCTATTAAGTAATAAAGAAAAAGAAATTACTGCCTATCACGAAGCTGGCCATGCTTTAGTTGCCCACTATCTACCTCATGCTGATCCAATTCACAAAATATCAATCATCGCTCGTGGTCAAGCTGGCGGCTATACTTTAAAAATACCAGATCGCGACAAACACATGCAAAGTAAACAAGAGTTTATTGAAGAAATCGCGGTTTTACTAGGTGGTTATCTAACTGAACAATCTGTTTATGGCGAAGTTACTACTGGCGCTACCTCTGATTTGCGCCGAGCCACTAGACTAGCTCGAAAACTAGTCACCGACTATGGCATGAGCGAACAATTGGGCCCACGCACTTTTGGTGAAAAAGAAGAAATGATTTTCTTGGGTCGAGAAATCCATGAACAGCGTGATTATAGCGAAAAAATAGCCGAACAAATTGACCAAGAAATTAATGTCTTTATTAATCAAGGTCGTAGTTTGGCTGAACAAATTATTAATAATTATCGCACTGAATTAGATAAAATCAGTCAAGAATTAATTGCTAATGAAACCATTGAGCGAGATAAATTTGAAAAAATGGTTGGATCTAAACCGCTTGTTTAAACAAATTACCTCTCTCTTTATAATTATTAAACAGACCAAAACTAGCGCAGGCTGTTGATAATAAAACCACGTCCCCGGCCTGAGCTAATTGTTTAGCCAATTTCATCGCCATATCCATACTATTAGCTGGATAAATTTTTTCATTTAAATATCCAGCTGATAATAGACTTTGTTTTAACCGAGGGGAAGCCTGACCATCAAATAAAATGACTGCTTTAGTCTGACGACTAGCAATTACTTTGGCTAACGGTCCAAAATCATTGCCCTTGTCCGCTCCACCAGCCAATAAAATAATTGGTTGATTAAAAGAATTAAGAGCAATAGTAGTGGCAATTGGATTAGTAGCAAAGCTATCATCATAATAACGAACACCATCTTTCTCGCCAACAAACTCCAAACGATGTTCCAATCCTTGAAAATCAGCCACTGCTTGTTGGCTAATTTCTGACTTAATCTTGGCCAATTCAGCCACTGCTTGAGCGGCCGCGATGTTTTCTTGATTGTGCTCACCAACTAATTGACTAGACCAATTCAATTTATTAAACCACTTAACCTGACTAGGACAAAAGCTTGGATCAAAAATATTATTTAATTTCTCGTTAATAATCAACCAATTATCGCTAGTTTGATGTCGAAAAATTTGCTGTTTAGCCAACCAATAATCCTCAGCTGTTTGATGAAAATTAGGATTAAATGGGTCAGCTGAAGCCAGATGCTCTTCATAGATATTGGTAATAACGGCTATACTCGGACTATATTTCATGTCCTCTAGCTGAAAACTGGATAGCTCTAAAATAACCCAAGAGTGACTATCTAGTTGATCGATAAAAGCAAATGGAGCCACCCCAATATTACCACCAAGAAAAACTTGATATCCGGCTAATTTAAATATATTATAAATTAAACTACTGGTCGTTCCCTTACCTTTACTACCAGTAACTCCAACTATTCGACTAGTTGGACAAAGCGAAAAAAACAAATTCATTGGACTATTTAACTGACAACCAGCTAAAAGTGCTGCTTGAATTTGTGGACAAAAAATTGGCCAACCTGGTGAGCGCCATATTTCATCATATCCACCTAAATTACCATGCGACTGATCACCCAGTTGCCAACTAATTGACAGGGATCTAGCTAGACTAATTATCTTTTCGCGTTTATCTACCAACTGAGTCGGGTCACGTCGATCATAAATTGTTAAATCTAAACTAACTCCTTGTCTAGCGAGCCAATCAATCAGGGCTTCATTTTCTAATCCTAAACCTAGGACAGCAATTTTTTTATTAATATAATCATTCAACATATTATTATAATTCGGACCAATTAACACCAACAGTCGAATTAACTGCCAATGGAACTGCTAAATTAATAACTCCAGCCATCAATCCAGGAACTTCCTTAATAATTTCTGCAACTAATCCCTGTTCAGCTTCAATTAATATTTCATCATGAATTTGTAAAACTAGTCTAGCCTGATTGGGCAAAAATCGACTAGACAGCCAATCATCCACTTTAATCATTGCCGCCTTCATAATATCGGCTGCCGTCCCCTGAATTGGCAAATTAACCGCCATCCTTTCAGCCGCTCGTTTAATTGATGGATTAAAACTAAATAAATCCGGCAAATAACGACGCCGGCCCCACATTGTTTCCGCAAAACCATTCGCCGCCGCCAGTTCAATTAATTCAGCAATATATTGATTAACTCTTGGATAAACAGCAAAATATTGATCAATAAAATCTTTAGCTGCTCCATAACTTAATCCCGTTACTTCGGCTAATCCGTATGGTCCTTGACCATATAATATCCCAAAATTTACCGCCTTAGCTGCTCTTCTTTGTTGATCATTAACTTGGTCCAAATCTATTTCATTAATTTTAGCAGCTGTTGCTAGATGAATATCTCGCCCGGCCAAAAAATCAGCAATCATCTCCTCCTCTTTAGCTAGACTAGCCATTATTCTTAATTCAATTTGCGAATAGTCAAAACTAATTAGCTGATAATTAGACTCAGCCACAAAGGCCTGTCGTAGTTTTTTGCCAATCTCAGTCCGAATCGGTATGTTTTGTAAATTGGGATTACTCGATGACAAACGACCAGTCGCAGTAATAGCTTGATGAAAACTAGCTCGAAGTCGTCCATCGCGTGGATTAACTAGCCTGGGTAATGCTAAAGCATAAGTACTTAATAATTTAGCTATTTCACGATATTCTAATAAAAGTATAGCAATTGGATGAATTTGAGCCAGTTTTTGTAAATTAGTGGCATCAGTCGAAGGACCACTCTTGGTTTTACTTAAGCCCTTAGCACTTAATCCTAAGTGGCTAAATAAAATTTCTTGTAATTGTTTGGGCGAATTAAGATTAAATTCACGACCAGCTTGTTGATAAATATTAGCCGTTAGCCTTGTTAAACGGCTCTGCCAATCTTTAGCTAAAACAACCAGCCAATCATTATCTAATTTAATGCCCGCTCGCTCCATTTTAGCTAAAACCGTTATTAACGGTAACTCAACATTATTATATATGGTTAATAATTGTTCACTGGTCAATTGTTTAACCAGATTATTATGAATATTAATTATTTTACTAGCCGCCCCAACAAAATTATCTAATTCATTCTCAACCATTGGCAAAATTAAACCAGCCTGATGACCAATCGCCGATAAATTACTCTGCCGTTCACCAGGATGCAATAAATAATTAGCCAATAACGGATCACCAATCAAACCACGGCAATTAATATTCTCGGCTAGCAAAAATTTAATGACTTCTTTGGCTTGAAAAACAATCTTTTTAATCGTGTCATTTTCTAATACACTCTTCCATTGTTGTATAACCTCACTGTCACTGATCTTATTTTGACCAAATAAACTGTCTTGAGCCTGACCACCAATTTCTAATTGATAAACCAGCTCACTACCGGCTATCATTATAGCCACTAATCGCTCATCAACAAACAACGGAGCCAACCCTAAAACTGGTTGATTCCAATTATCAGCTATTTTTTTGGACAAATCAGAATTATTAATTTTTACAAACTCTGGTTGAGCTAATTTTGATTCACTCTGTCCTTGTTCAGTTTTTATTGGTTCGCTCAACTTTTCTAATCGACCAATTAAACTATGCAGTTGCCAATTTAAAAAAGCCTGACGAGCAGTAACTAAATTGGCTATTTCAAAATGAGCCTCAGCTAATGAAAAATTAACTGGAACCTGACAATTAATTTCGGCCAATTGTTGACTCAAATCTAAACTGGCCTGGTTATCAATAATCAATTGTCGCCAACGTGGTTTGATATTAACATTTTCACCAGCAGCTAACGCGGCTTGCAGTCTGTCCAAGCTACCAAAAGTTTTTAGTAGCTCGGTTGCCGTCTTATCACCAATCCCTGGCACTCCAGCAATATTATCACTCGGATCGCCACGTAACGACTTATAATCAACCACTTGTTTTGGCTCCAAGCCAATTGATTCAATAACTCCATCCCGATCTAAAATAACGGTTTTTTGTAATCCTTGTTTTAACCAATAAACATTAACCCGATCATTAACTAATTGAAAACTATCTTTATCGCCGGTAATTATATAACTAAAAACATTGTCAGGCACTTGATTAACAACTGTACCAATAATGTCGTCAGCTTCATAGCCAACCACCTCCAAAATTGGCACACCAATTGCTGTTAACAATTCTTTAATAATTGGAATCTGACTATATAGTTCATCGGGCTGCTTGATCCGCTGAGCTTTATAATCAACCGAAAGCTTATGACGAAAAGTTGGCTCTGGTCGATCTAGGGCAACCACTAAATAATCCGGTGATAATTCATTGATCACCTTAAATAAAATACTAAAAAAACCATAGACAGCGTTGGTTGGTTGGTTATTACTAGATAATTGCTGCTGAATAGCATAAAAAGCCCGATAGATTACGGCATTGCCATCAATAACTGCTAATTTTTTATCGGTTGTAGCCATATTTACATTATAGTTGATAACTGCAGTTTTGAATAGCAAAACACCCGCTAGCGCGGGTGTTTTTTTGAAGATAATAATCTAATTATTTCAGGGCTTGACCAATAAACTCTTTCATCTGATCACTCCACTTATCTTGCCAATCATTGGGCTGATTTTCCCAAAATTTAAGCAAATAAACTCGACCAGTTTTAACCATTTTCTTTTCAAATTCTTGTTTATTTTCATCTTCTTCACTTAACTGATTCCAGGCTTCTTCATTATAAACACGAACAATTATCGGTCGAGCATAGCTAGGAAAGGCTTCATAAATATAGTCAGGATCACTGGTTGGAACAAAAAATATTATTTCACTATAATCAGCTGAATTATTTCTTTGAGTCTGATAATAAATAAACTCAGCCGGTAAGTCTAAACGAAAACCTAAATCATCATTACGATAATGATAAAGATTATCTTGACTAAGCTCATCCATATTAATCGCTGGTCGCCGACTATTAATTAGTCGCCATGACCAAAATAAACCGCCGCCAATTATCAAAATTAGGGCTATCAATAACCATTTGTGATATTTTTTATTAACCATATTCTATTTTTTAATTTTCCAAAAATTTTTTAAATCTTGACCAATTTTCCATAGCCGATAAGCCGTTGACAAAAAAGCATAAGCCATTAACAAAATCATCATTCCTAAAACCAATTGAGCCATAAAATGAGTCCAAACTGTCAAAAAACTCAAAATCAACAATAAAACACCAACAACTGCCAGACTAATAATAATCTGTTTTAATTTGTGATTAATTGCTTTAAAAATTTTTTCCATAATTTTAAATTTAATAACTTTATTGTAGCACAATCAACCTTGAGCTGCTAGACACTTATTTGACCGTTTAATTGCCTAATTGATCCAGACCAACTAAACCCAGCTGCTTTACGATGCCCCCCTCCGCCCAATAAACCAGCCAACATCGCCATATCAACATTAGGTAAATTAGTTCGCAAACTACCCTTAATTCGGCCATCTTCTTCAGTTAATAATAAACTCCCCGAAACACCCTGTAAACTACCGATTAAACCAATCAAACCATTAAGATCGTCGCTGGTCAAGCCTAGCTCTGATAAATCGGATTGTCTAATTGTTGCTATGGCCAAAAGATATTCTTGGTCAATCTTCAATTGACTTAAAACTCTCCCCCACAAACGCATTACCGCCAAGTTTTTACTAGCTAACGTCTGACTAATTATTTTGGGTAATCTCGCTCCAGCTAACATCATTTTAGCTGCTATCTTGGTAGTTTTGTCAGTAGTATTAGAATATAAAAAATTACCAGTATCACTAACCAATCCCGTTAAAATAGACCGAGCCATTTCGATATTAATCGGTCGTTCAATCGCTGTTAAAAAATCATAAATAATCTCAACTGTAGCCGCCGCGGTATTTTCTTTAAAACTAACCTTAGCATAATTGTCTTGCCGTTCATGATGATCAAACTCCACAATCGTTTGACCAGGCTGAATCTCTTTAAGCCAGGTTTCTAGTTTACTACGACTAGCGCTACCACAATCAACTACAATAATTATGTCACAACTATCAAATTGCTGCCGAGTTAAATGATTGCTTAATTGATCAATTTTAGATAAAAAATCAAAATTATCACCTGGCTGATCAGCACAATAAGCTAAGGCTGGCTTATTAATTGAAGCAGCTAATTCTAAAAAAATATTAGTTGAAGCCAGCGCATCACCATCTGGATTATAGTGAGTAGTAATCAACCACCGCTTGGCTTTAACCATTGTTTGCCAAGCTTGAATAGCTGCTATTTTATCCATGTCTTATTACAAACTATTCATTAACCGATCCAAACGGTCAGCCTGTTCTGCTGTATCATCAATTAGCCAAATTATCCTAGGCACTCGTGATAGACGACATTGTTTAGCAGCTAATTTAGCAATATTAGCTGACATCTTTTTTAATTGACGCAAAGCGGTACCATATAAGCCAATTGGCAGAACTGACACTCCAACTCGTGCCTCCCGACCATCGCCACTTAAATCAGTATAAACAACTGTCAAAAGACCATCAGGAAATTCAACTAGCTGATTAACTAGCTCAGCTAATTTTTGATTTAATAAATCATTAGCCCGTTTAATATTCTGAACCATAGATTACATTTTTCTAAAAATTTTATCTTCTCGGTAAATTAATAAAACATCACCGATTTGCAACGTTTCTCGGCTATCAATCTGTAAGCCACATTCTTGATCTAGCAAGACTGAACTAACATCTTGCCGACCTGCTTGTAGCTTAACTATCTTGCCTGAACCAATCATTTTTGATTCACGAATAATTTCTAATAAACTATCAGACTGGACACTACCCTCAATCACCTTGCCACCAACTATTTGACCTTCATCCTCTTGTTTAAAAATAGCCAGTAGCTTAATTTTACCCAAATCAACTCGTTTAATCTCCGGCTTCATCAAATCCTGCATCTCTTTCTTAATTTTATTAATTAAATCATAAATAATTTGATATTTTTCAATTGCTATATTTTTTTCTCTAGCCAGATCTTCTACCTGAGCTCCAACACTAACATTAAAACCAATAATTCTAGCCTGATTAGCTTCGGCTCGAACAATGTCGCCTTCAGTGATATTGCCTAAACTACGATGAATAACTCGCACCGCTACTTCTTCATTGTTTAGTTTTAATAAAGACTCTTCGATCGCCTCACCGCTACCAAAAACATCAGTTTTAATGATTAAATTAATGGTATTACCGCTGAAAGAATCACTATCTTGAATTCTAGTAATTGCTTGGTTCTGACCTTTAGCTGCTGTTTTAATTTTATTACTTCGTTCTGCCTCACCAACCCTAACAACATCACCTATTTCTGGAGTAGCTTTTAATCCAATAATTTTAATTGGTGTGGATGGACCAGCCTCATTAATGCTTTGACCTCGATAATTTTTTAAAGCTCGAACTCGACCATAATATTGATCATTACAAATCAAAGTATCACCTATTTTTAATGTTCCATTTTGAACCAACACAGTTGCTACCGGCCCCTCGCTTTTATCAACATGCGACTCAATAATTGTCCCAATAGCTTCAATCGTTGGATCAGCTAAACGCTCTGCTTCCTCCATTTCAGCTAATAATAAAATAGTATCTAATAAATCATCAATCCCCTGATCTTGTTTAGCCGATATTGGACATATTACTGATTTGCCTCCCCAATCTTCAGATAAAAGACCAAGCTGGTTAGCCAATTCTTGCTTGGCTTTTTCAATATTAGCTTCTGGTTTATCAATTTTATTAATAGCTACAACAAAGGGAATTTTGGCTTCTTCAATGATTCGATAAGCTTCGGTCGTTTGTGGCTTAACTCCATCGTCAGCTGCCACTACCAAAATTGCCAGATCGGCCACTTTAGCACCACGCTTGCGCATCGCTGTAAAAGCTTCATGACCAGGTGTATCAACAAAAGTTACTGTTTTATTTTTACGAACAATCTGATAGGCACCAATATGTTGAGTAATTCCACCAGCCTCAGTAGCAATCACGTCGGTTCGACGAATTGCGTCTAATAATTTAGTTTTTCCATGATCAACATGACCCATTACTACAATAACCGGCGGTCTGGCTATTAAACCAGATTGATTGGCTTGTTTTTTCTTGATATCGCCCAATAAATCAATCTCTTGGCCTTCGTCTGTTTCATCGGCCGCGGCTACTTCAATTCCCAATTCACTACCAATAATCATGGCTGTATCAATATCAATCTTTTCATTCAACGAGGCAAAAATTCCATTCTTCATTAACTCGGTCAAAATGCGATTTACTGGCAAACCAAAAGCAGTGGCTAAATCTTTAATAGTAACTACTGAATTAATTTTAACCGATCTTTTTTCGGCACGAGCAATGGCAATAGCCTCTTCTTGCCGCCTTTCTCGTTCTTCGCGATTTTTTAATTCACGAATTAGGCGTGGCCATTCTTTTATAATTCTTTGTGCTAGACGTTGGTCAATTTTAATAGCCCGCTGGCCAATATCAAAACCAATTCTAGGTAGCGTGTCCCGCAGTTCTTGCGGTGAGACTCTTAGGTGACGAGCTAATTCAGTAACGTTCATAATAAAGATAATCAAAATCTAGACTACAATGAGCCAGACGAAAATAAACTAAGTTATTTATACCTTACAATGAATTCTCGCCAAGGTCAATATAAAAACAATAAAAAGCCCTGGTTTGTAGGACTTTTTATTGCTCAAGGCTAAATAAATTGAATCTGACTATCGACGACGAAAAACACGACTAACTTTACTAATAATGCTTTGACTAGCTAATTTATCAATAAAATTAAGCCACAAACTATTTTCAAACACAGTCATTGCTCCAACTAAAAAGATTAAACTAGCAATTAATAAAATTTTAGCAAGCATAATTATTAAAATTTCACTAACCGCTAAATATTTTATTAATAAAATAGTTAATAATGAAAACGGAATAGCTAATAAATAAATAGCAAAAATCCACAATAAATAGGCCAAAAAATTAATTAAAGCAATTATAACAAACATTTCTAAACTGGTTAATAGGTTTTGACATAACATCCTCCAGGCCTGTTTAGCTGAAACTAACCAATTATTATTTTTATCAGACAAAAACAAGAGTAACCAATATCGACCCCAAACTCCAATCAACCAAATAGTTGCTAAAAAAAATAAAACCAATAAAACATATAAAAAGGTAGCAATAATTGGTTGACTAATTAAATAAACGCCGGCCATAGTTAAACTAACAACAATCAAACAGGCCAACAAAACAAACTTAATAGCTACAATAACACCAACTGTTGGCCAAAAAATTGGCCAACTAGTCTTGATCTGTTTCCAAAAACTCAAACTAGGCGGTTCAATTGCTTTTTTATCTTTAGCCTTAAGACTAGCCTGAACTTTTTTAACTAATAAAATCTGACTATTAACCGCCAAGAATATTAAAGCTAACCCTAAAATTAAAATTAATAACCCCCCTAATAATAATATTGGATTTTCAATCGAAAAATTAAATAACAATAACGCGTCCCGCCAATAATTAAATAAAGAATTTAAAATTCTGGTCCAACCACCACCATCAAAGGCACTTAATAACCGATTATATTGTCCAATATTAGTTAAAGCGGCGGCGAACAAACCAATAATCCAGAGCCAACGATTATTAATAGTTGTCTGCCAGGCTTGTTTAATAATGCTTCGATAGCGAATCATAGGCTTATTTAGTTTTAATTAGAATTCTTTCTAAACCAATAAACTTGTTGAGCAATTGTCAGACCACTCGATAAAAACCAATATAATGCTAAACCGCTTGGTAGTGTCCAACAAATTGCTATGGTCATAACTGGCATAACATAAAGCATCTGCTTATTCATTATAGCCGTTAGTTCTTCAGTTCGACTACCTTCGCCACTAGCTGCGGCCGGCATTTGTCGAGTGGCTGTTTTAGCTTGAAAATATTGAACAACACCAGTCATAATTGCTAAAAAAGCGTTTGGTTTAGCCAAATCTATTATACCAAAAGAGACGGTTTCTAGCAATTCTGGCCGACTAATAAAAGGATAAACAAGCGTTAATGATTTATTAGATAAACCATCGCGAAAAACTCTAAACACTGCCCATAGAAATGGTAATTGAATAAGTAGTGGCAAACAAGAAGAGGCTGGATTGACTTTTTCTTGACGATAAAGTTCCATTAGGGCCTTACCTTGTTCTTCACGATTATCTTTGTATTTTTTTTGTAATTCTTTTATTTTAGGTTGAAGTCGGCTAATCGCCTGTTGTGATCTAAGGGCTCGTTGTGATAATGGCCACAAAAATAATTTAATAGCCACGGTTAGAGCAACAATAACCAAACCAAGATCATGTCCAGGTAAAATGTTATAGAAAAAAACTAGAACATTTAAAACCGGTTGATAAAAAATAACTGTAAAAATCTGACCCATAATTTTAAATTAGAGTAACGGATCCCAGCCACCTCGAGACCAGGGATGACACCTTAGAACGCGCCCAGCGGCCAAGATGCCTCCTTTAATTAATCCGTATTTTTTTAAAGCTGCTTTGGAATATTCAGAACAAGTTGGTCTAAACCGGCAATAACCACCAGGAAAACGTGATCTAAACCAACCATAGTCTAGTGATAATGTCTTTTGATAAATCGAAATTATCAAAACCAATAACTCAACCAGAGTCTTATTTATAAATCTGATTATCATCATACTATTAATTTTAATCTTTTCCAAGCTTCTGTCAGTTCCTGTTGTAGTTCTATTAATTTAAAGACTGGTTGATTGGCTATTATTAAAACAACAATATCATAACCAACAATCATTTTAGGGAGATCTCTCCTAGTTAAAACCGACAATCTTCTTCGAATTAAATTACGACCAACTGCTAAGCGACAACAGCGACGACCAACCATAAAGCCAAAACGATTATAACCAAGCTCATTAGCTACTAGTCTAACTCCGATTAATTTACCATAGTATTTAGCTTGAGCTGCTTTAAATAGTCGGTTAAAATCATTTTTTTTAGTTAGACGATTATGTTTTTTTAACATATAAAAAAATTAACCAAACTTATTTATTTGGTTAATTTCTTACGCCCCTTGTGGCGGCGACGCTTTAAAACATTTCGGCCATTTTTAGTCAGCATTCTCTTTAAGAAGCCATGCTTCTTTTTAGCACGCCGATTATTGGGCTGATAAGTCCGTTTTGGCATATTGTCAGAAATTTAAAAAGACTTAACTTCAAACTGGTTCAGTCTAAAGGCCAGCATAACAATTAATCTTGCTTTGGTCAATACTGGGCCATAAATAATCTGTCCACAGTTTATCAACAATGTTATCAACTTTTTATTAGGTTGCCGAAAAACGCCAGCCTGTTATAATAAAACTACTTAATTAATCTCCCGCAATTATGGACCACCCCTCTTTAGAACAAATTTGGCAAGCTATTCTTGGCGAAGCCGAATTAACCATGTCAAAAGCCAGCTTTACTACTTGGTTTAAAAATTCATTCATTGCTGAACATCAAAATGGAGTTTTAACAATTGGTGTCCCCAATGGTTTTACCAGGGCTTGGTTTGAAAACAAATTTAATAAAGAAATTTCTCAAACCTTTCACAAGGTCACCGGTAAAAAACCAACTGAAATAAAATATGTTATAAAAATAAAAGCTAAAGATAAATCTGAGACTAATAATAAAAACTTTCTTGAAGCAGATCAACATAAAACAGAAAAAGTTGAAATAACCCATAAAAAACAAACTCAATCTAATAATGATCAGCTTTGTTTGTCGGCTGGATTAAACCCAAAATATAGTTTCGACACTTTTGTGGTTGGTAAACACAACGAACTAGCCCATGCTGCTTGCTGGGCAGCTGTTCGTCGGCCCGGTGAAACATATAATCCTTTGTTTATTTATGGTGGAGTTGGTTTAGGAAAAACCCACCTATTACAAGCAATTGGTCATGAATTAATTAAATCCGGCAAAAAAGTCATATATGTAACCTCGGAAAAATTTACCAACGATTATGTTGATGCTGTTTATCATGGCAGAGGTAATGCCTTTAAAAGCGTCTATCGTAATGTTGATCTTCTGTTAATTGACGACATTCAATTTATGGCTGGTAAAGATGGCACTCAACAAGAATTTTTTCATACTTTTGATCAACTACACCGGGCCAATAAACAAATAGTAATCACCTCTGATCGACCACCTCGTAACATGAAAGCAGTGGAAGCTCGATTAATTACTCGGTTTGAATGGGGAATGGTTGCTGATATTAGTCAGCCTGATTTAGAAACCAGAATGGCTATTTTAAGCACTAAATGTCAACAAAAAGAATTTCCGCTTGAACAAGCAGTTATTCAATATATTGCTAGCAACATTAATAACAATGTTAGAGAATTAGAGGGTGCCCTAAATAGAATTATGGGTTTTTGTCAGTTTCACAATCGAAAACCTGATTTATCAATTGCTCAACAAGTTCTAAAAGATTTTTTTGTTTCTATCCAATCAAACAACCTATCTAATCCTCAAAAAATATTAGAAGCGGTTGCTAGTTTTTATAATATTGGGCTAGGTGATTTAACTGGTAAAAGTCGTAAAAAAGAATTAGTTGGCCCCCGACAAATAGCCATGTATTTATTAAGAACCAAACTTAACTCCTCCTTTCCAGCAATTGGTCAAGAATTAGGTGGTCGTGATCATACAACCGCCATGCATGCTTGTAATAAAATAGAGGCCGATTTAAAAAATAATCAAAAAATTAAACAAGATTTAGAACAAATTGCCCAATCAATTACTTCAACTTATTAGTTGTTCATAAGTTGTTCATAAGTCAAAAATATCCACACAATAATTGTTGATTTAAAAATTATCCACCCACCGTCAACCTCTTAACCAATAATTAAGCACAGTCTAATTAAAAAAATTTAAACCAAAATTAAACATAAAAAAGACTTATCAACTTTTACCCAGCCTATATTATTAATTATTAATTTATATATTATATATAATAAAAGAATATGGAAATAACCATTCTTCAAAAAAATCTACATCAAGGTTTAGCAGTTGTTGGACATATTGCTGGTAAAAACATCAATATGCCAATTTTAAATAATATTTTAATTAATGCCAAAGATGGTTTAATAACTTTAGCGGCAACTAATTTAGAAATAGGTTTAACCAGACAAGTTCGCGGTAAAACAGTTAAAAATGGTGAAATAACCGTTGATGCTAAAGTGTTTAGCGATTATATTGCCCTTTTACCCAATGAAAAAATTGATATAAAACTAGACAAACAGAACTTAAAAATTAGTTGTCAAAAATATAATACAACAATTAAAGGACAAGAATCTCAAGATTTTCCAGTTATACCACAAATAGAAAAAAAGATTGGAATAAGTTTTGGTTTAAATGAATTAAAAACAGCTTTAAGCCAAATTCTATTTGCAATTAATCCATCAGATAATCGCTTAGAATTAACAGGTGTTTTATTTGATATTAATCAGAAAACCATTAATTTAGTAGCAACTGATAGCTTTCGTTTAGCTAAACGAGAAGTTGTTTTTCAATTAGAGTTGGGTGAAATTGATCCAGCTGGTTTAAAAATAATTGTTCCACTTAAAACAATGCAAGAATTATCTCGAATTATTGGTTCAACTAACGATGTTTTATCTGAAGAGGGTGATCAAATTAAAATGTTTATTACTGATAATCAGGTTTTGTTTGTTTATCAGGGAATAGAAATGATTTCTAGATTAATTGAGGGCCATTATCCTGATTATGATCAGGTAATGCCGGTTAATTTTAAAACTGAAACAATTATTGATCGAGGTGAATTGTCTAGAGTAATTAAAATGGCTTCAATTTTTAGCGCTAATTCAACTAATGCGATTGACCTTTTGATTGATAGTGGTCAACAAAAAATTATTGTTGAAGCAGTCGCTGGTCAAGTTGGTAGTCAGCAAGCAGAGTTATCAGCCAAGGTGGATGGGCAAAATAATTCGGTTCGGCTTAATTATCGTTATTTATTAGAATGTTTAAATGTTTTACCAGCCAGTCAAATATCTATGAAACTAGTTGATGATGTAGCTGCTTGTCAATTAAGTCTGCCAGGTAGTGATGAGTATCAATATATTATTGTTCCTCTACGTAAATAAAACAATTAATTAGCGTGAGCAATTGTTAATAAAACTAACAATGGTGCTGATCCTCCTCGACTGTTTTTATTTGACCAATCTAGTCGGGTTAAATTGTTGATTAATTGAGTTAATTTTTCTGATTTTAAGAGCAGGGCCTGATTAATTAGTTTTTGAGCGATAGTTTTAGGTAAACCCAGTGATCGTTCAATTTCAAGTATTGATTGTCCAGCCTCAACCTTAGCCTTTATTTCTAAAAACTGTAAAGTTTGTCGATTCAAAAGAGCGATACTCATGGCCAAATTTTCATCATCATTAAAAATTTTCTCCATTAAGCCGGCAGCAGTAGCTAGTTTTTGGTTGCTAATTGCCTCTATTAGCTCGAAAATATGACTAGAGGTGTCATTGATTAATAAAGAGACAGTCGTCTCGTCTATGGCGGTTGGTTGATTAAAAGAGGCCTGATAATTTATTAACTTATTTAGTTCGTGGTATATTTGCCAAAAATTATAATTACTTAGCTCTAATAATGTTTTTTTAGCAGCTCTGGTTAGTTGTCCCCCTTTTTCGCTAATTAATTGATCTAAAAATTGCTCAGCGGCTAACCCGTTTAGTTTTTGATAATAAATAGATTGTTCGGCTGTTTTGTTTAATAATGTAAAAAGAAGTTGTTGATTTTTGGTTAATGGTTTGGTTCGTCCATCAATTCCTACTAAAATCGGTTGGGTTTGTCCAGCCCGATATTTCATTTTCAGGTTAGGCTCGTTAAGTAATAACTGAAGCGATGGTTGTTTGGCTAAGTTACCTTCATTTAGCTCTTTGAGTAATCCATTTTCTAGTGTTTGGTTTTTAGCTGATAATAAATTATTAATAATTATAACTTTATTAGCCTGAAATAATGATTGATTATTAATAATATTAGATAGGTCGGGCCAATCTAATTCTAAAGCATTAAAAGAATAATTACTGGAATTGGGTGATTCAGTTAAAATTTTGTTTAATTGTTGTTGACAGTCTCGTTGGATTTGAAAATCCTCTTCACCGTAACGAAAATAAAACATACGGTGATTTTAATTTATTTAGCTGTAGTCTTTTTGGTGGTCTTTTTAATAGGGGTTTTGGTGGTAGTTTTTTTCTTAATTGGTTTTTTAATTATTTCTTCAGATTCTTCAACAATTGGTTTTGTTGGTGTTTCTGGTTCAGTTTTTTCTTCAATAGTGGTAATATCCAGGTGCCAGCCAGTTAATCTAGCGGCTAGACGAACGTTTTGTCCATCTCGGCCAATGGCCAGAGAAAGTTGTTCAGGGTCAACAGTAACAACTGCTTGCTTGTTTTCAGTATCTAGCTCAACCTGTTCAATTTTGGCTGGGGCCAAAGCATTAGCGATGAATTTAGCGGCGTCATCATTAAATTCAATTATATCAATTTTTTCTCCACCAACTTCATTAATTATTGTTTGAATTCTAGATCCGCGTTGACCAACACATGATCCAATTGGATCAACGTTTTCACTATTGGCTATTACTGCCACCTTTGAGCGACCACCAGCTTCTCTGGCTACGGCCTTAAGGTCAACCAGACCATTAGAGATTTCAGGTATTTCTAAATAAAAAACTTTACTTAAAATTTCGTCAGCGGTTCGAGATAAAACAATTTCTGGACCTCGACTGCTAACACGAACTTCTTCTACAAAAACTTTAATTCGGCTATTTGGTCGGTAAGCTTCACCAGGGATTTGATATTGTGGTGGAATAATGCCGGCAGTTTTGCCAACATCAACTAAGACATTTCGTCCTTCACGACGTTGGACAATACCACTAATAACCTCTCTTTCTTTATCTTTAAAATCTTCATAAATCATGTTTCGTTCAGCCTCTCGTAATTTTTGGATAATTACTTGTTTAGCAGTTTGGGCGGCCATGCGGCCATAGTCAGTTTGGACCGGTAATTCGGTAATAATTTCTTCACCAAGTTTAACTCCCGGTTTAATTAATTGAGCTTCACAAAGTTGAATTTCAGTTTTGGGATTAAATTTACGGATAATTTCACCATTTTCATCGCGGATTTCAGTTTGTAATTGGTCCTCAGGATGGAAGCTAACTGTTTCTTTAGCTGCTTCTGGATCAATTGTAATTGTTGATCCTTGTAAGTTTTCTAGGGTTAGCGGCGAATTAAAGGCAATTAGTGGCATATCTTCAACTACGGTTTTAACATCAAAAACTCTGATTTTAGATAAATCTTCATTATAGGTTACTTTGATATTTTGGTTCTTATCACCATAATCTTTGCGATAAGCCGCAGCTAAAGCTGCTTCAATGGTTTCAATTACGGCCTCATAGCTGAGATTTTTTTCTTCGCAAATCAGCTTGATGGCATTCATTAATTCGGACATAATCTTAATAGAAATAAATTGGCTAATAAAAAAGCCAGTTTAATCATAAACTAGCAATAAATTAAGTATATCAGATTAAGAATACTTGTCAATATGCTTTAGGCACACACATTTGGCGGTTTTAATTATTGCGCAGAGCCTCGGTGGGCGTTAGCCCGCCTAAGGCGATGTGCTCTAAATTATTGTAGGTCATATTCCATATTTTAACCGCTTTTCTTAATTCTAGCGCGCTCTTAAATTGATGTCTATCATAAAACATCTCTTGGTCTGTCCGGTGGCTCCTTTCTACTTTACCGTTTTGAGCCGGCTTGCCCGGATCAATAAGGTAATGAATAATGTTTAGTGATGAGAGAAATATATCCAGTGGATGTAGCCTTGGATTAAATGGGTCACTAGATTTCTTGTAGCCAGTATATCTATTAGTAAAACATGACCCATTATCTGTTTTAATAGCTCGCACCCGAAAGGGTGCTATTTTAATTAATCTCTTAACGAAGGCAATGGCCGAGCCATTGCCGCAGTCGCTATATATCTTTAAATATCTCCAACGGCTAGCACAATCTATGGCCGTGAATTGGTAATAGCGTCTGCCGCTTATCTTGTCCGGCACGAATTTGATGTCTACTTCGACTAATTCGCCAGGGGCGAGTGGCACTTTGAGATATTTATATTTTAATTTCCTAACCCTATATTTCCTCACTAGTCCCTCGGTCTTGACGATCTTGCCGATGACCCTATCTGAGACAGCTATTCCTTCCTTGGCTAGCTTGTAGTTGAGTTTCTTGGCACATAATTTAGTCTCATTTCTTAGCTCGACTATTCTTTCTTTGGTACGAATAGGTAGCTCTTTGGGCTGACTTTTGGGTCTCGTGCTAAGAGGAATCAATCCGGCTTCGCCGGATTGATTATATCTAGCAACCCATCTTTCCAGAGTCCTTTGACCGCCAGGGAATACCCTGGCGGCATCTTTTAATCTAATCTCTT